>JBFHGS010000352.1:0-4204 GCA_041582995.1 Desulfopila sp. | reverse complement strand
CCAGGCGGCTTTCATACCCGCCGAGATTGCGCCGATGACATCAAAAGGATTACTGGAAACAAGCCATGCACTCTCACCGGTCGCTGCAGCTTGTTGTAAAAAATGGCAATACGTTGCTGGTGATGGCTTGAATGTCTTAATTTCGTCAACACTCACAATACCAATGAATAAATCCCGAATACCTGCATTGTTCAATAACAGTTCAAGTGCGTCTGCTTTACCGTTTGAGAAAGCATAGAGACGAAACCCGGCAGCCTTTAAGCGAGTTAAACCTTCTAGCACGTCGTTGAAAGCAGGGAGCATATTGTATGAAGCCATGAGTGTGGCTTTTTGTTCTGTTGAGAGAACCACGTTGTAAAGGGTGCAGGTGTAATCCAGTGCCTGACGGGTGCATGTGGGGAAATCTTCGTATTTTTGCATGAGCCCCCGTCGAAATGAGTATTCAAGCTGCTTGTCACGCCAGGTCTTGGAGAAATTTTCCGCATTGATCTGAACAAGCTTACGAAGAGCTGCAATAACCCCATTTGTGTCAATGAGGGTACCATAAACATCGAATGCTAAGGTCGTTTGCATGAGATATCCTGTTTGTTATTACAACAATGAGTGTTCTGATTACTCCTAAGTTCCATTTTAATCATGGCGGAACCATGTGTTTATCGTGAAATACAAGTACTGAACATTCGAAATGGATGTTGTAATTCTTGCTACAGTGTATAAAAAAATCTGATTCTCGCTGAGTTTCAGCTTAAACAGGTGAGAAGAAAGGAATGAGGTGTGAACTGCATTTGTGGCAGGTAACTCGGTAAATCAGAGGATTTACTTTAATATTGAGTTGTTGCAATATGTATCGCTGTGCTCCCCCCACACCTAAAGCTTTACACCTCGCCAGATCTGATAAAAAATGAGGGTTCATGTCTACGAATTGCTACATTTTGCATAGCAATCAGTACAGGAACAACAGATCAAAAATCTATGCCTCTACGGGCTTTAACACCACTGCGAAATGCATGTTTGACGTCTTTAATTTCAGAAACAGTATCGACCAGATCGCGAAGAGCTGAACCTCCACCACGGCCGGTTAAAACAACACTCTGTTCTTCGGGACGATTACGTAAAGCGTTGAGTACCATGTTTTCATCTAAATACTTGTATGCCAGCATATAGGTAATTTCATCGAGAATCACTAAATGATAGCTATCATCCTGCAGGAGTTTTGCCGCGTGATCCCAGCTGTCTTCTGCTGCAGCGATATCGCTTTCACGATCCTGACTTTCCCAGGTAAAGCCTGTTGCCATTTGGTGGAAATAGACTTCCGGATGCTTGTCGCGAATAAAGAGTTCTTCACCGGAAAGCTGCGTACCTTTAATAAATTGCACAATCGCAACTTTATAGCCGTAGCCGAGACTGCGAATTGCCATGCCAAATGCAGAGCTCGACTTACCTTTACCATTACCTGTGAGTAAGATTACTACACCTCGTTCTTGATCGGCGCGCTTGATGTTTGCGTCGACGTTTTCCTTATGCCGTTCCATTGAGGTTTTGTGCCTGATGGACTTTTTATCGGTATTTTCATTTGAAGTAGTCATATGAGATTCAACCCTCTCGTATTTATTGTTGTGGGAGCGCTCTAAACTGTGATCTCTTCCTGTGTGATAGATGGATGTTCTATTATACAGGTACTTCATGTTCTACACTAGGAGGATGACCGGGAATACCTTTTTTCTTGTAAGTATTCTGTTTACTTTTGTATGGCATATCTCCGGGCGCGAGGTTTCGATCACGTAACAGGAGTTGCAGATATTCACGTCTGTTATGTAAAGAAACAGCTGTTCAGATTACTGCCTCAAGAGCAGTATCATCTATGATTACCCCTGATGTCAGCTGGAACAGGTGAAGGGTAACCAGACTATCGTAAGAAATCATACCCTAAAAGTTTGAAAATCGGCAGACCGGCAATGGAGACTAACAGATAGATAGTCATGGTTGCGGCGATCGAGTTGGATTTTAAGGTCAATGCCGAACCGCTGGAGCTTTTTAGAACAGGCAGGAATCCCCACTTCAATACAATTGAATGAAGTTCATCCAAAAGAAGATGAGTCATGGCACCGACAAATGTCGCAATGCCTGCAGCTATAGCCATATTTTTTCCAGATGAGAGAAAAACAAGAGCTCCGACCTCCCCGCAAAGTACCGCAAATGGAATACTGTGCATAATTCCCCTGTGCCTTGTAACCCGTTTTACCCCCTCTAGAATCACATAGTTTATCAGAAGATAAGCCAGGATAAAGTAGGACATAAGGAACTCAGGAGTAACGACGAAATATTCTGAAAAATATTTGAAAAAGGTGACGGGGATGATCACAGAGATCAATCCGAATAATATTTCCAGAGGCTTTCCTGTATCGCTATCAAGATCCGGTAATAATCCTCCTACAACACCGCAGAGAAAAACAGCCGTTAATTGTGTCGAATTAAGAGTTCCCGGCTGATAAATATAATAATATACAGATGTTGCAGTACCAGCGGAAAGGCCGCCTAGAAAATGAGTTTTGAAATCGGACATAAATCTGACGAAGGTGTAGTTAGAGGTAATGAGAACGTGATTATACGAAAGGTCAAAAAAGGGGAAGTATCTCTGACAAAAGCATTCAAATGAGCAGTTGCGGATAATATGGCCGGACAACTTATGCCAGTGTTTGCAAACTAACGCAAGACACTTTCATGTTCAAAAAACTTTAAGCGTAGAAGCCGGGCTTAGAGCATCCGACGTGAAAAAAATGTGACTACCTCTCAGCAGTCTGATCAGGTGAGGCGTATGGAGTGAGGATTGAACGGCATCCGTTGAAGGCTTAACTCTAAAAGTGTATCTGCGGAATTTTTATCAACAAGGACACTCTGCTTTGTATACACCATTCACCTGACATCTCACCATTCGTGCTGAGAAAGAGGGGGGGGGAGCAGCTATGTAAATACTCAGCGTTGCATCAGATTATGATTCTGGCTGCTTTCGGGTAACTTGTGAACATAATAATAGGCTGCAGCTGTTGCGATCAGCACCAGGCCGGTTGCAAAAACATACATCGGTTCCAGTTCATCATAATCCAGTATGATGACTTTTCGTGCAACTGCCATAAGAGCCGTTGCGAGCACGATTTTGACATGTATAACATCTTCTCGCAGATAGAGAATAATGTTTTCAAAAATTTCTATGGCGATAAGAACGACCATAAAGGCGCCAAATGTAGCCAGCACGTCTCCTGCGGTGAGGATAAAGCGGGGTGAAGCCAGGAGATGTTGATATATTGTCCAGCCGACATCGATTACGCCGAAAACAATCACCAGAATCATCAGGGCTGCAAGTGCCTTCAGGCAGTAATGAATGATTTTCTTCAGAAATTCCAGAAATGCGTCTTCGGATTTATTCAGGTCGGTCATCTTATGGTGTAAGTTATGTGTGAATATTGAGCCCGTTTATCGCTTCTGGCGGGCGTGATAAAAGAAGTACCAAGTTGTTAGGTAAAGCGTAGAGTCATTGAAACAATACACTACTGTATCTGAAAAAAATAATCATATTATCTCAGAGATAGATATTGGGGTGGTAAGGTGACTGAAGATAAAAAACGTGTTAAAAGCTGACGCATTGTAAGATCATGTTGTATTATATATCTTATATGTACATACTTCCTTGGGGAGTAGTTGATGTTGTAAACTTTTCCAATCATCGCTGCACAACTGGAAAGATCCAAAGGAGAAATGCTTCATGGATAAATCCCAGAAACTCAATCTCATTTATGCGGTCATAGCTGTTGTAGGCATCATGATTCTGCAGGATATCCTGATACGTCAGCAAACAGTTCAACCGGTGCCGTACAGTGAGCTGGAACAGTTACTTCAGCAGGGAAAAGTGACTGAGCTCACCATCCGTGAAAGAAATATAGTCGGTCAGCTGCGTGATATAGATAATAAGGGGAAAAAAGTTGTTATTGCTAATCGTGTCGATCCATTGCTGGCAGAGCAGTTATCGAAATATAACGTGCCTTTTACCCAGGCGCATGAGAGCAAATTTCTCATCACTCTCTTTTCATGGATTGTCCCGGCTCTGGTGTTTTTCGGTATCTGGCTTTTTGTGATCCGCAAGGTGATTGATAAACAGGGGCCGGGCGGCGGGTTTATGAATATCGGTAAGTCAAAGGCGAAAATCTAT
>JBFHGS010000351.1:0-4242 GCA_041582995.1 Desulfopila sp. | reverse complement strand
TGTAACATGCACTTCAAGTTTTCCAGGTGCATCTGTGTAGCGTAAGGAGTTTTCCAACAGATTTGTAAACAGTTGATGTAAACGATCCGGGTCTCCCAACAACGAGTTCTGAAACCCTTGAGGAAAGCTTGAAGTGAGTTCCACTCCTTTTCCCGCAAAGCGTTGCTCAAAAAGCTCTAACGTTCCAGTTAGAATCCCAACTGGATTTACAGGAATTCGTTTATAGTTTAAAGCACCTATATCTGACATGGAAAGCTCGTAAAGATCATTTACCAGTCGCTCGAGATGCATTATTTCACTATGTAACGGATCTAGCGTTTTAGGACCAAGAGGACGGATTCCATCCTGTAACGCCTCAACTTCTCCGCGTAACACGGAGAGTGGTGTCCTGAGTTCATGTGAGATATCGGCCACCCATTGCTGACGTGATTTCTCATTTTTCTCAAGCGTCGTTGCCAGAATATTGAAATGGGCTGAAAGCTGCCCCAGCTCATCCCCTGTAGTGACCGGAATGCGTGTTTTGAATTTTCCGCCTATGAGCCTCAAAGTTCCGTCAGTTAACTCTCGAATAGGCCGCAACAAATGGATAGTTACTGGAAAAGAGAGAAGAATTGAAACAGCCAGCATAATCAGAGCAACAAGACCAAACGTTTGGGTCTGTTGCTGAACAAACCTTAGATCACCAGACTGTGAAAGCTCTGTCACCGGAATCAAACCAAGATAACCTATCGTTTTATCTTTATATATTATCGGGCGGAGTGTAATACCTTCGAAATCTTCGGGTGGTCCTCCGACAACCTTCTGCTTATCCGCATCAAATAATACTATTCGCTCCCCTACTCCACTTGGAGATAATGGCGGACTTGGAGATAATGGCGGTCGATCCGGCCGTGAAAAGCGATCATCAGGCCTTCGCTGCCCTGGTTCCGATTGTCTGTTAACAGAGAAAATATCTCGATGAATCCGCATCCATAAAAATTCATTATCCTCAAGGGCCTTCCAGCCATTATTCCCACCATAATAGTTAGTGATTTCCTCTGCCAGTTGATCCAGCTGAGCCATTTCCTGACCTTTTACATAGTTCAGAAAACCTCGGTCAAAGCTCCACTGCAAAAATAGGAATAACCCGGCAGCGACCACGGTACTGGTTAAAAATAATGTGAAGAAAAGTTTATGCCTGATCCTGATTTTCACCTAAATCACCTGAAGTGCAGTAATGACAGGTGCCTCAGCTTCAACACCTACAAATGAAAAGCTCTGTTATACTCTTCGCTCCTAAAAAAAAGATAACGTACAGTTCAAATATGGAAAAAAAATGACCTGCTCTCAACTTTATTCTGTTTACACGATTTTTGGGACAGAAACATGAGAATCCCACACTGAAAAACGCTACAACCAAAAGCATTTAAAAAAACTCAGTCGTATTCACATTTCCTGCATATTTCCATTCTATACTAACTTCGGATACACAACATTGCTCACTCTACCTGAGCAAAACAACGATACACTGAGCGGATCAATGAGCATAACAACAGTCCTGTATATAACAATTCAAGAAGGATCACATTCCGAACTCCAGGAACAGTTGGCTAAAGATGACATCCTGGTCAGGCACGTGACCAAATCAGCAGAATTAGCGCCATCTCTGGAAGAAAATCTTCCTACTCTTATTGTAATCAACTGCATGGAACAGAGTACCCATGAATTGGCACTTTGCCAGAAAGCAAGAGATCTGTATGCCGGGCCACTTGTTATTCTCTCTAAACAGGACAATGAGCAGTTCAGTTTACTTGCACTGAGTCTTGGGGCGGACATTGCGCTGCCTGCTTCAAATAGCATTGCCTTAACTGCAGCCAATATACGGTCATTGTTACGCCGATTCAAAACAGAGCGGGTTCAGCGAGTGCTCCAGTTTGGAGACCTGACTGTTGATGCGCAGATGCGTGACGTTTTCGTCACTGATCAGCAGGCACACCTTTCCACTATTGAGTTTGAAGTAATCTGGTACCTGGCCCGTAAATCCGGATGTGTTGTGACACGGGACGAAATCCATCAGGAACTCTATAACGTTGCATATAACGGCTACGATCGGAATATCGACCTTTACGTTTCGCGCATACGCCAGAAAATTGGGGATGACCCCGTAGTTCCTCGCTATCTCAAAACAGTTCGTGGAGCCGGATATCAATTTGTAGGCGTTCAGAGTGAAAAGTAAAACCTCAGATACATACTGTTACAGCAAAGAATAACTTCCACCATACACCCGGCTACTTTTCGACCGATACAATGGATATGGGATATTCCGTTTTCTAACGACGGCTTTGCAGCTGTATTCATTTAAGGAGAGTAACATGATCAGTAGCATCAGTAGCTCAGCGAGCACAATGGCGACGATGCGCAGCAGTATGCAGCGCCAGCCTCCACCACCAGACCAGGACGCTTTCAAGCTCTCTGACACGGATAGTAACGGTCTGGTTTCCAAAACCGAACTTTCAACCCTTGCCAAAGGGATAGAAGAAGTAACCGGCAATACCATTGATGTCGATGATGCGATCAGCACATATGATGCTGATCAGGATGGAGGGCTTAATGGTGAGGAACTTCTCAGTTTACTGAATAATAATGGCTTCACCCAACCTCTGCAGATGTTGGATGACGAAAGCAGTGAAACCGCTTCACAGCCTCCGCCGCCTCCCCCTCCGCAAGAAGAAGCAATGGCATCGTATGCCCAAAATTCTGTCGACGACCTTATGCAACAGCTTCTCGATAAATTACGGGAATCAGGTATCAGTGAGACGGACACTCTTGCTATAGACGTAACATCGTAATGCAGTTCCAAACTGCCACATACGCAAAAAAAACCTTTACCCAATAGCCTTTGCTGATCACGGTCTATCCCATAGTGTCAGGCAAACCAATGGCAGCAAACAGTAGCAGATGTTGTATGGAGTAACCTCCCCCCTTATTCCTGCGGAGGAATCAACACAAATTTACCTACATGTTTTTTTTCACAAAACTTCTTCTGGGCTGCCACGATCGCTGAAAGCGGGAATGTCTCTGCCACAACTGCCTTGATCTCATTGTGTTCGATATACCTCACAAGATTTGGAAAAACAGGTTCATCCCAGCATGTAGTACCAATCAGAGAAATATCTTTTAAATACATATCACGCATATCAAGACTCACAACAGGACCTGCAATAGCTCCTGATGATACCAATCGTCCGCCACGGCGTAAGATTTTCAACATATCCGGGAAACTATTACCTGCGACATTATCCACAACCACATCAACAACCTGCTCTCCGAGCACGTCCAACAGGTTAAAACTTCGCCCTATCACCATGTCTGCACCAAGCTCTTGTACTGCCTGAAGTTTTGACTCACCGGCTATGGCAATAACTCTTGCCCCCCGGCGTTTGGCGAGCTGCACTGTCGCTGATCCCACTCCACCCGAAGCCCCGGTGATAAGAAGAGTTTCACCCTGCATCACCCCGGCACGATGCAACATGTTTTCGGAAGTTCCATATGCACAGGGGATGGAACCAAGCTCCGCATCCGTCCAGTCACACGACACCGGAAAGACTTCGCTGCCCGGAATCCTTACATATTGAGCAAAAGCACCATCAAAATCAGAACCCAGCCAGATATTATCGAAGGATTGAAAACCTCGATGACGGATACATGGCCGAACCAGAACCCGCGTATCCATGAGGGCAGGATCAACATCACTGCCGACACGCACCACCAACCCGCAACAATCAGTTCCCTGAATAAATGGAAAAGGGGTTGCCTTGTTCCAGCCACCATCCGCTTTCTGAACCTGTGATTTTCCCTGCTGGCCGACAACGGCGGAAGTTGAGTCAGTAACACTTGAAGAATACCAGCCAAGCCGGGTGTTGATTTCCGTATTGTTCATACCCGCAGCGAGTACACGTAGCAGCACGTCCTCCGGGCCAATTTCAGGGACAGGGACATCTGTGTAGACCAGTTTGTCGTACCCCCCGTTGCCTGTTGTGACAATTGCTTTCATCTTGTTAGGCATAGCTCATTCCTATCTTATAATATATATGTTTACAGTCACATAGCTTTCACATTCTACGAATCTGTTATCGTAACATACTACGGAGCTTTCTGCTTCCCTGGTTCCTGGTATTGACCTTTAGAGGAATGTAACAATCCAAGACCTTAACGATTCAGCCTGTAATCCGATCTTACCTGACGGTAAAGGAAATATGCGGG
>JBFHGS010000350.1:0-4263 GCA_041582995.1 Desulfopila sp. | reverse complement strand
GTCGGAGCCGCATCTGGCGGGCTACCGGCTGACTTTTTTGATGTGAGTTATCCTTGCGCTGGCAAACGCAACTGAGAATACTTACTATCTGTCAATACAGAAAAAATTATTCTGTAAGTGTCTTTAATCCGGGTATCTCAACAGTTTTATCCGAAATGAAGCTTTACAGTGGCGCGTCAGAATAATTCAGAAAAACACGACATGAATACGTTTGTGGGCTACAATTTTGGTCAGGGAGGAAAGACCACATGAGAAATGGTACCAACAGCAACGCTTTATCCGGTGTGTATCAACGTTTTTTTGAGAAAATTGAGTCGTATGTAGATACAGAGAGGATAATAACTGATCCGTTACGGACTTTGGCTTACGGTACTGATGCTTCCTTTTATCGGTTGATTCCTCAAATAGTTTTGAAGGCCAAAGATGAGAGCGAGGTTGCCCGGTTATTGCAAACCGCACATGAATGTGGCGTACCGGTTACATTTCGAGCGGCTGGTACCAGTCTTTCAGGACAAGCCATATCAGATTCTGTCCTTATTATCGCCGGCTCGCACTGGCAAAAACGAGATGTTCTGGACGATGGCCGCCAAATTCGGCTTCAACCCGGTGTTATTGGTAAGCATGCCAATAGCTGTCTTGCCTCCTATGGTAAGAAAATCGGTCCGGATCCGGCTTCGATCAATGCAGCGATGATTGGTGGTATTGCTGCAAATAACGCCAGCGGAATGTGCTGCGGCACCTCTCAGAACAGTTATAAAACTGTTGCCCGGATGCGTATTATCTTTCAGGACGGGACGATCCTGGATACAGGTGATCCGGAAAGTTGTGAGCAGTTTCGTAAAAAGCGGGCGGATATATATGAGGCGATCCGGCAGCTCACTGTTGATGTGAACGCTAATCCGGTTCTTTCCGAGCGAATCCGCAACAAGTTCAAAATTAAAAATACGACAGGTTATAGTCTCAATGCTCTAGTTGATTACAGTGATCCGATTGATATCATCACTCACCTGATGATTGGTTCGGAAGGAACACTGGCTTTCATCTCAGAAATCACCTATGACACTGTCGAGGAATACGCCAACAAAGCCAGCGCCCTGATTCTCTTTAAAACGATTAAAGATGCTTGCGAGGCAACCCAGATACTGAGACAGCAACCGGTAGCTGCCGTTGAGTTGATGGATCGGGCGGCGCTCCGTTCGGTTGAAGATAAAGCAGGTATGCCCGAGTATCTGAAGGGCTTGCCTGACGGTACCGCAGCGCTGCTGGTAGAAACGAGAGCTGCCGATAAAGCGGAATTGCGGAGTAAAATCACCACAATCAGAGAATCTCTTGACGGACTGTCACTGCTGCGACCACTTGATTTTACTGACAAGGTTGAGGAGTATACAAAACTCTGGAACATACGTAAGGGACTCTTCCCGGCGGTTGGAGCAGTACGTGAGACAGGTACCACGGTTATCATTGAAGATGTGGCATTCCCGATAGACCGACTGGCTGAGGCTACAGTCGAATTGCAGAAGGTAATGTCCCGCTATAATTATCATAACGCCATAATATTCGGTCATGCTCTCGAGGGAAATCTGCATTTTGTTTTTACACAGGACTTCGGTACAACTGCTGAAATTGAGCGGTATGGCAACCTTATGGATGAAGTCTGCACCATGGTGGTGGAGAAATATGACGGTTCTCTCAAGGCAGAGCATGGAACCGGCCGTAACATGGCTCCCTTTGTTGAGTATGAATGGGGACATGAAGCATATCAATTGATGGAAAGAATCAAGAAGATTTTCGATCCTCATAACTTGCTCAATCCCGGGGTAATCCTCAACACTAACCCTAAGGCGCATCTTGAGAATTTAAAACCGTTGGCCCCGACTCATCCGCTGGTGGATAAATGTATAGAATGCGGTTTTTGTGAACCGGATTGTCCCTCAAGGGATCTCACTCTTTCACCACGTCAGCGGATTACGGTACAACGGGAAATTTCCAGATTAAAGGCTACCAAAAGTTCTCCGGAACGATTGGATGCGCTGATCAAGGCGTATCAGTATGATGGTGATGATACCTGTGCCACTGACGGCCTATGTAAAACGGCCTGCCCGGTTGGAATCAACACAGGTGAACTGACGAAGGAATTACGAAGGATACGGGTTGCAGGTACTTCTCGTGAGACCCTTGCAAGGGTTGTTGCCAGGAACTATGGGTTGGTGACATCCATGGTACGGTTGGGACTGCAGGGTGTTGATCTGATTCACAGGGTTCTGGGGACGTCTGCCATGTCAGCTATTGCTGTGAAAGCACGTAAATTGAGCGGGAACCGTTTACCGCTCTGGACTTCAGAAATGCCTAAAGGGGCACCAAGGCGAAGCTATGCTAATGTTGCCAGTTCGGCTGGACGGCAGGTTGTGTATTTCCCCAGTTGTATTTCACGCACAATGGGGCCGTCGCGGAGGGACACCGAGCAGCATCTCTTGTCGCAGGTAACCGAAACAGTTTTGAAGCGTGCAGGCTTCGGGATTATTTATCCAGCAGAGATGGAAAAACTTTGCTGCGGTGTTCCATTCAACAGCAAGGGTGCATTTCGGCAGGCAGATGAAAAATCGGCGGAGCTTGAGAGAGAGCTTCTTCGGGTGAGCGGCTCAGGTATTGTGCCGGTCATTTGCGATACCAGTCCCTGCATGCACAGGATGCGTGAAGTGATGGATAAACGTTTGAAGCTCTATGACCCTGTTGAGTTTTTACATGATTTCGTGATGCAACATCTCGATATTAAGCAACTCGAAGAAACTATAACTGTTCATTCAACCTGCTCATTAACGAAGATGGGGCTCGTCTCTAAATTACTGGCTGTGGCCAGGGCTTGTGCTCAGAATGTGGTAGTTCCTGAAAAAGTCGGCTGCTGCGGTTTTGCAGGTGATAGAGGGTTCACTTTTCCTGAGTTGAATGCGAAGGCGCTTCAAGAGTTACGTCCTGCGGTGTTGCAAGGCGGGGCAACTGCCGGGTACTCAAACAGCAGAACGTGTGAAATTGGATTGTCGCTCCATTCCGGTATTCATTACCGCTCAATAATGTACCTTGTTGAGCAGTGCAGTCGATAATGGTGATTTTTCTGGATATTAAACGATAAATCTTCTTAATTATTGGAAATAGAAGTGAAAAAGCAGGCAGCCCTGGTGGCGGTCTGCTTTTTTTTGTGTATTCTCATCTAAAAAAATACAATCTGATAACCTTTTAATTCCAGCCTGATCAGTTGAGGCCTCAAAAGTGAAGAGTGAGGTGTGAAGTGCACCCGTCAAGTCGTTGGCTATGTGTTTGTATTGATAGAAGTTGTTGAAATAAAGTGCACTGCTGTATATGCCATTTACTCTTAGCGCCTAACACCTCATCATTCGTGATGAAAAAGAGAGATCATCAGATAATACAATGAAAGCGTTTACAAGAGTGTATTCATGTGGTCTTCATAAAAAATGCAGAAATCTCTCTCTGAAATTGAATAATAATACGCGACTCTTATTGCATAGTGCATAGTACTCCGGTTATCTTTGATGTATATCTTTTACGCTGATCGGCACCGCATCCATGCAATTTTGTTAACAGGGTGAGTGTCTCACTATTGCCTGACGAATGTGTTACTGACCCGGAGTATGGCGGATGAGCCGTATTTTTAACAGCATCCCTCTCAAAATCAGTCTTTCGATTTTGATTATCGAAAGCATAATGCTGACCCTGATCGGGGTGTATTACAGCAATCGCTTCAGCCATGAAATAGATCTTGGTGTTTCCGAGAAGATGTTCCTTCCTGCGGCCTTGATGTCGCAGCGAGCCCTGAATTTCAGCAGTGTTGAAGATTTTTCCGTCTTGTCTGATTTGCTTAATATTGAAGTTATTGAAGCCTTTGTGCTCAAGAAAGATGGCACAGTTTTTTTTACTGCCGATCCTGAAAAAGAAGGGAAACATTATCTCAGTTATCTCGACGCTAAAGAGCGAAACCAGTTAGACCGGAGTTTTGATCACAATCAGCAGGTGCGTTTTGTCGATACGAAGGGACACAGAGCAATTTCAAGTCTTTCACCCATAAGTGCTGATGGAAAATTGATCGGCAGCCTTTACCTGAAGATTAACGGAGAAGATGTACTTGCCTTAAAACGAAAGGTTATGCTGCTCTTTCTTGTAGGGGCGCTGGTGACGATTACATTGACAACGGTACTGGAGGCGTTGATTGTTTATCGCCTGGTGGTGCCAAGAATACGTACGACCTCTTCG
>JBFHGS010000349.1:0-4267 GCA_041582995.1 Desulfopila sp. | reverse complement strand
ATTACCGCATTTTGCTGGAGTGGATGGTTTTTTTATCCTGCCGGTTGACATTCCGCTCATTCGTCCTGCAACGCTCGACCTTCTCATCTCACGTTTTAATGGGGAAAGCGTGGTGTATCCCTGCTTTCAAGGTGAACGTGGGCATCCTCCTCTCATTCCTGTCCGTTGTATTTCTGATATTTTGGAACATGATGGTAGTGGGGGGCTGCAGACGCTGCTGGAAAGGTTGCCCGGTACCGACGTGGCAGTATGGGATCAGGGCATTCTGATGGATGCCGATACACCCGAGGATTATAATGCTTTGAATCTCCGTGCGGCGACGATGGCAATAGGGACAGCGGCTGAAGTAGAAGTTCTGGCTGAGCTGACAATGCCCGAACGGGGAGTGGCCCATGGGCGGGCTGTTGCCGATATAGCTCTGCTGCTTGGAGAGGAACTCAACCGGCACGGTCTGGCCCTTGATCTCAACCTTGTCTATAACAGCGCACTCCTTCACGATATAGCTAAAGGAGTACCTGGCCATGAACTAGCGGGTTCAGAGATGCTCAAAAAAATCGGTTTTGGCGGCCTTTCAGAAAGTGTTGGTCTGCACCGGGATGCCTGCGTGCCTGCCTCAGGAAAGATGACGGAAAAGGAACTGGTCTGTCTGGCGGATAAGCTTGTACGGGGGACTCGAAGAATGACTGTTGAAGAACGGTTCAGAGAGAAGCTGCAACTCTATGCAGATGACCGGCTGGCTTGCGCTGCAATCCGTGAACGTCTGGCCAATGCTATGGCCTTACAGCAGCTGATGGAAAACAGTACTGGAATGACAGTCGAAGAGATTCTACTG
Source organism: Desulfopila sp. (assembly GCA_041582995.1). Classification (GTDB taxonomy): domain Bacteria; phylum Desulfobacterota; class Desulfobulbia; order Desulfobulbales; family Desulfocapsaceae; genus Desulfopila. The sequence goes on along the minus strand of JBFHGS010000349.1, from coordinate 3,435 downwards.
AAGTTATAGATATGAAAACAGTTTACCTTATCCGTCACGGAGAAATTCCCCGTTACAGCCCACGTCGTTTTATAGGTCGCAGTGATCTTGCTCTCACCGATCATGGCAGAGAGCAGATTCGTGCTTTGCCTGAAAAACTTCCTGCTGGAAAAATAGGTGCAATATATTGCAGCCCGCTTCTTCGTTGCCGTGAAAGTGCAGAAATTCTTTGTTCATGTATAGGTGGCGTGCCTGAGATTATCGAAGATCTGGCCGAAATACATCTCGGCGACTGGGAGGGTTTGACTGTTGCCGAGGTGCAGAAACGTTATCCCGGAAGCTATGAAGAACGGGGGCGAGAACTGAGCAACTTTCGTCCACCGGGTGGGGAAAGTTTTGGTGATTTGCTGGCACGGACAAAGAGGGGCTTTAAAAAAATTCTCGAGGGTAATGCTGCCTGTGTCGCTGTCGTTGCCCATGCTGGAGTCAATCGTGTTCTGCTCTGTGATATCCTCGGTATGCCGATAGAAAATATGTTTCGGCTGGAACAGGAATTTGCCTGTATAAATACCCTTCATTTTGAACAGGGGGTATTTCGTCTTGCAGGAATGAATGGCTAAGAATCGCTCGTTTTCGATCTCGTTTACCTTAAGCTTTTCCTCTATGTGTCCCCTCATTCAGATACAGAAAAATTCAATCCGTCTCACAGGTTGCGAAGCTGAGGATTAGGGGGAATCAGATAAGATTTTATCTCCGATCAGTCCTCTCGTTACCTTCTGGAAAACTCAGAAACTCACAGACTTCGACCTAACCTTCAAAATTACAGATATACGGCGATTTCTTTCCGCCCATTAACGAGTATACTCGTTTATATGAAATATAAGTGAGGTTCTATCCAGCAATAATGGTATGCTATGGTGTTTTGCATATCCACAATCAAATAGGATATGGAGTATTACAACCTTGTTTTGCAGAGCGTAGCATCACCAGAAAACATACAGCCAGCAAGACGGCTGACGGATTAGGGCTGATTTGATGAGAAGAGTGAATCCTCGTAACAGACTGTTGGTTGCATTGGCTGTTATTTTATTATTAGCGTTTGTTGGTGTGAGTGTCATTAATTACAATATCACCAAAGCTGCTGTTCATAGTGAAATACTGCAGAAAGATCTGCCGTTGACTATGAGTAATATCTATTCTGAGTTGACAGCTGAATTGACTCGTCCAATTCTTGTCGCATCAAGCATGGCAACCGATACTTTTTTGAAAGACTGGGTTCTGGATGGTGAGGTTGATACTGAAAAAATACAGAAATACCTGGCAGAAATCAAAGAGAGTTATGGCTTTTTTACGGCTTTCTTTATCTCCGCGCAGAGCTCAACCTACTATCATATCAAAGGAGTGCATAAGCAGATAGATCCGAGTGACGAGCATGATGTCTGGTACTACCGTTTTATTGCTTTAGGCAAAGAATACGAACTCGATGTTGATACTGATGAAACATCCAACAATATACTGACACTCTTTATAAATTATAAAGTTACAGATGATTCCGGCAGGTTACTCGGCGTGACGGGAGTCGGGCTCAAAATCTCAAGTGTGGCTCGTCTGGTTAACAACTACCAGGAGAGGTTCCATCGTAATGTGTACCTGACGGATAAGCAGGGTCTGATTCAGGTGCATCGGGATGCCTCGCTGATTGAAAAGATGTCTATTGCCGATCAGGATGGGTTGAAAGATCATACAGCTGCAATTCTTTCCCTGCCTGAAGATCCTGTTTATTATGAATATATTCATAATGACGAGAAGATATTGCTGAACGTCCGCTATATCAGTGAACTCGATTGGTTGCTGTTTGTAGAACAGAGTGAGACAAGCGCCCTGCAACTTGCACGCATGAATTTCTGGCGGACAATTACGATCGGTATCTGTGCTTCTGCTCTTGTCATTCTCCTTACTCTTATGACCATAAATCGCTATCAGCTTAAGGTCGAAAAGCTTGTCGTTCTCGATGAGCTGACAGGCATTGCCAACAGGCGCAAACTCGAAACGGACTTCAGTAAAGCAATATACAGTTATTCAAGAAATCGCCAGCCCATCAGTATCATTATGATGGATCTTGACGGGTTTAAAGAGGTGAATGATCTTCTGGGGCATATAGTGGGCGATGCTGTGCTCAAGAAAGTGGCAACCGGCATTGGTGAGGCTGTGCGACCCACAGATACCCTCGCGCGCTGGGGTGGAGATGAGTTTGCCTTGTTGACAACGTCAGGTATTGAAGAAGCAGCCCATATGGCTGAACGAATACGGCTTCTTGTTGAGCAACTGAAATGGCCCGATGCCGGGATACAAGGGGATGATCCAAGGGAGAAGCTTACTATCAGTTGCGGTGTCACCAGTTATGGTGAAGGTGACAGTCTTGATTCCCTGCTGCGTCTTGCAGATCAGGCCTTATACCGTAGTAAAGCTGAAGGCGGGAACAGAGTGAAAACGAGTTAATCACTACTTGCTGTTGAGGCGATATAGAAATCTGTTATGTCGCCTCAGCTGTGAGATTATACAGATTTTAACCAGTCAGTTATTCCTTTTTTCTTTTCGGCAGAAAAGTCCTTATGCACACGCTCATGTAACCAGTGAAGAGACTTACTTCGCAGATGGTTCCTCATGAGTTCTTCCGCTTCCTGTATAACCACTTTTATAAGACAGGGACATTTGTCGCTGAAAACACTTGGGTCATCGACGAATATGTTTTTCTTGCGAATCTCAGCACATTGAAAACAATATGATGGTCCTTCAACTGCTTCGATTATGTCCCAGAATGAGATGTCTTCAGCACTTTTGGCCAACTCGTATCCGCCTTTTACACCGGGAATTGACCGAACTATGCCAGCCTTTCTGAGCTTGGCAAAAACTTTAGAAAGATATGTTTCAGTCAGTCCGTTTAGCTCTGCAATCTGCTTTATTCCAATAGTTTTATGTTCAGGCAGATCCACCATGTAAAAGAGTGAATGGAATGCGTATTCTACCCCGATACTAAATTGCATTATTTGCCTCCTGTATGACTGTTGAAATCATATATATTTCCTTCCGAAACACAGTATGTGTTCATTTTTAGATAGTTTTACGCAGACCACCTGCCGACACGATCAGGATCAATATTCTAAAATCTGTCCCCTCAACTCTATATATGACATGTCTCGGATTGATTAAGAGTTGAGTTTTTACACCTTACTCCTGACACTTCACTCCTCATGCCTTAGCTAAAGGTATCGCGGATACAAGTTGTCTGCAATGCGAAAGTATACAGGAAGGAATAATTGTGCACGGACCCTTAGTCTCCCATCTCCACCAGATATTTCCAGTAGCGTTTTGGCATAAGTTGGCGTTGGAGGCCGGGGTTATCCCTGTCCGGGTTGGCAATAGCGGTATGGAACGTTTTCCAGAGTTCCTGATAGT
>JBFHGS010000348.1:0-4268 GCA_041582995.1 Desulfopila sp. | reverse complement strand
GACTGGGCGGCTATTTTCTCTGTCACCTGCACTCCGAAACGTGAGGCAACCTGGGTCATAAACCGTACCAATGCAGGCGCGGAACTTTCAGCAAGCCCTTTTGTCGCCACATATTTTGCGGCATCATTAACCGCTTTGGCCAGGGCTGTACGCACGGCAAAATACCCTGTCTCCGCTCCGTCATCCCGCTTGTCCGGACCACCAAAAGCAAAAACTTCAAGGCAACTGATTTTCACCTCCGGAGATTCAAGACTGTGCCCTTCACTTCTGGCAATATCAGCTATAGAGCGCAGCATCACCGTGGTTGAAAGCGGCAGCTCAATTGTGAGAGCTGGCAAACCCCAGAAACCTCCGGCCGCACCAATACCTGCAGCCATAACCTTATGAAAGCGGTTTGCGGACTCCTGTTTCTGCCTGCTGTTCAGCGTCAGGATAGCCGAGTGGACCGACACTTCCAGAGCTTTACGGACACTCTTCTCAACCATCTTATGCCAGCCTTTCGGCAACAGATCGAACCCCTTTTCCACCGGAGCACCTATGGCACTCGTGATCTTTGCTGCAAGACCAGGATTTTCCAGCAGAGATTTTGCGTATTTCAAATCATCCAGATCCTGTTCCGAAAAGTCCATTATCTTCCCCGTTATATCAAAAAATTGCGTTTACCCGGTGAGCTGACAAAACCTGAAATGGCGAATACATAGTCAAAGCGGAATCAGTACTGCTCTGCCCTTCCCTTATACTGGCCGTCCCCGGCCCGGATCACATCATCGAGGCTGGCTGGCGCAGCCACATCAGGTGCCGAGATTCCATCCCGTCCCGAACTGTAGAGATCATAATCCGTATTGATATTTACCCCTCCCTTTGTTCTCGGGGCCAGAGTGAGGTCAAGTTCATAGACATAAACATTTCCCCACGGGTCTTTAAATCCCCCGTAATCAACAGCGCTCAGGTCAGGAGGATAAGAGCCACCATAATCAATAGTGTAACCATAGATGACTTTCTCCATGGCGGCAATATCAGAAACTGCTGTAATTACCTCAGCTTTGTAGACATACTTCCGGTACGCAAAAAATGCCATAAGGGCGAGAACTCCCATCAGAATAACGACGGTAACCAGCTCTATCAGGGTAAACCCCTGATTCTGTGATCTGAATCTGAGAAACTGTTTGAAGTCCCCGACGGATCTTTTACCACCATCACAAAAAGATCTTTTCTCACACTCGTGTTTCTGCATTCTGAAACGACTCCTGTGTCTGCGACCACGTATTCTCTTGCATGAGAGGTAAACTACACATACATATCTAGTGTACTTCTGCTATGAAGGCCCTCCTTACAGTCTCTTGAAATACGTAAATAAATCAACGTAAAATTGTACTTTTACTTATTTATATGTAAAATTATCCTGACAACCAATACGCTCTGAGAGTTGTTTATATGAAGGCGCAAACAGCCAACACCCAACAGGTGAGACTTGAAAAGGTGGTAGATATGGATCAGAAAATTTTCAGGAAGCAAATTTTTGTTGACAGATTGCAATACAAATTTCTGGCCATCATCGTAATTTATATTCTCTTAGCTATTACACTTTCTGCATTTCTGGTGTTTCTGCCAAGTATTCTGCAAATGAGTTCCAGTGAAATCAACGAACAGCAGTATCAGGCAGCAAGGGAGTTGTTGCTGCTCCACAAGCGATTCTGGCCGGCAATCCTCTCTGTTACGTTACTCATATCAGCCCACTCAATTTTCATCTTTCACAGAGTCTTCGGCCCGCTCTACAGCTTCAGAAGCGTTTTTAAAAAAGTAGCTGAAGGCAACCTTTCGGTCATTACCCGGATCCGTAAAAATGATTTTCTGCACACCGAAGAAATCGCCATTCGGGAAATGATCACTTCCCTGAAAACCACCATATCAATTGCCAAACAAGACCATGCTCATCTGCGAAGTGCCATAGAAGCGCTGGACAGCGAACTGAAAAATCCGGATATCCCGGCAGAAACAATCAGGGCTAAATTTGCAGCCATTCGCCAACACAGTGAAGCTGTGCAGAAGAGCCTGAATCATTTTAAAACATGAGAACGTCCAGCCAGCAATTCAACCATATATTCTGCATAAACCCGGTATCATACTGTCGTATCTTCTCCTTCGACCGGTTCCGCAGGGTCCCATATTTCCACCCTGTTACGCCCCAGTTCTTTCGCCCGGTATAACGCCTGGTCAGCCTTAATCAAAGCCTGATCGATTGTCACCTCAGCGAGGTTCGCTTCGGCAACACCTATGCTTATAGTCACCTTAACAAAAGCACCGCTATCTGTGGCCAGATCCATTTTTTCAATTGTCCTGCGGATCCGTTCGGCTACTCCCAATCCCTCTTTAAGGCCTGTCTCCGGCATCAGCAGCACAAACTCCTCGCCGCCATACCGTGCAAACAGATCAATTGTCCGGATAGCCTCACGACAGTTCTTTGCAGTATGCACTAACACTCTGTCCCCAAAAGAATGACCATAAGTGTCATTAATCATTTTGAAATTGTCTATATCCATCATTACGAGAGTGGTAGATGAAGCTCTGCGGGCAACTCTGCGGGCTTCCTTCTCGGCCAATTCAAAGAATCTACGCCGGTTATACACTTGTGTAAGGTCATCGATTCTCGCCATAGTATTCAGTTTTTCAGCCTTACCCAGCAGATCTTTCGCTGCACGGGCCATATCAGCAATTTCATCACGCCCCTCAATCGGCAGTTTCTCAACATTCTCTTTCCCGAGACCGGTACCCATAACTCTGCTTATCAGGCTGAGCCTATCGCCAAACCCATGGACCACGATACGCCAGTAGAGAATAGAGAGGAAAATAATGGAAGACATCATCAACGTGACTGTGAGAGAAAGGCTCTGTCTCTCTCTTTCCATAACCAGCTGAGCACTCCGCTGAAAATGACTGAACACCTCAAACACATAGGTATTGGTCAGTTGTGTAAACTGATCGACCTGATCACTCAACTCAGTAATAAATACCCTGATACTACCTTCCATATGAAAATATTTACGTTGCATGGCAAACACTTCATCAACACCTCCAAGAATCTCCAGCATTTCAGACGCCGCCCCCTCATAGCTACCCGGTCTTTTCTGCGCTGCAATATCTGCTAAACTTTGGCGGCTAACGGCATATGCCGTTTCAAGATCCTTCAATTCTTCTGAATTTTCAATTGAATCAAGTTGATTGAGATAAGCGAGCAACTCTATAACAAATTCATGAATGACGGCATGAGGTTCACCTTCCAGGACTTTCAGCCCCTGCGTATCATTGATGAGTACCGGGTTTCCCCCAAGCTTGAACAATAGACTCTGCCTTTTATGCTGCTCCTGCACATGGATTACAAGTAACTGAGCCTCCAGCTGAAATACCAACTGTGCCTGATTGCGAATTGCCTGGCTCAACCAGTTCAGCGTCAGGATGTCAAAATGGCTTTCTTTTTGGGAAATACCCGCAGTCAGGTCTTCAAGATTGTCGAGCATCATGCTCATATTTTCATATGTGTTTTCGAGACCTTCACGCTGGTTTCCCCTCGAAAGTTCCTTGGCATAACTTTCTATTTTGAGCGCGGTCAAGTGAAGTGCGTTGGCATCGGTAATTGTGGGCAGAGTCGTCTCGACGAAGAGTTGCGTAGCCGAAAGTAGCTGAGTGGAAAAGTAGAGCGAGAGACACCCCCCGCTGCCAATAATCAGGGTTGCAATCAGAAAAACCATCGAGAGCTTCGACTGAATACTATAAAGCCGGGATTTTATCACTGCCGACTCCCCTGTCTCCAATTGTGCAGATAGTCTTTTCTATAATCATTTTTCGGATCAAACAGGTTAAGTCGTTCCTCTTTTGGCCAGATATTTTTCCCGGTAACCATATGCGGCGGAGTTATATAGCCACTCGCCGGCTGGTTCTGCATCAATCGATTCAGTTCATCAATCAACTGCCAGCCGTGAAAGAGCAAGGGCTCAGGAACAGTAGCCTTCTGATAACTGTCATTTTGGATTCGCAGAAATGCCGATGGGCTTCCATCTCCGGCAGATATGCTGAAAGGCGGGGCATCAGCACTGTAGCCACGCATCACCAGCGAGGCCACAGCATGATCAAAATACAGATCATTGATAGCCAGCGAATATTGCCAGCGCTCCCCATATTTATCCAGCAAATCTCCCGTCACTTCCGTCATTTGCTCGGCAACCGTATCCAGCGCCAGATCCTTTATCTCAAGCACAGTACACTCTTTACAT
>JBFHGS010000347.1:0-4284 GCA_041582995.1 Desulfopila sp. | reverse complement strand
GGAGAAGATGTACTTGCCTTAAAACGAAAGGTTATGCTGCTCTTTCTTGTAGGGGCGCTGGTGACGATTACATTGACAACGGTACTGGAGGCGTTGATTGTTTATCGCCTGGTGGTGCCAAGAATACGTACGACCTCTTCGGTCCTGCGGCAGATAGCTGATGGGGATTTCTCGGCACGTATAAGTAACAGTGGGGCGCCTGATCAGTTGGGCACAATGATGGATCAGGTTAATGTGATGATCTCCACCATTGAGCATTACACTCGAAAGCTCCAGATATTAAATACAGCAGCCGAGAGTTTTTCCCATGCCAGATCCAAAGATGAAATCATTCGTCAGGCTACAGATCTCATCGAGCAGCAATTGCCTGTTCGCCTAGAAGGTAGTGAGAGCGAAGACGTCACCGGAAGTGATGGTCCTGAACGTGAGAAGAGCGATACTGTTTTTACTCTGCCGGTAATTGATGATGACAGGAACTATCAGGTTCTGGCCTTTGTCGCGACTGAGAATTTTCAGCAGCTAGATTCAGTGGATCATGATTTTGTAAAAACACTGTCACGCATGGTCACCGTGGCAACCGACCGCATGAAAGCTTTTGAAGAGATTTCTGAAGCAGAGGTTCGCTACAGACATCTTTTCACCTCCGCCCTGGAGGGTATATTCAGGACTACCCCGGAAGGGCGCATTCTTGAGGCCAATCCAGCTCTTGCTTCCATGGTTGGATATTCTTCAGTTGAAGAGCTGATCGAGCAGATGAGTGATATTGGCCACCAGATGTATGCTGATCCGCTTGAGCGTGATGAAGTGAGGTATCAGCTTGAAACCGAGGATAAGATCCGTGATAGAGAAATACTACTCAAACGCAAAGATGGCCTGATTTTTCCGGCGTCTCTTTCAGCCTATAGCGTGCGGGATGAAAACGGCCGTCTGCAGGGTTTCGATATGCGCGTCTTCAATATTTCAGAACGTAAACGACGTGAGCAGGCGGAGCGTGATCAACTGGCTGCTGAAGCGGTCAGCATCGCCAAGTCGAGGCTTGTCGACGATCTGGAGTGGAAGAACAGGCAACTGGTTGAGGCGCTGAATGAATTGAAGGCTACCCAGATGCAGCTTATGCAGAGTGAGAAGATGGCTGCCGTCGGCATGACCGCTGGCGGAGTAGCCCACGACCTGAATAACATCCTTTCCGGAGTTGTGAGTTATCCGGAACTGTTATTGAGCACACTCTCAAATGGTAACGAGTTGCGAGAGCCACTTGAGACCATTCTCTCTTCGGGCAGAAGAGCCGCAGCAATCGTTGCCGACCTGTTGACCCTGACGCAGGGAGCTGTGCGGGATAAACAGCGGGTACAGTTGGAAGACCTCATCGATGAGTATCTTCTTTCAGTTGAATTTAAACAGCTGATAGACCGCTATCCCGGGGTGGAGGTAGAGACCAGCTATGGTGCAGACACTATATTTATGCACTGCTCTCCTGTGCATATTCAGAAAGTGGTGATGAATCTGGTTATCAACGCTGTTGAAGCAATAGATGGCGCTGGTAAGGTTTGCATCAGTACTTCTGTTGAAACCGTGAATAGCGGCAGTGATGCTTCAGGCAGGGATACTATTGATAAACTGGTGGTCATGAAAGTGGCTGACAACGGGTCGGGTATTCTGGCTGACAATGTGAAACACATTTTTGAACCTTTCTATACCCGTAAAGTGATGGGGATGAGCGGCACCGGGCTGGGGTTGACCGTTGTCTGGAATGTGGTCAATGAGCACGGAGGCAGCATAGAAGTTGACACCACCAGCAAAGGGACAACGTTTACTGTGTATTTTCCGGCTGTAGATGGTGTTGGAGCTCAGAAGCCCGAGGAGCATTCTACCGGTCAGGAGATGTTTGGAACAGGCAAAATCCTGGTTGTAGATGATGAACCGCTGCAGCGTGATATTGCCCAGAAAATGCTCACACGTTTCGGTTATGAGGTTATTGTCTGCAGTTCTGGAGAGGAGGCTGTGAAATATCTTGAAAAAGAATGTGTGGATCTGCTCGTGCTAGATATGTTGATGCCGCCGGGTATCAACGGACTTGAAACGTATCGGCGCGTTCTTGATATTCATCCGCAGCAGAAAGCGATCATCGTCAGCGGATATTCAGAGAATAAAGATGTGAAGCGGGCCATGCAGCTTGGGGCAGGAGCGTTTGTAAAAAAGCCGTACTCCATGCTTCAGATTGCTCAAAGTGTGAAAAAAGAACTCGAAACAGTCCGGTTCACACAGAACGAGGAGTGATGGGAACCCGTAAAGCATCTTTCTGCCGGTATCCGTTTTTACTTCGACAGCAGTTTTAGGCAAACCTGTTCACTTTTTCTCTTCTTTTTCTTTCTCGAGTTGTTTGTTTTTAAGGCCTTCCCACCATTCCAGTCGTTTCTGAATTTCCTTTTCAAAACCATACGAAGACGGAACGTAGTAGTGTTTTTCCTCCATGGTATCAGGAAAATATTTCTGATAACTGTAGCTGTTGGCAAAGGCGTGGGAGTATTTATAGCCCTTGTTGTAGCCGAGATCTTTCATCAGTTTGGTCGGAGCGTTGCAGATATGCAGCGGCACTTTGTGATGTCCTGTTTCAAGGGCATCATCACGGGCTGCAAAATAGGCAACTTCAGTGGAGTTACTTTTGGGGGCGGTAGCGAGATAAATGGTGAGCTGGGTAAGCGCTGTCGATGCTTCCGGCATCCCGAGGAAATGTACGGAATCTTTAATCGCCATAGCCTGAACAATGGCCTGGGGGTCGGCCAGTCCAATATCTTCAGTAGCGATACGCACCAGACGCCTGGTGATATACATCGGATCTTCACCAGATTCCAGCATCCTTGCCAGCCAGTAGAGGGCTGCCTGCGGGTCGCTGCCCCGGATTGATTTCTGGAAAGCGGAAATCAGGTTGTAATGTTCTTCTCCTCGCTTATCATAAAAGAGTGATCTTTGAGAAATTCCCTGTAAAACATGTTCAGCTGTGATGGTTTCACCACGGCTCAGACGGCGACAGACCATTTCGAGATTGTTCAGTGCTTTTCTGCCGTCACCACCGGATTTTTCAGCAAGCAGCAGCAAGGCTTCGTCATCGGCTTTAAGTTCTTTAGGGACCTCCTGGAGAGCTCGTTTCAGGATGATAGCCACGCTTTCGTCAGCCAGTGATTGCAGTACGAATACATGGCAGCGTGAGAGCAGGGCGCTTATCACCTCAAATGAGGGGTTTTCCGTGGTGGCACCAATAAGCACAATGGCACCGGATTCAACATAGGGAAGAAACGCATCCTGCTGTGATTTGTTAAATCTATGAATCTCATCGACAAAGACAAGCGTCTTGCGGTTCTCTGTATGTAGACGCTTCTTTGCTTCCTCCATCAGTATTTTTACTTCACCGATTTTTGCCAATACAGCGCTTAAAGAACAGAACGCATGGGCTGTGGTCTGTTCAATCAGCCGGGCGATGGTGGTTTTACCTGTTCCTGGAGGTCCCCAGAGAATAAAGGAGCTGTAGGTGTCGGAGCTGATCATGGACTCAAGCAGCGAGCCGGGACGCAGGAGAGTTTCCTGACCAACGATGTCAAGTAGCTGCTGGGGGCGTGCGCGCTCAGCCAATGGGATATCGAGCGGTTTCTGAATGGATTCAATAAATGATAACTGCTTGGACATAATGGCTACCCGGATTTTTCATGATGTGCTGAAAGTGTCAGCTGCTATTTTACCACGGCAGTTGCAGGACGCGAGATTTTTCGTAATAGGAGAGCAGGCACAAAAAAAGGATCTGAAGAAAATCTTCAGATCCTTTTTTATAACTTGGTACACCCGGCAAGATTCGAACTTGCGACACCCAGGTTCGAAGCCTGGTGCTCTATCCAGCTGAGCTACGGGTGCGTATGTATGCGCCTCTGTACCATGTCCATAATCAGAGGTCAATACCTAAAAGGACTTCTGAGGCGTGACTGCTTCTTTAATCTGCTGTTTCGCAATTTGTCCACCATGCATTATCGTGGTAGGCAAAAGCAATATGGAAAAGTGGGTAGAGTTTGTTTGCCTGCTTCAAGGTGTTTGCATTTTTTCTCACCACATCAACTTATTAAAACTCTGTAAGGTTAAAGTAAAACGTGCAGATAACCTGAGTTAATATTGAATTGTCTGTCTATTACGACATACAATGGACGTGTGAGCAAACTATTCAAGACGATTCCACTTACAGTTGTGAGAGACTGTGAAGTCATAAAAAAGATATAAGATTTTCTGATGAGCCCTAAATTT
>JBFHGS010000346.1:0-4296 GCA_041582995.1 Desulfopila sp. | reverse complement strand
CTGGATACTTTATCGTAAAGGGAACTACATGACCTTTCATACACGAGTTACATCTGCGCTCTGCGTTCTCCTTATTCTGTCAATGACTGCAACCATTGCCCAGGCAGCAACAGTCCTCTACAAACTCACTATCAATGAACAGGATATCAATATCACCGGAAAGCCCGCACAAGCCATGACAATCAACGGTGGCATTCCCGGCCCGATCTTGCATTTCAAAGAAGGTGACCTGGCCCGCATCCAGGTTCAAAATGATATGAAGGTCGAAACCTCCATTCATTGGCACGGTCTGCTTGTGCCACCCGACATGGATGGCGTCCCCTACCTCAGCTTTCCACCAATCCAGCCAGGCACCAGTTTTACCTACGAGTTCCCCATACGCCAGAGTGGCACCTACTGGTATCACTCCCACACCATGATGCAGGAACAAAGCGGTGTTTACGGTGCTATAGTAATTGCCCCGCTCACAGACGAGACGGACCTGAAGCATGAAGAGGTGGTGCTGCTCTCGGACTGGACCGACGAGGATCCACATGTTGTAAACCGAACTCTTAAGCGCGGAAGTGAATGGTATGCGATACAAAAAAGCAGCAGCCAGAGCATACTCGGCGCCGCCAGAATGGGTATGCTCGGTGACTACTTCAAAAGAGAACTTCAGCGTATGCCTGCTATGGACATCGCCGATGTAGCCTATGACTTGTTTCTGGCAAACGGTCGACCGGAATCTGCCATTGCTGCAAAGCCCGGCGAGAAGGTTAAATTGCGGATTATTAACGGTTCTTCAACCACCTATTTTTATGTTGAATTCTCAGGTGGGCCAATGACTCTTATCGCAGCAGACGGTATGGATGTTGAGCCTGTTCAGGAAAAACGATTTCTCATTGGTGTGGCCGAAACCTATGACGTTCTCATTACGATCCCGGACTCCGGGGCCTACGAATTCAGGGCGACATCTCAGGACGGCTCGGGGCATGCTTCCGTTTGGCTTGGCACCGGTGAGCACACGCCTGCTGCGGACGTGCCCAGACCGAACCTGTATGTCTCTATGCACGGGAGCGACCAGCAGCATTCGTTTGCCCTTACGCCTGAAGGAATAATAGGCATGTCAGACAAGGATGTTCAAGCCAGTAAATTCGACAATCCCGGAATGGCAGGTATGGAAGCGATGGAGATGGACTCAATGCCGGGTATGGCACACATGAGTGATCATGCTGCACACACTACTATGGATATGCCCGGCCCCAGTGCATCTACTTTCCCTATAGGGCCTGGGGAGCTCGATGCGATTGAAGGCATGACAATGGATGCAGTGGATGCCGCCAATATCACCGATCATACCAAGCATACCATGCCGACTCCTGGTCAGGATCAGACGCGCACACATACAGCTGGTACATTTTTTGGTTTGTTGAGTGCTGATGTTGCGTCATCTCATAATCTGGCAGTTGACGGTATGAGCCCCGCTCGCCCATGGCCACCCTACTCCCGACTGCGGGCCACACGCAGAACCGCCCTTGCCCAACCGCAACCAGCCCGTGAAATTCGCCTGACCCTTGATGGTGATATGCAGCGCTATGTCTGGTTTTTAAATAACACCGCTCTCTCAGAAAGTGATGCAATCCGTATCCGGGCTGGTGAAGTTATACGCTTTATCATGATTAATCGTACGATGATGCATCACCCCATGCATCTGCATGGCCATTTCTTTCGAGTAATCAATGAACAGGGTGAATATGCGCCACTCAAGCACACCGTCAGTGTTTCACCCATGTCGACCACTGTCATAGAGTTTCCCGCCAATGAGTCGGGCGACTGGTTTTTCCACTGTCACCTGCTCTACCATATGGAAGGAGGCATGGCCCGGGTGGTCAGCTACGAGGACTTCGATCCCGGACCTCACATTGCAGCTATCCGCCCTGTGCTCTATAAAGATTACTGGTATTTTTCAGGTAAGATTGACCTACTCACCAACATGAACAGCGGCCATCTGGAGCTTTCCAATACCAGAAATATCCTCTCTGCAGAATGGGAAGTCGGGTGGCAGGATGTGGATAACACCGAATGGGAAAACCTTCTCAGCTGGGAACGGTATATCAATAGTTTTTGGACTATTTTTGCGGGCGCTGATATGTACGGTGTAGATGACGACCTCGACCAGACTCGTTTTGTTGCAGGTATCCGGTACCTGTTGCCACTCAGCATTGAATCCCGCCTGTGGATTGATTCAGATGGCGGTGCACGAGTGACACTTGGAAAGCAACTGGATCTGACACCACGTATTGCCCTTTCCGGCGAAGTACTTTACGACACTCATGACATGTGGGAAGGACACGTGAGACTCTCTTACCTGGTTCAGAATAATTTTTCGATTATTGGCCAATACCACTCAGATTACGGCGTCGGCGCCGGTATCGAGATCCAGTTCTAATGCGGCCTTTAAGGTAAGAATTTTTTCGAAATATAAAGCTAGTGCTCTGTAAAGCTTAATCTATCGCATATTTCCAGCCCTTTTGTCACACTAACTTCGTTTCTCATTCAGTTACATAGCGTTGCTATGCTCCTTCATTCGTGCCTTGCTGTGTGCCGAAATTGCTAAGAAATATTACGACATCTTCATGTTTACAGAGCACTAGAAAGAAAAGCCTACTCGCGACCGGATTACAGAGACAGACAACAACTGCCGGTTTTTCTAATTGTAGTTGGTACTAAAAGAGGGTTATTGACAGGGCACCAATTAGAAGATGTTTCCTGATTATTGTGAAAATTGATTTTCAGAAATAATCTCAAATTGAAGTGTAAATAGAATAAAGAGACCTTCAAGGTGGCAATATTAACACCTGACATCAAAGGCAAAGTGTACGCTGCGGGAGCATCACCTTCGACTACATGCGTTTGCCATATCAAGCTTTGCTAGTCTGATAAATAGTACGCAACAGTTGAAACAATACGAATCTTTTTTATATGCAGATTGTTTTTATCTCAAGCACGTATACTAATCTGGCCCAGACGGCGCTTGATAGACGCCTGGCGAGAAAGAGCGAGACGCAGTAAATAACAATACTACTTATCCAGGATCAAAGCTGACAATTTCTTTATTGGTACGATTTACTAATTTTATTAATTATTTTATAAGCCTAACCACTGCAATGCATCATTGCGGTTTTCGAATTGTTTAAACGGGAACCCACCTTGTTGAGCAACTTTGGCCCCAGGTTCATAACTCGTGATTTTAGGTGTAATATAAGCAAATTTTAACTCTGCCCCTCCTTGTCCGAGGTGCTTATTGTATTGATCAACAACCTGCAAGCCATATATAGTTTTTGCCGTGCCTCCGCGGTCTCCTTTTAATTCCCTGTAATCGATTACGATTTTGTTCAAACCTGTGTGGCGGCAAATGTTTAGAATTTGAGAAAAGATGATAATACCATCGTTTAAATCAAATACCCCGGTTTGGAATATTTCTAAAAAATCGGGGTGATATTTGATATCGTTATTGATTGCCATCAGTCCCTCATTCGTTCAACTCAGTAGGTATTTTGGAAATAGTCATTTAAAATAATAGCGGTTCATCCGCTTCATCCGGATGAACCATAATAGCAAAATAAAATGAAATATCAACCGCTTCAATCCACTAATACTAATTAGCATTACAACACAACATTTCTAACCCTCCAGATGGAAAGCCACACCATAACGAATGGTATTAGTATACAATTAGAAAACTCCGAATCTTGCCAGAGATCCCGGGTAACGTTGGCTTGCTTTTAAGGTCGCACTACCAATATTACAAACTGAGCGAGACCATCAAACTGTGGTGCTTCCTGTGAAGCTTTAGTCCAAGATGTTTCCTGAGCATCAGGAAAAATAAATATTCAGGAAACATCTTCTAATTGGTGCTCCTTTTTCTCCTCTTGTTACCATCAGGAGAAAACTCTACCAAGCTAACCCTAAAAAGTTTAAGTTAGAGTCCTGCATATGCTGGAGGAGCCAGACCGTTCCACTAGCAAAATTACCATGCGACAAAATCATCTCTACAAATGAAAAGAGCAAATGGCCAAAAAAACACTCGTTCATCGTGGTTATCACGGCTCAATTGAAGTGAATACCGACGATTATACCCTTTCAGGAAGTATTTTATTCATAGAATCAGATCTTAAGTACGAAGGAGAAACCTTCGAAAAGCTTGAAAACAATTTTATAATCCAAGTTGAAAAACATATTGCAAACTGTGAAGAAAAAGGAGTTCCTGTTCCATTCAAAGAAAAGTAAGCAATGACCTATGCTCAGCCCCCCAAT
>JBFHGS010000345.1:0-4358 GCA_041582995.1 Desulfopila sp. | reverse complement strand
ATACGACAACATCACCACTATAGAATTTCACCGATACTAATCATAGGACTTTGTGATACACAATTCTCGTTTGTTCCATGTCGTATCCTTGTACTGATTCATCAGCTCCACTCTCTCTACTTTCAACAAGCCCTGCAGATGTTGAAAAGCGGATCTCTAATACATCGTTTTCATATGGAAAACAGAGAAATATTGATAAAACATTCAGATATCGTGACCATTGTCTGGAACAATAAGCAGGTACTTCAGGACGGGGGCCTCCCATATGCTGTATGTTTCAAGTAACACACGGAGAGGAAGAGTAAAATAACCCTCATTTTTTCGGGGTTATTCATACGGGAAGGATTCAACGATGTTGCGGTTGGGGTTGTGACACCAATGCACACTGCAATGATTGCAGTCATGCTTACGTAATGCATGACTGCACATAATTTCAAATTTTACCCTCTATTTATCCCATACCGATCTTACGCATGATCTTCGTCTTAACTCCTTGCACGACAAAAGGCGTCAGACGCTGCTTTTCTTTCAAAATCTGCTTGAACAAATCTTTTTTCTTCTCAGGTGTTTCCGGGCGATCCATAGGCAGAAGGCTGAGCGAATCTGTCTTACAGGCAGAAACACAGGCTCCGCAACCAAGGCAGCACTCTTCGTCCACCCGCATCTTGAATTTCGGTTTACCTCCCGCCGGGTTGTCATATTTTTCCAACGCCTCAACGTTGCAGGCCTTCTGACACAATCCGCAACCGACACAACTCTCGTTATCGATAGCAAGGGTATACCGCGCCTTGGCCACTCCATGAGGAAAACCGCGCAACACACCGCCCAGCAACTCACAGCAACAGGAACAGCAGTTACAGATGAAAGAAGGTTTATGGCGGATATTATCGGTGATATGCGTAAGATTGAGTTTCCGGGCCGTATCAAGTACTGCAAGCAATTCATCTACGCTGCGTTCTTCAGCAAAACCACGGCGAACCATGAACTTGGCACCACTGCCCAAAGATATACAGATTTCTTTGGTAGGTGCACCCTTTTGACAGGTTTCATTTAAGTGCTCTTTTTTATGACGGCAGTAGCACATGCCGATAGCACCATAGCCAGCTTTCTTTATAATCTCTCTGGCACTCTCATAGGTTGTCACCTCAGAAGATACAGGAATATGTTCCTCATACGTCAGAGATCTGGTCAGCGTTGTCTGGCTGGCAAACATCTCATTACCCATCGCATCATCAGGATCCTCAAAAAGATACTCGTGCATGAGTTGAGCCAACTCTTTTATCGGCAGATCCTGACGTTGTTTCATAAATGTCAGCTCGAAAAAGCCGATCAGACCAGGCAACAACAGGTAATAGTTACGGCGGCCATAGTGCAGATCCATCACCAGGCCCTTATCAGCCATGCTATCAAGTACCGGTTCAAGCCTTTCACTACTCCAACCGGTAGCCCGCTCAAGCTCCTTCATCGTCGCTTCCTGCAGAGGAAAGCGTGATCCAACATACGCCTCATCAGCTGAGAAGAGAATCTCGAGAATCTGCCGCAGCTTTTCATTATCCGGTAACCCGATCGGATACTTGTTCAACCTGTCGATCAAAGGGACAATACTGCTTTTACCGTCAAGATGGTGGCCCATATCTTCCTCCGGCAGGTGCTGTTAAAAACCTGCACATGTATAAACTATCATAATACAATCGGCCGTCGGCCGTTCGCTACCCGTTCATTGTGTATGCGTCTTTTAACGCGTAGACCTGCTCTTTCCAAACAGAATCAAACCCCTTGCCGTCAGCAATCGGTTTTTTGAGCATTTCCCGGTATATCTCTTCCTGCTCGGGGGTATTGTCAAAACTTACGACCATCTGTAATGCCGCGCGGGCGTAATCCTGAACAAGGAAAGTGAAAATTTGCTCAAGCAGTGATGCATCCGTTTTCTGAATTTTTGCATTCTCCAGAATAAGCTGGGCATACACGCTTAAGGTGAAGAGCTCACCAGCACTCAGCATGTAATCAATATTGGCTGCCTGTTCTTTTGTCGGGGGAGCTGTGATCAGAAGTTTACGGAATAACTCCATCTGGCTTTTAAAGAGCTGAACATTGGCTGAATCCACCTCACGGTAGGCAAGCCTGTAATCCGGGAAACGCACCCCGGCAAGTCCCCCGGTCTTCTGGTTAAAGAGATAGCCATCATCGCGAGCCTCAAATTGCTGTGGAACCTCAGGATAGTCAACCGGCTCAAAAAAGTAATTTTTCACAAATTTGATAATGAGCGCCATATTCACATGCTCGGTTCCTTCAAGCTTTGGCAGCATGCCTATATCACGGATAGCCATCTCAAAATAGGTATCCTGCTCAAATCCCTTAGCGGCGATAACCTCATGCAGGAGCGCCACCACTTTTTCTCCCTGCCCCGTTACCTTCATTTTGACGATCGGGTTAAAGAGCAGATAGCGCCTGTCGTTATCAGAGGCGCAGCGCAGATAATCAGCTGAACGGTACGCCACCAGTTTCATGGCACAAAGCCGAGCGTAACTTTCAACAAAGAGTTTCTTCACATGAGGGAAATCAGTAACATAACGACCGTAGAGATTTCTGGCGGCAGCATGATTCAGCGCCTCATAGAAGCTATGGGTTGCGATTCCTATTGATGCACAACCAAGCTCAAATTTGCCGACATTGATAGTGTTAAGCGATGAATTCCAGGCGTGATCGCCACGGGAAAGAATATCCGCATCTGTGATCGGGTAATCATGCAAAGCATATTCAGCGACATAGGCCTGCCGCACACCTGAAGTATCTATCTTTTTAACACACTCATAGTTAGGATGATCCGGCTTAACAGTAAAGAATACATACTCTCCAGTTCCTTCAATCTTGGCAAACGTCGAAACCAGAGCCGCACAATTGCCGTTGCCAATATAATATTTCGAACCGTTTGCCAGCCAGCTGCCATCGGCCTGAGGGCTGAGAGTCATTTCTGAAGAATACAGATCGGCACCATGCGTCTTCTCGGATAACCCAAAAGCAAATATCCCTCCCTCTGCCAACATCTTTGCCGCCAGATGTTTCTGATCTTCATTCTTCCCCATCCAGATCGGACCAAGACCCAGAATGGTCACCTGCCATGCATACCAGTAACACAGGCCGTAGAAGGCCAGAATCTCGTTAAATTCACTAATGCGATACATATCCCAGCGTGTTTCATTTTTGCCGTAGGCAGCTGGAGTCAACAATTCTGAGAAAATCCGCTCTTGTTGTATGAACTCAAGGAAATCCTCATACCAGACCATCGCCTGATCGTCTTCCTTTATTTTAGCAAGTCCTTTACCTTCAAAAAAGGCTACGGTTTTCTCAACAATTTCACGATAGCGGGCATCCACATGTGGACGGTCATATTTTTTCGGATTCAACAACATGATGATGATCTCCCTTAATGTAACTGCAGCATGACAGCAATAGCACAACCGACACGTTTTCAACGAATTGATGGGCAGAGACGATGCAGGTGAATATCAACCAGTACACAGCCTGTACTGATCTTCACCACTGCGAAGCAGGCGCACCCTGATCTTGACTTACAGAGCGAGGTTAAACTTTGGTTTTAACCACATCCCAGCGCTTGATCTGCCATGTGGTATGGGCCAGAGCGATATCATTTCCTGAAGCATCGAATATCCGGCTTTCCATTCTCACAGTTACCAGTTCCTGGTTTTTCAAAGCAACAATCACCTCAGTATTCAACCTCTCATTGCTGCATCTGGATTCAGAGAAGATATTTTCCTTCGCCTGATAGATGTACTCCACTTCCATATTAGACATAATGAGTCTGTACCTTGCCGGATCGAGCTTGATCATAAGCAGAAATCCCGCAGAAAATTCAGCAATTGTGGCAATAGCACAGGCATGAATTCCACGAATATGATTAAAATTACTTTTCCGGTATCCGCTTCCGGTTCGAACAAAATCTTCACCAATGGCTTCAATATTAAAACCATGGGGCCTGTTGAATGGAATCACCCGCCCAGCAATAGTATTCAGCACCCACAGCCAGCCCCTGGAAGTTCTCGCCCTTGTGGTGAGCGGGATAAGCAGGTCAAAGACACGCATCAAATACTGCGACCTGCTATAAATCCCTGGTGATTTGCTTCAAAGATAGTCCCGGGCTCCTGAGCATCGCCCACCGTTTGAAAATGAATACCCAACTCGGCAGCCGCTACCTTCAGAGAATTCTCAGACCTGGTACCGACTGCAAGCACGACAGTATCTGCAGCTACCTCACGAACCTGCCCATCAATTTCAATCCGCACCCCTGATGCCGTTATCTCATGCACCTTTGCATTCATGCAGGGTTTTACTCCAAATCT
>JBFHGS010000344.1:0-4359 GCA_041582995.1 Desulfopila sp. | reverse complement strand
TGATGAATTGAAAGTGATATGATTGCAATATTTCCAGTGCAAATGCTGCTACACAAAAAAGCCGATCGGTTGTTTACCCAACCGGTCGGCTTATCCCCAGGTGCCTTACTCTGCATAATGAACAACGGGACCCTTCCTGTTGTTCATTGTCCGGCATTGAGCCGGATCACATACTACTCATTCTTTAACGTCTGCTTTTACAACATAAAGCGTATTTTCCTCCTGATCACTTTTGACAACTCCAGTTACATACACTTCTTTACCTATTATTTCGTCGAGGCTTAATCCTTTTAACTGATACGTTGCATCAACGGTTTCGAGAACGAGACCATTATCAGTCTTCTTTACTAATCCTGAGAATGACTGCTGAATCTTTTCAAGGTTTGACTCAATAGCAACCGTCGGAGACGTTTCTGTAGCATTCTCTACAGCTGCTGTCGGGCTTGACGCAAATCCGATACCGCTTGAAGTGGTGAACGCGGCGACCAGCATCACGACAATTTTTTTTTTCATGTTATACTCCTGCATTGAATGAGATGTTACTTAACCGTCTGCAATCAAACAGACGATCACTTTCAGCAATATGTATACTTGCCGGTTATCAGCCTGCTTAAGCTTATAAACTTATCTGATTACCCTTATTTCTCAGCAGGCATGGTGAGGTGTTACGGGTGAAGGGCATACAACCATTCATGTTGCAACCATTCAATATTAAAGAAAAGCTGTGTTTTATCGCGTTGTCTGCTACGAGTGCAGTTCATTCTTCACTCCTCCCCCTCACCTGTTCAAGTTGAGATTCAAGGGCAATCAGATAAACTTTTCATAGCAACCATCATGCCAATGTGACAATACAAAGTAAATACAGTACCATGCCTCAGGGAGTATCGCATAATCCTAACACACGTGTTACGGTTATTGCACACCGTGTGCGCAAAATTACAAACTTATACACGCCACTGCATTCATTTGATATGGAACTCAAACGATAAGTTCTTGATACACCTATTTGGGCATTCGGAACTCCAAGCTCTCCATCTGTGACTATGACTGAGGGGTGGCAGGACCTCGCAATCAATTTTCACTTCTGTTAAAGTCAGCTTAGGATTATGATAGCGACATTTTTCACGTCGCAATTACCACGTTAGTATGCCAGCCTTCACGGCAGAGCCTGACCCGTCTGCCTTTTTTTGATGAGGTGAGTGTGAGAATTCCACGCCCCCGTATTTCAATAACATCCAAGCTCTCGCTTTTACTCTTGATATTTGTTCTCATTTTCTACGGTACTATTGTCCATGTTTTTTTACATATCCAGAAAATGATGAGTATTTCTGAGGAAATTGTCAGCATCAATAATGTTGTTGCCAACCAATCCAAAATACTTATAGAAAATTTGCTCGAGATGGATGCAAATGCAAAAAAATATTCCTTACTTAAAAAAGCTGTTTATAAAGAATATTTTGAGACAGCACGTACAAATTTCAACACCAGCCTGCTAACAATCAATCACCTGAAAGGCAGGGAATACACCGCTCCCGCAGTCTTTTCCCTCTTTCTTGATGAGTATACTGAACATATTGATGCAATGGCTAGCAACAGCGTTGAACACCCCGAACACATTTACTGGGTTGATGAGAATACCCTTAATACATGGCTTGCGTTGCTGGTACAACTTCGCGATCTTAATCAGTCGCAGATTGAGCAGGCCCTTATCATCATTCACGATCGCACACTGCAAAGTACACGTAACGGGCTTTTGGGATTCGGGCTATCCGTTATAACCTCATTCTTTGGAGTCTGGTTTGTCTCAAAATCCATCATACGGCCTCTCAAACAACTTACCCACGGCTTACGTACCCTTTCCCAAGGCAACTATACTAATGAAATTCAGGTCACATCCAAAGACGAATTTCATGATCTTGCAGTTGCTTACAATGAGATGAGTGGCGAATTACGGGAACAGGAAAATCTCAGAGCAGATTTTATTGCCACGCTGAGTCATGAGATTCGTACCCCCCTTTCATCAATCAAAGAATCAGTTAACATTATTGCAGAGGAAGTACTTGGCAAAGTCAATGATAAGCAGCACAAGTTTCTGACCATTGCCAGCTCAGAACTCTCAAGAATTACAGAACTGCTGAATCATCTCATGCATGTGTCGATGCTGGAATCGAGAAAATCTGACGCGAAAATTGAAATTATTGACCCGATTCAACTTGTACAGGTTTGTGTCAAAGGATTTACATCTTCAGCTGAACTCAAAAACATCACGTTTAGATATGATTTTAATAAGAACTCAGGGAAGATCAAAGGACAGAGAGAAGAACTGCAACAGATTTTCACTAACATCATCGGCAATGCACTTAAATTTTCACCTGCAGACAGAGGAATAGCCATATCGGTTCTCAAAGCTGAGAATTCAGGGTATGTTCAATTTAACATTACTGATGAGGGTCCTGGTGTACCTGAGAGTGAGAAAAATCTCATTTTCAACAAGTACTATCGCAGCAAATCGGTACGAAAACACATGGATGGAGTTGGTCTCGGGCTATATATTTCAAGGAAAATTATTCAGACAATGGGAGGAACTATCACAGTTTCAAACAACCCCAATGGAGGATGTAGCTTTTCTGTTGTTTTGCCCAGGGCATGAGAAGTCCTTTGCTTTGCTGCCCAAGCAGGACGTACAGGGCAGGTGGCGGCACAGAAACCAGAGAGTGTATTTCTATACAACGTGCATATAGTCAATAGACTGATCTGGTTAAACTTGGGCGCTGCGGTTTTCGTCCAGCTCTTTACTGTAGGGTTTGAGATATTGCCCAGCATATTCATGTATCTTCTTCATTCAGCAGACAGTTAAGTAACACTTACTAAGGCACCATAAAAAAACGCATATAACATTCATGACTCTAGCCAGAAATATAATTTTTGCATGCATTCTTGCCTTTGGGATTTCAAGTTGCAGTGCCATTCAGCTGGTGGTTTCTTTTGACCCGGAAATGCAGAGGCTTCGCGATGGCGAACGAGAGTTTGCAATCGGCAATTATAACGAGGCGGAACAAATTTTTGCTGAAGTTTTTGATAGTGAAGTCAGCCCCCAGGCCAGAAACACTGCTCTATACAACCTTGCCTGCACTAAAATAATCACCTCAGAGAATTCGACTGAATTCATCGCAGCTGTCAGTCTGCTTGACGAATGGAAAAAAACGTACCAAAGTCTTATATATGTTGAGAATCCTAGCCTGATGATTACAGCCCTTCAGGAGAGATCCACCCTGCTTGTTCTCAATAACGACAAGGAGGCCCAGCAGCAATCTGAAAATAACGCCGTTCTTGAGAAGAAAGATGTTGAAAATAAAAAATTAAAAGCAATTGTGAACAAACTGCAGCACCAGATAACTGAACTTCAGGCAATAGATCAGCAACTGATGGAGAAGAAAAAACCATTATGAAATCTGAATATACTCTCCTCGTTGTTGATGACGACCCGAATATCCTCGAGGTTTTAGTGGCCAGGTTCACAGCTGCAGGTTATCGCCTCTTTAAAGCTACAAATGGTGTCTCAGCTCTCAAAATCCTTCAGGATGAAAAGATCGACCTTGTGGTGTCAGATATAAAAATGCCAAACATGAGCGGCATTGAATTGTATACTGCAATGCAATCAGTTACTCCTGGGTTGCCTGTTATTTTTCTTACGGCGTATGGTAGCATTCCAGAAGCTGTTTCACTGGTCCAGTCAGGTGCAATTGATTATCTCACCAAGCCTTTTGATGGAAAAACACTTCACGATAAGATCATAGACGCATTAGAAAAATCAACTCTACCGGAAATCGCTTCCCCTCCACCTAAGCATAACCATAACGGTTTCATCTGGGGAGAAAGCGAAGCTATGAATACGCTCAGAGAAATGGTGACCCGTGTAGCCTCAAGCAACGTCAACACTCTCATTCTTGGTGAAAGCGGAGTTGGTAAGGAGTGCATAGCTAAGGCAATTCATGATAACGGTAGCCGAAAAAACGGACCCTATGTTATCGTCGATTGCGGATCAACACCGCCCGGCATTCTTGAAAGTGAGCTGTTCGGTCATACCCGGGGCGCTTTTACCAATGCAGTGCAGGATAAAAAAGGTCTCATTGAAGCGGCTGATGGTGGCACCCTTTTTCTCGATGAAATAGGTAATATCTCAGCGGACATGCAGCATCGGTTATTGCGATTTCTCGAAGATAAAAAGATCAGAAGAGTTGGGGCAATTGAAGAAAAACAAATTGATTGCAGAGTTGTTGCAGCAACCAATGCAGATCTGGCTGTAGATATTGAATCTGGTAAGTTCCGACAGGATCTCTATTATCGCCTGAGAGTTGT
>JBFHGS010000343.1:0-4368 GCA_041582995.1 Desulfopila sp. | reverse complement strand
GCTCGCTACGCGGTTATGCGCGGCTTAAACGTCAAGTTGCTGCTCGATGATAACGATGTGACCATTGCCGGCCATCCGACCAAATACATGAAAGGGTACGATCTGGTCAATACGCTCGGTGGCCACGGTCTTGAGGTGAATGCCGGTGACGGTGAAGACCTCGATGCTCTCTTTGCCCGGATTCAGCAGGCGATGGTAAATGATGGTCCTGTAGCGCTTGTGAACAGGCGCCTTATGGCTGTGGGTGTACCGGGAATTGAAGGTCTGCCGAAAGGTCATGATGTAATTCCGGTGAATCTCGCTGTTGATTACTTAAAAGAGCGAAATTACACCGAGGCTGTTGAACTGCTTGAAAATTTCAAGGTCGACAAAACTAAGCTGAGCTATCAGGGTTCTACTCCTGAGATGGGCAAATGCCGTGATGATTTCGGTAAGATCGTTTGTGAGATCCTTGGAGGAATGGAAGATATCACCAAAAAGGTTCTGGTTGTCGACTCCGATCTCGAGGGATCCTGTGGTCTGCACCATATCCGCAAAAATTATCCGGAAGTGTATGTCACCGCCGGTATCATGGAGCGAAATAACTATTCTGTGGCCGCAGGTTTTGGTTCAGAGGCCGGACGTCAGGGGATTTTTGGAACCTTTGCTGCTTTCCAGGAGATGGTAATCTCAGAAGTTACCATGGCGCGTCTGAACAAGGCTAATGTTCTCGCACATTTCTCTCATTCAGGTGTTGATGATATGGCGGATAACACCTGCCATTTCGGTATTAATAACTTCTTTGCAGATAACGCTCTGGCTGAAGGTGATCTTACCCGTCTCTACTTCCCGGCAGATACCTTGCAGCTGAAATCGATGTTGAATGTTGTCTTCAACGATCCGGGCCTGCGTTTTGTGTACTCCACCCGTTCTGCTACCCCGTGGATTTTAAGCGAAGAGGGTAACAAAATGTACGATGAAGGGTACACTTTCGTTCCAGGAAAAGACGAGGTTGTCCGTGAAGGAACTGCAGGGTATATCGTCAGCTATGGCGAGATGCTCTACCGTTGCCTTGATGTTGTTATGCAGCTGAAAGCCGAGGGTATAGATGTTGGCCTTATCAACAAGCCGACCCTGAACGTGGTTGACGAAGAGATGATGGCTAAGATCGGTGCATCTCCACTTGTTCTTACTGTTGAGACTCAGAATTCCAAGACCGGTCTTGGCTCCCGTTTTGGCACCTGGCTGCTTGAGCGCGGCTTTGCACCTAAGTTCGGTACCATGGGAAGCTGCAAGATCGGTCACGGTGGGCTGAGTGAGCAGATTCCGCATCAGGGCATGAGTGCAGATGATATCAAGGCTAAAGTTCGTGCCTTAATAGGCTGATGCTGAAGATACGCACAGGAGTCTGATATTGAGGGGCAGATCGGGATTTCCCGTTCTGCCCCTTTTTTTGATTATGACCAGGGGGAAAGTATGTTGCCTATTGATACCGTGCTGTTGTTTTTTACCACGTCGATATTACTGGCCCTGGCACCCGGTCCGGATAATCTGTTTGTGTTGGCGCAATCTGCCCAGCACGGCAGACGTGCCGGTTTGGTGGTGACCATTGGCTTGTGTACCGGAATCCTTTTTCACACCGCTGCAGTAAGTCTTGGTGTGGCTGCGATATTTCAGACCTCACTTCTGGCATTTACTCTACTGAAATATATTGGTGCCGCTTATTTGATCTACCTTGCTTATCAGTCATTTATGGCAGCAGGAGCCGCGGGTGATTCAGGAAAAGTGAACCAGCTCAGTTACGGTCGTCTGTATCGTCGTGGGGTGATCATGAACGTTACGAATCCTAAAGTTTCCATCTTCTTTCTTGCATTTCTGCCACAGTTTGTAGATCCCGCATATGGTTCGATCATTCCGCAGTTGATGTTGCTCGGTACAGTTTTTATACTCTCGACAATTTTGATTTTCGGGAGTGTCAGCCTGCTTGCCGGTACATTCGGAGAATGGTTGGCCGGATCGGAACGGGCGCGGAAAATCCTGAACAGAACTGCAGGTTCCGTGTTTGCCGCCCTGGCAGTAAAGCTTGTTATGGCACATAGATAACCCGAAGAGGTCCTAGGGTGAAAGGGGTGAAGTAAACGGCCCTGGTATGCTTTGTGTCGGCAGATATTGTATGGATTTGTTACAACAGATGAGAATGCGGATTTGCTGAACATGCGAGCAGCAACGCCTGCTGCTTTGTTATTATTTTTATCAAGTACACTGAACAGATTTCGTGTGTAGTGGAGGTTAAAGGCGATGCCTTTGAAAGATCGTGTAGTCAAGCCGGGGTTTAAGATCGGCACTGTAATAACAGAAGAAGGCGAGGTACTGACTCCTCCCTCAGATTGGGCTTTCATGCCGGCAGGAGACGGGCCTCTTACCAAAAACATCAAAAGCCGAGGCGTAAGCTGGCAGGTGAAGGTGCAAAAGGGGCGGCGGAGTATCTCCAAGGGTATATGGGTAAAAGAGGACTATATCCTGGCAGCAAAAGCGGAACTTGAGGCCAAGCGTGCAACGCCGGAATTCGCACGGCGTCAGGCTGCAGACAAGCAGCGACGTGAACGAAAACATAACGAGTATGTTGGTGATTTTTATCAGGAGACACTCGATTTTCTGAAATTTCACTCGAATTACCGTGAACTTGCCGAAAAACTTGCGCGAGCAGTAACTGATCATGCTACGCCTGTCGGTTCAGGGACCGTCGCCCGTACAGAACGAATTCCACTCTCCGAACGTGCACAGGCTGCAGTTATAGCTTGGATGCGGCATCAGACCACAGCTTATGACCGTATGTATATTCCGAGAATCAAGGGCAAGCGACGCGAAGTGCGCAGGATGCTTGCAGACCGGTCAAACGAGTTGTTGCGGAAATATCGTTCCGGTGAGCAGCGGGAACCTGATTGCCCGTTATATAAGGCTTTGTGCTGAGTTCTCCTACATTTTCCGGAGCTCCCCGGTGTGTGCTGATACACTGGGGAGCATCTTTAGCTATCTCTTAAGCACTCATTTAAGAGAAGGCTTCGGGGTAGAATCAGTCGACGGCGGTAAATTCGGATATACTATTTGAGGTTGATTGCCTGTGGTGGTATGCAGAAAAGCTGTGATATCTTCAGTCTCTTTGTCGTTAAGATCTATTCCGAGTTGAGCTGCTCCCATGATACCCACAGCTTCAGTCAATGACCAGATCCTGCCTGAATGAAAATAGGGTGGTGTCAGCGCAATATTTCTGAGCGACGGTGACTTGAAGACATATTCATCCGTAACCTGATGCGTCACCGTGAAACGTCCTTTATCATCACCTATGATTTCGCTGTCGGGTTTTGCTATGACACCAAACGCATAATAATCCTGGCCCCCCATGTTGCGGCCACCGTGACAATCAGAACATCCTTTGGTCATAAATAGCTCAAGACCTTTGGTTTCGTCTGTATTAAGAGCAGTATTGTCTCCCCGCAGGAGGCGGTCGAATCGGCTGTCAGGGGTAGTGAGTGTTGCTTCAAATACCTCTATGGCTGCCGCCATATTGTCAAAGGTGACCGGTTGCTGGTCATTCGGAAAGGCAGCAGTAAACATTTCTTTATATTGTGGTATGCTGTTTAAGGTAGCAACGACTCCTTCGGGGGTGTTACTCATCTCCACTGAAGCCTGAATAGGTCCCTTGGCCTGTTCTTTCAGGTCCTCTGCACGCCCATCCCAGAATTGGGCTATGTTATAGACGGCATTGAGTACGGTTGGAGAATTTCGTGGTCCCTTCTGCCATCCGTGCCCGGTAGATGTTTCCTGGAAATCATCTCCACCCATACCGAGATTATGGCAGGTATTACAGCTGATCAGTCCGCTTTTAGAGAGTCGTGGATCAAAAAACAAGGTCTTGCCGAGCTCGATCTTATCAATGGATGGCGGATTATTTTCCATTTCCGGTATCCCGAAAGGAATGGGTTCAAAGTTTTGTCTTGCTTCTTCAAGAACCGGATTTGCCTGAACTGTACCTGTTGCAATACCGAGAAGGAGTGCTGTTGCTGCAATTACTGATTTCATTTTAAAACCTCCATTATGTCTTCAAGTGTGACCCTTTTCCGTAGTGTGTTTGAATGAAAAGACACTCTCCCGAATACCATCTTGTGTCACTCCGTGGGAATTGGCCGAGGAATGAAAGTCATTCAACACAGCTGTTACTATTCCGCAAATTCAAGCCATCGTCAATGATCTTTATGTTTGTCAGGAATGTGGGCTGTACGTTGCCATGATGAGTATCTGAAGTGTCTTGGTGTTGTGATGATATGTGTTCCATAACATCAGGTGATTCACTCAGGCGTGGAAAGTTGTTGTCCGTACTTTGAGAAAGAT
>JBFHGS010000342.1:0-4402 GCA_041582995.1 Desulfopila sp. | reverse complement strand
CTTGACAAAATGTATTGTGGCATATACTTTTAGTCCAAATAGTTTTGTACAATAATATATTGGACGAATTAATTGTGTAGTGTCTTGCGATCAAGATGCTATTTTTTTTTGTTTGAGGATTCGGCGCCACGCGCCATGGAAGAATACAATGGAAAAAATAGAAATTAGGAACCTGTATAAGGTCTTCGGTTCAGATCCGGGTAAAGGCCTGAAAATGTTACAGCAGGGAAAGAATAAAGATGAAATTTACGAACAGACCGGCCTCACCGTGGGTGTGCAGGATGCAAGTTTTGAAGTGATGAAAGGAGAAATTTTCGTCGTCATGGGGTTGTCCGGTTCAGGTAAGTCAACGCTGGTGCGTATGCTGAACCGTTTGATTGAACCCACATCAGGCGAGGTACTGGTTGACGGAGTAGATATCCTGAAGATGAATGTGGCTGAACTGGTCAAGTTTCGTCGTAGCACGACCAGTATGGTGTTTCAGTCTTTTGCTCTTATGCCTCATCTGAATGTACTGGATAATGTTGCGTTTGGCCTTGATCTGGATGGTGTAGAAAAGAGTGTTCGGGAAGAACGGGCTATTGATGCGTTGAAACAGGTTGGCCTGGAAGGCTGGGAACAGGCCTATCCCAACGAGTTGAGCGGTGGTATGCAGCAGCGTGTGGGCCTCGCTCGCGGATTGGCTGTTGATCCTGATATTCTGCTGATGGACGAAGCTTTCTCTGCTCTCGATCCCCTTATTAGAACAGAGATGCAGGATGAATTGCTGAAACTCCAGGATCGTCATGAACGAACTATTGTCTTCATTTCCCATGACCTGGATGAGGCCCTGCGGATAGGCGATAGAATAGCAATCATGGAGGGTGGTACTGTTGTTCAGGTTGGTACTCCTGAAGAAATTCTGCAGAATCCTGCTAATGATTACGTGCGGGCTTTCTTCCGTGGTGTAGATCCTACAGGGGTTATATCGGCTGGTGATATTGTCCGTGACAGCCAACCAACAATTATCTGGCACTCTAAAAATAGCGGGCCGCGTGCAACTCTGGAGATGTTGAATAACCGTGATCAGGAGTTCGGGTACGTGCTTGATTCAGAACACCGTTTTTTCGGTGTGGTATCGACAGATTCCCTGCGAGATGCACTTGACAAAGGTGAAGGGAAAAGCAAGCTGGAGAATGCATTTATCGCAGATGCAAAAGCAGTTCTGGAGACTGAGAGTCTTCAGGATATTCTACCTCAGGTCGCTTCGCATACATGGCCGGTTCCAGTGGTGGATGAGAATAATGTTTATCGCGGAGTGGTCTCGAAAAACAGATTCCTGCGTACTCTGTATCGAGCAGAAAATGGAGAGCATTTTGAACAATTGCCAAATTAGAAGACATCAACAGGAGTTGTGTAATGTTTAATTTTGATGAAAAAGTGATCCCTCTTGATGCCTGGATTACCCTGTTTGTTGACTGGCTGGTTGAGGGATACCGTTGGTTCTTTCAAGCGATTAAGTGGCCGGTTGAGGTAACGCTTTCAGGAATGGAAAATGGTTTGCTGGCGGTTCACCCACTCGTAATAATTCTTGTGGTGGGGTTGATCGCCTGGAAAGTCTCCGGATATAAGCTGGCTGTTTTTTCTATTGCTACGATGGTCTTCATTGGCTTGCTCGGCATGTGGGAAGATACAGTTATTACTTTAGCTATGGTTTTTTCCTCTGTGGTGTTCTGCACCATAGTCGGAGTACCTCTTGGTATATGCGCCGGCCGTAATGACCGCTTCGATGTTTTTATCCGACCGTTGCTTGATGCGATGCAAACCACGCCGGCATTTGTCTATCTGGTACCGATTGTCATGCTCTTTTCCATTGGCAATGTTGCTGGTGTGCTTGCAACAATCGTTTTTGCAATGCCCCCGATCATACGTCTTACAAGTCTTGGGATCAGGCAGGTTCATCCCGAACTTGTTGAAGCTGCACTGGCCTTTGGTGCAACAAACCGGCAGGTACTGATGAAAGTGCAGATTCCACTTGCTTTACCGACCATAATGGCCGGGCTGAACCAGACCATTATGATGGCGCTCTCCATGGTCGTTATTGCCGGGCTCATTGGAGCTGGTGGCTTGGGAGCACCTGTTATTCTTGGTCTGAACACTCTGGATATCGGTCTTGCAACTGTTGGTGGTCTGGCCATTGTGCTGATGGCGATAATTTTAGATAGAATTACCCAATCGATGGGAACACATAAAAAGAACTGAGGGAGATTTTGAGATGATGAAAAATATTTTTATTGGTGCAGCGCTTGCTGCAATGACACTGAGTGGTACGGTTGCGGTTCATGCTGATAGCAACCTGCCCGGTGAAGGGGTGAAAGTGCAACCTGCACGGGCGACATGGAATACCGGTTTTTTTCAGGAAGCGCTTGTGCGGCGTGGATTGGAAACACTTGGTTATGATGTGAAAAAACCAAAAGATCTGCAGAATCCCATTTTTTATAAGACGGTAACTCTTGGTGATGTTGATTACTGGACCAATGGTTGGTTCCCTAATCACGACGGTCAGTTACCTAAAGGTTTTTACGATAAGGCCGAGAAGATCGGTTACGTCGTGAAAGCAGGTGGACTTCAGGGCTATCTGGTTTCTAAGAAAGACGCTGAAGAGTTCAATATTCAATCTCTCGATGATTTTAAGCGTGATGAGGTAAAGAAAGCGTTTGACAAGAATAACGATGGCAAAGCGGATCTGACAGCCTGTCCTCCGGGTTGGGGTTGCGAAAAAATTATTGCTCATCACATGGATGTGTATGGTCTCGAAGACCATATTAATCCGGTGAAGGCTTCCTATGAAGCTGGCATGGCTTCGGCTATGGCGGGGTATAAGAATGGCGAACCATTGTTCTTTTATACCTGGGCACCCAACTGGACTATTTTCAAATTAAAGCCCGGTAAAGATGTTGTCTGGGTTAACGTGCCGGAAATTAATCCGACAGAGGCTCAGAGCCAAGCAGTGGAACGCATGACGGTAGCTGGCATTGAAGGTGCTGTTTCCGACCCGCTCAAAGCTGGTTTCGTTGTTTCTGATATCCAGATTGTCGCTAATACAAAATTTGCTGAAAGCAATCCGGCAGCGAAGAGATTCTTTGAAGTATTTACTCTGCCTCTGGATGATATCAATGAGCAGAATACCCGGATGAATGAGGGAGAAAAAAGCGCGAAGGATATTGAAAAGCATGTGGATGAATGGATAGCTAAAAATCAGGATACATGGAATGGCTGGCTTACTGAAGCACGTGCAGCAGCTACGAAGTAATTCCTGACCATGAAAAGCTGTTTCCCGAAGGGTTGCTCGCTGAGCCCTTCGGGATTACCAATCCTTGCATGACATCTCTTCGCAAATGCAAAATAGCTGGAAGGGAAGGAGCAAAAAGAGTATTTAGCGAATATGATAGTTATGTTTAAGGAGGACTGACTGTGGAGGAGGAGAGGCAAGTGCAGGTAATAACGCAAAAATTGCGTGTTATTTTTAAGGAAGTGCAGGCGCATTCGAAGAAAGTTGAGAAAGAAGTAGGACTCAGTAGTGCAAAACTATGGATGTTATCCGAAATTGCCGGCAATCCGGGTTTTATGGTCTCACAGTTGGCAACAGTTCTTTCAATTCACGCTTCTACCTGTTCAAATATGCTGGATAAGCTTGAAGATAAAAATCTTATTTTCCGTGATCGCAGCAAAAAAGATCAGCGATCTGTGCATCTTTTTATTACGGATGAGGGGAAAAAATTGCTCGCTAAAGCTCCGCAACCAGTACAGGGGAAGTTGAGTAATGCGCTGGCTCAACTCTCAGGTGAGCAATTGAAAAATCTCGAATGTAATCTTGAGACTCTCATTACGGCTTTACAGCTCTCCGATGACAAAGCAGGTTTCCTTCCCATTCCCGGTGAATGACACCGTTCGTGTTTTTACCTTACGCGTTCATATCAACTGTTGCCAGCGAAGATTGCGGTCTTTTAACTATTTGTGTTGATTATGCGTGCAGCGGAAAAACTGTAGTTTCAGTAGTCTCTTCCGTTGCGGTCTGGCGATTTTTAAAGTGCCGGGGTGTTGTTGAGAATATCTGTGCAAAGTCTTTGAAAAAACAGGATATCGAGTTGTAACCGCACGAATATGCTATTTCGGTGATAGTTTTTGTCGTTGTCTGAATTTCAATAGATGCCTGCAATATCCTGTATAATTTCAGATATTCAAAAATAGATATTTTCATCTCCTTCGTAAATAGCCTTGAGATGTGCCGGCTTGTGTATGGTAGTAGTCTGGCAATTTCTTTGAGCTCTATTCGTTCCCTGAAGTTACGTTCAAGGTAATCTGTTACCGCTATGTTTTCTTTGCGAGTGGCAACAGGTAGCCTGGCAACGGTCGATCGTTT
>JBFHGS010000341.1:0-4405 GCA_041582995.1 Desulfopila sp. | reverse complement strand
GAGGCAGGTTACCGGGTCTATGGTTACAAATTCAGCGGTTACTGGGGTTATACCAGAACAGTTGATGAGTACTGGCAGTCAAATATGGATATGCTTGGTGATGAACCGCTAATCGATATAGACACCTGGGGATTTAGAACGAACCTTGATCATCGCGATATTCGCGATTTTCAACCGACAATTGTCGGAAATTACGCACGAGTGCAGAACAGTCTTGTTTATAATGGCTGCAGAATTGAAGGAACAGTACGTAATTCTATTATCTTCCCAGGGGTGGAAGTTGGCAAAAACAGCGTAGTAGAAGACTCAGTGCTTTTTTTCAATAATAAAATTGGTAGAAACTGTCGTCTCAGTAAAGTCGTGGCAGATGTGAACACTGTCTATGGCGATGGCGTCATTATCGGTGCAGAATTGGGCAGGCAGGCCAGAAAAGTAAGTGTAGTTGGCTGGAATAACAGAGTGCCCGGGCAGGTTGTTATAAATGAGGGGGCTACTATCTGGCCCGAGTTAAAACCTTCTGGCTGGAAAAAAGTAGTGGAGTCCGGGGAGGTGCTTAAATGAAAGGTACGAAACAGGCTCTGGTGCTGTTGCTTGCTGGCGGGGTAGGGAGTCGTCTGAATATCCTGGTGCAGAGTCGGGCGAAACCTGCAGTTCCTTTCGGTGGTATTTACCGGATAATCGATTTCAGTCTCAGCAATGTTACGAATTCCGGCCTGCAGAAGGTTGGCGTTCTGACACAGTATAAGCCGCTGTCGCTCATGAGCCACCTTGGTTCCGGTGAAGCCTGGGATTTAACCGGACGCACCCGGGGAGTAAAAATTCTGCCACCGCGAACCGGTTCCAAGGAATCCGACTGGTACAAGGGGACAGCAGATGCAGTGCGGAGAAATATTGATTTCATTGAATCAAACCCTTCTGATGAAGTGCTGATCCTCTCCGGCGATCATATTTATCATATGGATTTTGATGTAATGCTCGAATATCATCGCAGCAAAAAGGCTGATGTAACTGTCGCGATGATGGTTGTTCCCAAAAGTCAGATCCACCAGTTCGGTGCTGGAATTACCGATGATAAAAACCGTATAGTCGAATGGGAGGAGAAACCGGTAGTTCCTCGAACAAACCTGGCTTCCATGGGCATTTACGTGTTTGATCGACAATATCTGCTTGATACGTTGGCGCGTAACAAGGATGAGGTCGATTTTGGTATGCATTTGTTGCCGCATGCAATAGAGAATGGCAATGTCTTTGCCTATCCATTTTATGGATATTGGCGTGATGTAGGGACAATTCAGGCATACTGGGAAGCCAACATGGATATCCTGAAACCTGAAAGCGGGTTTTCTCCCCAGCAATGGGAAATAATCACCAATGTTGATGCTGATGAGCGTTCTTCAGACAGACCACCTGCAAGGTTTGGAGCTAAAGCGCAACTTCAGAATTCATTGATCTCTGCGGGCTGTAAGATCATGGGAACGGTTGTGAATTCTGTATTGTCGCCTGGCGTTGTTGTAGAAAAAGGTGCTATTGTCAGAGATTCCATTCTGTTTCAAGATTGCATTGTTAGAAAAGGTGCGACCATCGACCTGGCAATTCTTGATAAACAGGTAACGGTTGGAGAAGGAGCCGTAATAGGTAGTGGTGAAGGGCATGGGGTGGTTAACCGACAATACCCCAAGCATCTTTATACCGGCATCAGCGTTGTGGGGAAGCGTGCAAAAGTTCCAGCAGCAAAGAGTATAGGACGCAACTGTATTGTTAATGGACATGTCTATGAGGATGCTTTCCCTCAGGAAGATTTAATGGACGGAGAGACAATATATCCGAATGGTGAGATACTGTAGGAGTAAACGTTAAGACATCTTGATCTTTGATGATGTTGCAAGTGAGTCGAACCTGAGTTGAACATTGCAAGCAGGCACCAGTTTTGACAGGGGTATGATTATCGAAAAGGTATTGCGAAAATCAAAAACTCAGGTATTATTGCGACCACCAAATTGCTATGTGGCCCTGTAGCTCAGGGGATAGAGCACAGGATTCCTAATCCTGGTGTCGCAGGTTCGATTCCTGCCAGGGTCACCATTATATTAAGGCTAAAACCACTTGATTAAAGAGGTTTTAGCCTTTCTTGTTTCTGTTGTCTTTTATCACCATTTAGCATATCATAGCAAAAAATAGCCTCATTTGGCCGTGGATTACGCCTGAAATTACGCTCAAAAATCTTGGCGAGGAAGCATGGCACGAATCACAACGATCAAAAGAAAGAAGGGGACTGTTCACAAAGCAGAGATACGCCTACGCGGCCACCCGTATCTTTGCCAGACCTTTGACCGCCTCTCCGATGCTCAACGCTGGGCTGAAGATACCGAAGCTGTTTTACGATCCGGAGGTTATGTCGGTGATGCCCCACCTGATGATATGACCTTCATCAAAGCGCTGGACCGTTATGAACTAGAAGTCTCCAGCCAGAAAAGGCCCAACACCCGAGCCAGGGAAATAACTTCAGCTAAAGTGCTGAGGAAGCAATT
This sequence comes from Desulfopila sp., assembly GCA_041582995.1. Lineage (GTDB taxonomy): Bacteria > Desulfobacterota > Desulfobulbia > Desulfobulbales > Desulfocapsaceae > Desulfopila. Next base: position 1,877 of record JBFHGS010000341.1, on the reverse strand, counting down.
TACAGGGCTGACCCTGAAGAAGATCACTCCAGCCCTGGTGGCCGCCTTTAGGGATGAACGATTAAAGACTATCAGCCCTTCCACTCTACAGAAAGATCTGGCGCTTCTTTCCCACCTCTACACTATTGCCCGAACTGAATGGGCGCTTGAAATCGCGAACCCGGTTGCATCGATCCGAAAGCCGCCCAAGCCAGAAGGCCGGTTGCGCTTGCTAACAAAAGTTGAGGCCAGGCTGTTATTGGATGTCTGTAAACAGAGCAGGAACCCCAAGCTCTATTCATTTGTGCAGCTGCTCCTCCACACGGGTATGCGTCCTTCCGAAGCTGCAGGGCTTACCTGGGGACAGGTTGATGTTGATGGCAGGATTGTTGATCTGACAGTAACCAAGACAAAACCGAGGCGAGTACCCCTGACTGTAAAGGCTATTGAGATCCTCCTCGAAGTGATGCCTGATGAGTGTGATCGAAACACGCCACTATTTTTACCCTCCGATTGTTCATCTACAGTCAAGCGAAGGCCAAACCTTTTTTTTCGGCGTGCTTTTGATAACGCTGTCAAAAAGGCAAAGATTGAAGACTTCCATATGCATGACCTCAGGCATACCGCTGCAAGTTATCTTCTCATGGCTGGTGTAGATTTGAGAACGTTGGCGGAAATTCTTGGGCACAATACTATGCAGATGGTGCAACGTTATACACACCTTCTTGACGATCATAAGCTGAAAGCGATTGATCGAATTGAGGACTTGGGAGTGTGAAGCTTGATGAAGAAGATTGGAGTCTATACGTCACAAAGTTAATCAGCATTGGCATTGAGCAACTGAGTTGCCATGGTATGGCGGAGCCTATGGCAGGTAACGGGAACACCGCTTATCTGTACATACAGTTCTACTCGTTTTTGCACTCCGCGAACTGAAATCGGCCGCCCTCTACATCGACCTTTATCTACTAAAAAGATACGCTTTTCTTTGGTTTTCAGTCGTTCGCGTAGATACTTTGCCAGGGCCACTGCAGCATCATTGCTGATGTATACCATGCGATCTTTTGCTCCTTTCCCTGCCCTGACCAGTATCTGACTGCGCCTGTAGTCAATAACATCAAGTGTGAGGTTGATGACCTCCTGTACCCGTAAACCACAACGGAGCATCAGCATGAATATGGCAAAATCCCGTTTACTTGAAACGCAGTTCAAGAACTGTTCAACATCGCTATCAGGTAAATACCTCGGAAGTGGATGTGGCTCCCTCATCATTAAACCCTTAACAACAGGGTTTATTATTGAAACACCTTCCTCATCTTGTAAATAATCATAGAACAACCTGATGCTTGAGAGATGACAGTTCATGGAACGCGGTGCCATCTGTCTCTCCAGTAAGTAATCTATATACAGCTTCACTTCCTGTACCGTTGTCAATTCAACAGGAGTTGCCAGCCAACTGAAAAACAGCTTTAGCCGGTGAAGATAATTCTTAACTGTGAGGTCCGAGAAGTTCTTTCTCTTCAAAAACAGCCTGTAATTCAGGATTGACTCTGTCATGTTCATGGCTGCCTCCTTTTTCAATAATTGCCATGGCTTTGAAATAGGCATCTTCTCGGGTCATATCCGATATCCGTGCATATCTCAGGGTGATATCGATAGTCAGGTGCCCCAGGAGTTGTTGTAATACTTCAAGCCGTAACCCGGCATTGAGCATGTTGGTTGCGAAGGTGTGGCGCTTATGGGGAGCTCCCCATAAACGTCATTATGTAGAGTCAGGAATAATGTGGAGAAAGGTCGCCGAAACACCATTTATTGAGTGTATATTCTCAAATCACTCCCCATAATAAAGAATGCTCTTTCCAATTTAATCGAGAAAGGAGGATTTTTTATGGATCAAT
>JBFHGS010000340.1:0-4434 GCA_041582995.1 Desulfopila sp. | reverse complement strand
TTTGCCCAGCGCGATACAGTCATCATAGCGGTAGAAACCGTGGATGTCGTTACCCCAGCCTTCCTGAAGACCTTCAATTTCATTCGGTCTGATGTCGCAACCGGTGGACATGATCAGGATATCGTAGGAGAACTTACCTTCTGTTGCTGTGGTAACTTCCTGCTTGTTCCAATCAACGTTGGTGATCTCGGACATGACAAAGTCAATTCCGGGATTCATAAACTCTTTCTTGGTTCTTCTGATATCTTTTGGCTTATTGATGTCGAACGGAACAAAGAGGTAACCCGGTTGATAATCGTGGGTATTGTTCCTGTCGATGATGGTAACTGACCAGTCATCACCCAGGTGCTTCCTCATTTTGTTCGCCATCATGGTACCACCGCAACCGGCACCGAGAATGACTAGCTTCTTCATGATGTTGATCGCCTCCTTTAGGCAGGTTTCGAACAGGGGCTGTTACCGCCGACCCGTTCTATAAATATATTAACTTTGCGCTCGTTGACTACGTGTTATTTGGTCTGGATAGCCTGAACGCAGGCACCCATCGCCTGAAGCACCATGAATACGGCTCCAAGGGATTTCTGAACATCTGCATCCATCAACTGTTTTACGAGACCGACTGGAGAGACAGGCTTAATATTATTAAAGTCAAGACCTGCAATGACTTTGCTGATTTCATCGGCCTGAGAATCCGTCAGGGTGAAGTTCATTGCACTCGTTGCTGCTGTACCGGCAACCTTTACAAGACCGCTGGACTTGTCCAGTGCCAGCTGAACTTCATTTAAGAAACTGATAACTTTCGGGTAGAGAATCTGGGCGACAGGCATAAGGTCGTCTGTGAGTTCAATACCTGCTTTCAGATAATTCACACTCGTATTGAGCGCTGGTACGGCTGTGATCAGGTTTCTCAGCAGTGCAACTACGTCATCAACGGTGAGCTGACCTTCGAGTTCTGCACAGAATTTAATTACCTCAGGGTAAACCTGGTGGGCTATAGGCTCGATGTCGCGCGCCAGCTCGTTACATGCTCTGGCTTTGAACAGCATAGAGTTTATATCGTTTACGCCGACGAGCAGGTTCTCAATAAGCAGATTGAGATCTTTCTCGTTGTATTTCCCCTCGAAAGCGGCAAGCATTGAAGTAGCAGACTGGGCTGATTGTGCGGAAGTGGCCGGTGCATGCTTCGCTTCTTTCAGAGTTTGTACTTCTGATTTCAGCGACTGTATTTCGCTTGAGAGGTTGTCTAACTTTTCCAGAATCAAAGCTTCGTTCATCGTTTCATTCCCGTTAGTGTAATTTCCGTAACTGCTTTCTACCTGCGTGCCTCGGCTCGCGGGTTGATCTGAATTTGCCATATATCGTTCAGGGGTCGTGTATTTGCAGGCTATTCTAGAAATTCGACCCCGGCTCGTATACTCTTTTCCTAAAACAAGGTTTCTACCCGCACACTGCGACATCGTAGGATGTTACGCTGCAGCACGCGACAAAGTAGTGCGCGACAAAGTAGTACCGTATGGTGCATATGCTAGCATAATTCGTTAGCTTCGTATAGTCGAAAATGCACAACAAAGAAAAAAGTGTTGTATTCAAAAGTGCCAAGTGGAATAAAGGTAATACCAATTAAAGCTTGTTTTACAGGGTGTTTTGTCAAAAGGATGGAGCATTGGTAGGGTTATGAGACCGTTAGAAGCGATTGTGCAAAATGTGCGCAGTTGGCTGTTGGTCCCGACGTGATTGGCAAGTGGGGGGCGAAAGTTTGGAAAGATGTAGAATATGCACTGGATGATAGAGTCATCAGAGAGTATAAAAACAGTCATGTTTTCTATTCATTGCAGACAAGCGATCTTTCTGGTAGGAAAATTATTTTCGCAGGCAGCTTGTAATGTAAAAAAATACAGGTAAATGTGTTGACTCGTCAATTGGAGGAACGTGCAGATGTTGCTGGATGGATATTCTGAAAAATTTGTAAATATGGCTTCGAATATCGAGCGCTATGGGGTGCTGCAAAAACCAGATGGTTATGGTACCAAAACCGGTGATTGCGGTGATACGGTTGAGTTCTTTATTTCGGCCCGTGCCGGCCAGATTCGCATGGTTACCTTTCAAATTAGTGGCTGCCTGAACACCTTCGCCTGCGCAAATACCGTTTCTTATCTGGTCGAGGGGAGATCGATAAACGATTGCTGGGAGATTAGTCCTGAGAACATTATCGGCTATCTGGAAACGCTGCCGGATGACCATCATCACTGTGCAGAACTGGTCGTTGGTGCTTTTTATCTGGCACTCAATGACTACAATAAAAAACTGCGTGAACCCTGGCGTAAAGATTATTCGTAACCGTATATTTTTCGCAACATTGAGCTATCAACACGGCACACCCTTGTCTGCTGCAGTATATTGATGCTCATGCAATCATGTGTTCATGAAAGGCAAAACTGCTCACCTGGTACATAACTCTGTGACGCATTACACCTGACATAGGCTGTTGGTTACAGGTGTACCATATTGAGTCAAGCACGGTTTTTCGCTGGTAAGCAAAGAATGCGAAGTCGATACGCGTTCTTTACCTGCAAGCCAGGTGATTTTTGGGACGTGCCGATTTTGTATCAGCGAACAACCAGCACCGGTATATCACAATGAGCCAGAACTCTGTGAGTCACGCTACCGAGAAATACCCCTTCGATATCACTTAATCCTCTTGATCCCATTACTATAAGGTCACAATTTTCCTCACGGGCAATTTTGCAGATTTCCTCGCCAGCATTATAAGAAGGTACAACCATCTCATTGTGATTAACCTTGTGTTCTATAAGATAGGCGCGATAGGGAGCAAGGACGATGTCTGCTTCTTCCTGCTGCGATTTAACTGCTTCCTCACGTGGTTTGCCGGTGATAATAGCCGGGATAGCGCCGGTTATATAGAGAAGAAGGATTTCAGAGTCCATGGTGGTGGCCAATGCTATTGCATTTTGTTTTGCAACTTTGGAACTCTTTGAGCCGTCGACGGGGAGCAGGATCTTCTTGAATCTTTTCATGACAGATCTCCAGTGGGCTGCTGCCGGTATTGGATTTACGAGAGAACCGGTTATCAGAATTGACTCCGGTATTTCCCGGTAAGAAGCGGCAGGTAGACTGTGATTAGTAGCTATATTTTACGGCATGAGAGAAAAGAAAGTCAAACTGCAACCTGTTGCGAGAGGTGTACCAAGGATGGTCCGGCTATGCTCAATAGGTGGTAAACGTACCTTGAAAATGAGTGCGGAATTGTGGAGTGTCAGATTTTTTTCAGGTTTTCTTGCAGTCTGATTGGTGGTTGCGAATTTTGTGGTAACGGTCTGTTTACCCTTTTCCTGCCTGCGTCTCTGAAATGAGGGCAGGCAGAATTAGGAAAGCTTACATATGCTTCGATTTCCATCGAAATGACGACCGTTTACACTATAGTCTGATGGATGTGCGACTGAGAGTAACCAGTTAATTTTTAAAACTGTGAATCGGTGCGGGAATTCGTCCACCCCAGTTTATAAAACGTCCTGATTTACCGATATTGTTAATTTTAAGAATAGGGCTGGCGCCAAAGAGCCCGCCAAAACTAACATGTTCTCCGGCTTCTTTGCCGGGAACGGGAATGAGTCGTGCAGCTGTAGTTTTATGATTTATCATCCCGAGCGCCATTTCATCTGCAATGATGGCAGAGATGGTGTCTGCATCGATTGAGCCGGGAATCGGGATCATATCGAGTCCTACTGAACAGACGCAGGTCATCGCCTCAAGTTTCTCAAGGGTGAGAGCACCTTCGCCGACAGCATCAGCTAATACTGAATCTTCCATGACTGGAATAAAGGCTCCACTTAAGCCGCCGACGTTTTTACTGGCGAAAATTCCGCCTTTTTTGACTGCATCGTTCAGCATTGCCAAAATAGCAGTGGAGCCGGGAGCGCCAACAGCATCGACACCAAGGATCTTGAAAATTTCACCGACACTGTCACCTATGGTGGGTGTAGGGGCAAGAGAAAGATCAACGACCCCGAACTCAATGCCGAGTGCTTTGGATACCTGACGGCCTACCAGTTCTCCGCAGCGGGTAACTCTAAAGGTTGTCTGCTTGATATCTTCTGCGATTTCATCAAGCCGCAGTCGGCTGGTACCGTTGTGATCCTCAATCAGGCGCTCGAGTGAGCGGGCGATAACGCCAGGGCCGCTTACGCCAACGTTCAGCACGGCTTCCGCCTCTTCGAGGCCATGAATGGCGCCGGCCATAAAGGGGTTGTCGCCAGGCTGATTGCAGAACACAACAAATTTGGCAGCGCCAAAACCATTCTGGTCACTGGTCTTTTCAGCAATAGCCTTGATGGTGTGTCCCATCATGGCAAGTGCATCCATGTTGATGCCTTTCTGGCTGGTACCAATATTAATGGATGCGCAGATTTTTTCAGT
>JBFHGS010000339.1:0-4435 GCA_041582995.1 Desulfopila sp. | reverse complement strand
ATGACTTGATAGTCAAAAATTGAAGTGGACTATATGGTGGAGCATTACTGATGAAATTTGACCACAGAGCAAGAGATTATTCAAAGTTGGCTTAGAGAATCAGAAGCATACCCGTGCGTCAAACGTGGTTGGGTATGTATCTTCGCCAGAAATCGTATGCAACGAGTAGTAAGCATTTCAACCGGGCAGAGAATCGTTTTGGGAGAATATTCTGACTTTTCATGTAAATTCGAAAGTATAATCCATATGAAACGTCTAGAAACCATAATAAATGATCCATGCTTCAAGTGTCTTTTGAAGTCTTCTTTGATATAGTTTAGTCTGTAGCTATTTTTGTCATGACCAGACTTCCCTTCAATTTGAGTCGGTTACAATACTGAGATTGAGTGAAGGAACTACGACTGTAGTTTTCACTGTACCATTACCAATAAACTGAATTTGATTCTTCCTGTTTTTAAGTTTTCATTTCTAGGCATGCTTTCTTTGAATTTGGGACATCTATGAAACATGTTAACTAAAAGATAGGGTTAATGAGGCACATAAAAAAAGGGAAGAGTATGATTGTTAATCTCACTCTTCCCTTTTTTAAATTATATAAAGCACCTAAGCTATTTCATCTTTTTTCTTCGGGTTCCTGCTATGCCAGCTAAACCAGCACCAAATAAGAGGATAGTTGCTGGTTCGGGTACTTCGCTCTCATTAACATTATCCGTATCTAAGAAAAATGTAAAAGTTTCATCACCGAAATATGAGCCATCTTCATGGGAGAAATAAAGGGTTAATGTACTATATAAGTCATCAAGTGCGCTAGAACCATCAATTGCAACGACATTACTATACACAGCAGAAACAGATAAGTCGCTAGTATCATCGTCAATATATTCAATTGAACGACCAAGCTTTGAATCTGGAGTTGTTTCTGGAGAAAAAACTATGTCGAAGACAGTATCACCAAAAATGCCATCAAGAACTATGCTGGTGATTGAATAATTACCACTGTTGGTTAACGACCAATAAACGTCATCGAACCAAGTGTTTTCTTCATAATCGCTCAACGTTAGTGACCAACCATAGGCGGAGCTTACGACCCCTGTGTCATCTGCCCAATAAAGAGTTTCACTGGATGAACTACCAGAACTATCTACAAGATTGACAGTAACGGACAGACCATCCATGGTGTTGCCGGTTGTTGCCCATGATGCCATGTTGTCTACTGTTACTGTAGTACCATTAACGACAGATGTAGAGAGGGATGTAGCTGATGTATGACCTACGGTAAAAAAGAGCAATGTACAGGATACGCATAGTCCGAGTGCTATTTTCATATTTTCTCCATGGTGAGTAAAAATCACTTTTATATTGATGTGCTAACTCATACTCTCAGTTAGATATATAAACTGAGTTAGGGAAAAAAACAATATTTTATCAGGTAATCATCTGATATTTAGTGATTTTTAGAAAATAGTCACTCAAGTTACAAAATTGTAGATCTGGTCTTCTCTTTCCTGTTGCAAAGTGCAATCAAGGACAACTGCTCTATTTGCATAGAGCAGTTGATATAATATTATTAAAACATTGCTATAGAATAATTCTAATGGTTAATGTTTAAACGATCTCTGCCCGGTAAACATCATAGCAACCTTAGGATCTGCCTCATTACAAGCTTCAACTGTTTCGAAGTCACGCATTGAACCGCCTGCTTGTAGTATAGCAGTGATTCCTTCCTTGATGCCAACATCAGCACCATCTCTAAATGGGAAGAATGCATCAGAAATCATGGTGCAACCCGGCAGACCGGCACGGTCAGCTTTAACCTGAGCATCAATATCTTCTTTTTCTTCGAGTTTCCGTTCACCCTTGCTAATGGCAAGTGCAAGATCTGAATAGGGAATGCCAAATTTGTCAAAGCAGAGAATGTCTGCATACTTAATATACGCCTTATGTACGGCGATTTCAGCTACCCCTACGCGATCCTGTTCGCCGGTACCAATACCTACAGTGCAACCGTCTTTAACATAGAGAACAGAGTTGGAAGTTACACCGTGCTCAACAGCCCAACCGAAAATCATATCATCAATCTCAGGCTGTGTAGGCTGACGGTCACATTTGTATTCAGTACCTTTCCAGGTTGTCACAGCAGGTTTCAGATCAGCTATTGACCGAATGGAGTTCACTGCTGACTGCTGGGCAATAATACCGCCATCGATCAGGCTTTTAAAATCGACAAATCTGTATTTTTCAAATTCTGCCAGTTTGTCTATGCGATTCATTTTGATGATGCGCAGGTTCTTTGCTTTTTTGAGAATGTCGAGAGAACCATCCTCAAATTCTGGTGCACAAACAACTTCAAGGTAATTGTTGGCCAGCAGTTCTGCCGTATCAATATCGCATGGTCTGCTCATGACGACAGCACCACCGAAAGCGGCAATTCTATCAGCTCGGTTCGCACGATTGAAAGCGTCCGCAAGGCTGGTACCATATGCTGCACCACATGGGTTATTATGCTTTAAAATAACAGCGGAAGGTTTATCCATCAGGTACTTCAGAATATTAAGACCATTATCTATGTCGGTTAAGTTGATTTTACCGGGGTGCTTACCTACCTGGAGCATATCCTCAACATCGATGGCAGAAACTAGACCATTGCCGGGTTCGATATACTGACAGTCACCGAGAGTGAGATTTCCATTCACCAGTTCGTAGAGAGCCGCTTCCTGGTCTGGATTCTCGCCATACCTAATGCCGCGTTCATCGACGGTTCCGCCTTCACTAGTAATTTTCCACGTTCGTTTACGGTATACGAGTTTCTGATCACCAAAGGTGATTGTCATATCCATAGGGAACTGATCCCCGAGGATGGTACTGTACATTTTCTTAAGATCGCTCATGATAGACTCCGGTTAGTGTGTAATATTGTAATAAGTAAGCATATATAAAGAATGGATTGAAGTACTAACTATAATAGTAGTAGGGGTCTCGTGCCTTATGAACCTGAAAATTGAAGCCTTATCTTTGCAAATCAGATTGAAATGTATGTTGTTCATCACTTCGGAGACTTCTTTAAGTGAAAAGTGATCACCAGAGCTATACTGTTCATAACCTTTTTCAGGAATACTGTAACCACGTGGTTCGGAACGATATTCGACGGAAAGCCAAATGTATATAAATCACTGTATGCCTGAGTCGTGGTAAAGAAACAGTAAACTCGGTCTATAAATAATTGGCGCGCAGAACTGCGGGCTGATAACAGAGTGTCAGCTCTTCAACTCGCGCATCGGCTAGAAAAACGAATGTGGTTTAACCACTCTCTTGCACTCCAGCTTCGCATAGACGTTTAGGTGTGTCAAGGCAGTAGTCGTGTCGCTAATTCCCTTGGTGAGATGCAAAGCCGAATAATGGCACTATTTTTTCCGGTATATCTCAACGGCAGCAATGGCTTCTCTGAAAAGTCTACAGCATTCATCAAGAAACTGGAGCAGTACAGCAGTATGACACTTTGAACATCAACGACCAAAATCTAGTAAAATGTGATAATTCAAGTAATTATCCAACGAAGTAATAATCCAACGAAGAGAGATCTGTTGGGTAATAATAGGATATCTTGTCATTGTTGTAAGATATAATTAATGCTTATGTAATCGGTCACATGCTACCAAAGATACAGGCATGGGTCCAGACAAGACGCTACATAAACGTCTGAAACATCGTATGGCACATCTATTGGCAACATCTGCCAATAGACTAAATATACAACTCGGATGGGGCCTGGGTCAGAGGGTTGTACTAAAGGGTGCAAGGCAGGTATTTGCTGGAATGATAAGACCAGTAAGAACAGAGTAAGCTCCGATTGTAACATTGTCACCAAGCGAACAATCAGTAATAATCACACCGGGATTGAGAATACAGCTCTCTCCAACAACAGATGTCCCGTTTATATGAACCCCAGACAAAAGAAGAGTATCTTTGCCAATAGTTGAAAAAGGTGACACGCTCACAGATTCTGTTGCTTCGATGGTAATACCTTGTAGCATAATTTCACGATTGCGGCGACGCTGCAGTTCACTATGAGCTTCAGAAAGTTCTACCCGAGAGTTGACTCCCAGTACATCATGTGAGTATGGAGTCAGATATTTTTCAACATATTTTCCGGATTTAACGGCAATAGAAACGATATCAGTTAAATATATTTCGCCCTGACTATTGTCGTTACGAACCTGCTTTAGTGCTTCAAACAGAAAAGTTCGGTCGGCACAATAAATTCCAGCGTTGATCTCGTGGAGAGCTTTTTGTTCAGGAGTAGCATCTTTTTCTTCTACAATCCCGATTACACGGTCACCATCGTCAGATAGGATTCTGCCATAATTGGTCGGGTTCTCTAAAAGTGTGGTCATGACAGTCAGAACTGAGCCGCTATCTCTGTGAGTGGTGTACATTT
>JBFHGS010000338.1:0-4450 GCA_041582995.1 Desulfopila sp. | reverse complement strand
TTATAGGAATAATGGCCACCCGAAGTACCATTACAGAACTTATGGTCTCAGGCAATGACAAGGTCCACAAACAAACATTCTATCAAGCGGATGGAGGGACAGAACTTGCACAACATCTGCTTTTCAATAACTCGATCTGCACTACAACTTCTGGTGGATTTGAAAAAACAGGCACAATAGACGGAAATGACATAGCAACACTGAAAGGAACAATTCTCATTAAAGACCTGATTTTTTCAGAAATGCTCACTGCAGATCCCTTTGCAAATATTTCCGACACGAATAGATCGTTTGCATATTACCCTGACGCAACCTTATCTGACACTGCTCCGCACACTAATTTCCTCAACACCTCTGAATCAGTACCAATAGAGGGGTCACCCCGGCAAATGGATTCCGGGTATGAATTACTTGGAGCTGGTGCTCCTAGTGGTACTGCCAGATTATATTCAGTTGCTGCACAACACCATGGGGCAGATAACAGTAAATCACGATTAATGGTTCGCTGGCGACTTGATAATTTCATTATTTCTAACGCCGTCAAGTCTGACTGCAAGTATTAAGGGAGTTTAGGATGAAGTATAACTCAAATCTATGTTACCGCCCTGTCATCTTCTCGTTTCTATCATCCTTCCTGATATGTGGTGTTCTTTCACCTCTCTCTACAGTGGAAGCCAGCCAGAATCATAACATGTCTGATTTTAGCAAAATGCCGATCAATATCGTAGAAGATGGTGTAACTCCCAGAGTTCTCATAAATGCCTCAAATGATCATCAACTCTATTTTAAAGCCTATGACGATTATTCTGATCTTGATGGAGATGGCACTCCAGAGACAACCTACAAACATTCTATCGATTATTACGGCTATTTTGACTCATACAAATGCTATACCTACGACACAAGCGACCTCAGGTTCGAACCGGCAAACATAACATCTGACAAATATTGCAACCCTACCGGTGTGTCCGGACAGTGGAGCGGTAATTTTCTCAACTGGGTTTCAATGTCCCGTATAGACTCAATACGCAAAGTATTATTTGGTGGGCATCGCAGAGTTGATACAGACCGTGTTGTAGCTGCAGATAACACGGTTACGCCTGCTGTGACAGTACTTGAACGCTCCTACCTTCCCCATGATGCGCATAGCTGGGCCAAATACTATTCCGGTGCAGATATCCCACAACTTACCCCTTTCACTAGAAGCAACTATCATTGCGATGCCGGAAACACTGATAGCTGCAAAGACGGCGCTGGCAATATTGACTGGAAAAAAGTCGGAATCACATTGGCCAATACGACTGATGTAGACATGTCATTATACAATAATAAGTACTCTGAGGACTATAATGCCCCTCCACTCATAAAAGTTGTTAAAGGAAATTATTCACTTTGGGCCAGCAATGAACGCTGGCAATGCACCTGGAATAATAGCACCATAGATAGCCATGGTGCCAACAACTCCAACGACTCGGCACAGTCATTAATTTACGCTTATTCGAGTAGCCCTAATTGGGATAAAAGACTTGGAGAAGGTAATTACACGGCGAGAGTACAGGTCTGTGTTGACGGTCTGATCAACACAGAAAAATGCAAAGCATACCCTGGCGCAGACCTCCAGAAAAACACCGCAGACGATGTATACAAACCGATCGGTTTATTACAAAAATATGGTGACGACGAAAGCATGTATTTTGGTATGGTTTCTGGATCATACAACAATCATGCATCTGGTGGAGTGCTCATTAGAAACAGTGGCACCATGACAGACGAAGTTAATGCTTCCACAAATGGCATATTTCCCAAGGTTGCCCAATATGCAGGCGGACCTTCAGCCAATAACTCCGCTGAAGGTCTTATAAATGCATGGAGTCTTTATCGTATAATTGGTTATGATGGCGATGAGGGAACGTACGGAGACAATCAGGGAGATAACTGCGACTGGGGACTTTCAAACTTTTCTGATGTTACCGCCCCCAATCGTTGCCGCAACTGGGGAAATCCTTTTTCTGAAATATATTATCAATCTATTAATTACCTTGCCGGCGGTGGAGTTATCGGCGCCTACAGAGATAACTCTTCAAACATTATACCTGGCCTGCCTGTACCACAGTCTTTTACCGATCCATTAGATGATGATAGCTATTGCGCCGATTTGTTCGTTATTAATCTGAATGCCAGTACAGTTTCGTATGACAGTGATGAATTAGACAATGTGAATTACGGACCACCAACGATTTGGGATGATGCAAAACTGCCAGGCGATAAAACCTCAAGCGCCATGACAGACTCCGTCGGCATTGCCGAAGGTATTCACGGTAAATCCTATTACGTCGGTGAAGTGGATATCAATTCAGGGACCGACAATCAGTTATGTACATCTAAAACCATCAACAATCTTGGTAAAGCAGGCGGAATATGTCCCGAAGCGCCAAGACTGAGCGGATCGTATAGAATAGCCGGACTTGCCTACTACTCTCATGTCGAAGATATCCGACCAGAGAATGCAACCGGCAATCGAAGCATGGAAGGCATTCAAACTGTTGACACCTATTCCGTTGCGCTTGCTTCTGGTGCACCTGCGATTTCAATCCCAGATCCGGAAAATGTGACAGGAAGTCCCATTGCCACTATATTACCAGCCTGTCGCAATACTTCTTTTGATCCGCAGGCCAACTGTGCTCTTGTCGACTTTAAAATTGTTTCTCAATCTATAGATACAACCGGAAAAATTGCAACAGGAACATTCTATATCAATTGGGAAGACAGTGAACAAGGTGGCGATTTTGATCAGGATATGTGGGGGACTCTTACCTACAATCTCAATAAAAATTCTCAAACTTTATCCATAACCACCCAGGTTCATGCAGAATCGACACCGTACAAATTAGGTTTTGGCTATGTGGTCGAAGGTACGACAGACGATGGTTTTCATGTCCACTCTGGGATTGAACAGTTCAAACACACTGAGATCGTTGCTGTAGATTCAGGCAGCCCCGATTGTAGTGATAATAATGGTTGTGCTGCGAACGATCCAGCATCTACCAAGACCTATACCATTGGCACATCAACGACAAACCTTCTGAAAGACCCTCTCTGGTACGCCTCAAAATATGGGGGCTTTATAGATTCAAACAACAACAAGCTACCCGACCTGCGAGAAGAATGGGATAGCAAAATAAATTCTACCGGAGCGTCAGGCCCAGACGGAATACCTGATAATTATTTCTACGCAACAAACCCCAAGGAACTTGAAGATTCTCTGAACAGGGTGCTGAATGCTATTCTGGACAGAACCTCTTCAGGAACTGCAGCAGCAGTTGTGTCAAATAATGTTCGAGGCGAAGGTGCGCTCTATCAGGCATATTACGAACCTAGAAGAAAAGATGACACGAAAGAGGCTTCATGGCTAGGAACCCTGCAGGCCTTGTGGCTGGACTCTTACGGATACTCACGGCAAGATTGCACCCCGCCAGCAGACAAAGGCATTAACGCAGACGGCACATGTGCTCCCGTCACGGGTAGCTGTGTTCCAAATGGAATTCTGGATAATTACTGCGTAGACGAGGTCGTTGAAACATATTTCGACGAACTTGAGGGACACACACGAATGCGTGTGTATCAAAGCAATGATCCCGATGAATTCACGGCACTCAGCATGCAAGGCGTAGTTTCAGCATATACAAACGGAGCCGTAACCCTGAAGCCTAATGGAATGGAAGGTATGTCAAGCCTTTCAGGAAACACGCTGACAATAACCCCATATGAAGTGCAAGGCCAGGTAACCGCCTACAATCCTGATACTGGTGAGGTAGAAGCAACCATTTCAAATGGAGACTGGACCGGCCCGGCTAACTTAAGTTTCAGCTCATGGGCGATCAACGTCTCCTCCGGACCTGGTCAGGGATACAGCAATGATACGATTTCTCTCACCTCCGGCACAGACAACGTTATCAGCTTTACACTCTCCCCATCAGGTTCCTGGATATCTATTGGTGATAGTTTAACGCTTAAAACAAAAAATATTGAAGGCCCTTCAGGGCAACGGTTTGAAGATTGGGATGTTTTTTGTCTTGATCCCGTTGGCGCTACAGGATTTATATCTCAGGGCGGTATTCAATTAAATGATACCTCACCTACAGTTACGTCTATCACTACAACTCAAGGTGATTTCTCTGGTTGTTCCAGGGCACGCCTCACAACCTATAACATGAAGGGGACTGAGGGTGATCAATACTCTAGTTGGCAGGTAGAAAACCTACAAACCAATATTGGCCGTGGAACCAGTAACAGTAATATAACTCTAGCTAATTCAGGAACAGTATCATTTACAGTCAGCCCGACCGACAACTGGCTAACAACTGGTGATCAAATTCGAATAGCAAACTTTTTAACTACTGCTAAAGACCTTAATGAGGTCGGTTATATCTGGAATGCTCGTGAAGAACTC
>JBFHGS010000337.1:0-4457 GCA_041582995.1 Desulfopila sp. | reverse complement strand
AGAGGTTATGGTAAACAACGAAGTACAGATAATCTACCTTACCGGCATTATCAGACCTATTGATATCACTGCGGCTAATACTATTCCTTCAACAAAAATTCTGAATGCACGTATCAGCTATACGGGACAAGGTTCCATTGCTGACAAACAGCAACCCGGCTGGCTCATGCGTACTCTTGACAATGTCTGGCCATTTTAACATGAGAACTGTAATGATATCTTCATACCGAACAGCCACTGTAACCAGACCAATGCACTTCGGGCTGACTGCTTTCATGGTGCTCAGTCTTGTGGTTCTGTTGGCAACAACCGATGCCTCTGCAGCCCGGGTTAAAGATCTGGCCTCACTTCAGGGAGTTCGTAGCAATCAACTCATGGGATACGGCCTCATCACAGGTCTGAACGGTACCGGTGATGACATGAAAAAGTCACTCTTCACCCTGCAGGCTGTCTATAACATGGTGGCTCGTAACGGCATCACCATCGACCCTGAGGATATGAGTGATATCAAGGTTAAGAATATTGCAGCTGTAATGGTTACAGCTCAGCTTCCTCCATTCGCTCGCCCCGGATCAACTATTGATGTGCATATTTCCTCAATTGGTGATGCCAGTAGTCTCGCGGGCGGAACGCTGCTCATGACTCCCCTGCTCGGTGCCGATAATAAAGTCTATGCCGTAGCTCAAGGGCCACTTGCCATCGGTGCTTTTTCATATGGCGGCAAAGCGGCCCAGGCCCAGAAAAATCACCCGACAGCCGGTAATATTCCAAGTGGTGCAATCGTCGAAGGCATTGTTCCTGTACCGCTAGGTCAGGACGGAACCCTTCACTACCAGTTGAGCAATGCTGATTTTACTACAGCTGCAAACATGGCTGAAACAATCAATTCCCAGTTCGGCCCGGAAACAGCTCGCCCTCTGGATTCTGGCACTGTAAAGGTTAATATTCCCAAGCCGTTTCAGAATTCCACCGTTGAATTCATCTCATCCCTTGAAAATCTTGATGTTGATGCAGACTCCAACGCTCGTGTTGTTGTGAATGAACGGACCGGAACCATTGTCATGGGTAAAGATGTCAGACTCTCAACAGTCGCTGTAAGTCATGGAAACCTAAGCCTTGTTATAAAAGAAGAGGCCGATGTCATTCAGCCTAATCCACTTGCTGCAGGTAACACCGTAATTGCGCCGAATACTAATATTTCGATCGCAGAGGAAGAGGGACAACTGGTTGTTATCGATATGAAAAAAGGTGTCACCATCGGTGAAATAGCTTCAGCACTCAACGCAATCGGCGCAACTCCACGTGACCTTATCGCTATTTTTCAGGCGATCAAAGCCTCCGGCTCTATGCATGGCGAACTTATTGTCCTCTAAAAGAATATGAATAATACAATAGATCCCCGAACTGTTTTCAGTCATTCACTGACCGCAACTTCACCGGCATCCAGAAAGGAGAAAGACCTGGAAAGCCTCAGAGAATCGAGTCGCGAGTTCGAAACCCTCTTTGTCATGGAAATGTACAAGGCCATGCGCAAAGCGGTGCCTGAAGGCGGTCTTTTTGAAAAATCGATGGCGACAGATATGTATCAGGAAATGTTTGACATGGAAATGGCCAAACAAACAGCCAATGGCAACGGTATTGGCGTTGGTGAGGCGATGTACAAACAGATGGCTGAACTTATCGAAAACAAAAAATATACGGACGAAGAATAAGACATCGACCAGCGAACTGTTCAGTTGTCCGCTGTTCTTTAATTCCGCATAAACATTAATACGCACGACCTGGAATCGACAATCGTTAATCACTTGAAATTATGTTTTTATTCTCCTGATTTCTCACCTGTTCAAGCTGTTATTCAGGGTAATCAGAAAGTATAATTACTGACACAACTGATTATGAAGCGCTTTATGTTTTTTACACCTCGCGCCTCGCTCCCGACACCTCACAATTACTTCTGCAGTACACCTGCGCCCTAACACTCATTATCTTCACTTTTTTTTCTAAAGTTCCGGAACTCTCCTGCCGATAAGAGTAATAAGCGGAGATATTTTCAATCTCCCGTACTTTATGCACGGATGCAGAAGTCAAGCCATGGAGGCACGGCAATGCTAGAAAAAACAGGATTTCAGTCCGGACCTAAACCCCAGGTATCCAAACAGAATCACGGCCAGCAAGTGGCAGCAGAACATCGCCAGAACATCGCCAGATCGGTTGGAAAAACTCAGTCAGCTGACCAGGTGTCTCTTTCATACAGTACCGAATCAGTAACCACGTATGACAGTGCCATGACTCTTAAGGGTAACCAGAATGACGGTTTTGATCTTTTACGTGGCCTGGTCATAAATATTTTAAAAGAACAGGGAATAGCCCTGAATATTTCTACCGGAACTGCCGAAACAGAAATTAAGGAAATAAACCTTGAAGAACTCACCCAGGAAGAAGCTGCTGAACTCATTGCAGATGACGGGTATTTTGGGGTTGAACAAACTTCCGATCGTATTGTAGATTTCGCCATTGGCATTGCTGGCGGCGATCCTGCCAGAATTGATGCAATTAAGGCAGGTGTGGAACAGGGATTCAACGAAGCACTTGAGGCGTTCGGCGGG
This sequence comes from Desulfopila sp., assembly GCA_041582995.1. GTDB lineage: Bacteria > Desulfobacterota > Desulfobulbia > Desulfobulbales > Desulfocapsaceae > Desulfopila. The sequence continues at coordinate 1,851 of JBFHGS010000337.1, read as the reverse complement.
TCGCTACCGGACATTTCCTACAGCACCTACGATGCAGTCATTGAAAAACTCGATGCCTGGGTCGCTGAAAGTAAATAATAACAGGCACAACACAATCAGGTGACATCATGAGCGTTGAATTTTTTGGAATTAGCGGACCGAATCAGATAGGCAGCCTTAAGAAGACGCAGGCGGCAACCGATAAGAAGACAGAAGGCACCACGGCGGACAAAGTAGAGTTCTCAAATATTCTGCAGGATGTGAATAAAGTGCAATCAGCAAAGCAGGCTGCAAGTTCAGAGCGAGCTAACAGAATTGCCGAACTCAAGGCACAAATCGCTGACGGTTCATATAAACCGGATCTCGAAAAGGTTGCATCATCACTGGTCGAGTTCCTGACTCAGGGAAAATAAGACAATGAATGCCGACACCACACATGAGTATCTTGTCCGTCTTTTGGACATTATTTTAGAAGAACGCGAATATGCCAAAAGACTCGATACCGATGGCATGATCGCAGCAATGGGCGAGAAGGAACAACTCATTCAGGTCTTGGCACATGTACAGAATATCGCTGAAGCGGACAGACCAATTGCAGCTAGAATACGCCACGAAAACAGGCGTAATGCATACCTCTTTAAATCAGCTCTTGGCTGGATTCGTGAAACGATGGAATTTTTTGGCCGGCGCACAGTGACGTCCACGTACTCATCAGCTGCTGGTGTTGTTTCTTCTCAGGTTAATGGCAGACTACTCTCCGGTAAGGTGTAAACCATGGCTGGTCTCTTCAACGCCCTCAATGCCGCACGTACTTCTCTTGAAACCAATCAGAAGTCTATTGAAGTTGTCGGTAATAATATCTCCAACGTAAACACCGAAGGATACTCACGTCAGTACACTACACTGACTCCTTACCCTTCGATGAATTTTGGTGATTTTTTCGTCGGGCAAGGTGTCAAGGTTACTGATGTACAACGTGACCATGATGTCTTTATTCAAAACCAGCTTGTCACAAAATCGGCAGATTACGGCTACCAGAGCTCCCAGTCACGTCCACTGTCTGAACTTGAACGTATACTGACCATTACAGACGACAATCTTGCAACTGATGTAGATAATTTTTTCGACTCCTGGCAGGAATTATCGGCAAATCCGAGTGATCTTGTACTGCGCGATATCGTGATCCAGCGAGGAGAAGTGCTCTCCACGAATTTTAATAACACCCTTAATGAGCTGAATACCGTTCAGGAGAACATAAACGATACCCTCACATCCAAAGTTGATGAAGTAAACTCAAAAATCACTGAAATCGCTGATCTTAACGAACGTATTCAAACCATTGAACTCCACGGCCAAAGCGCGAATTCTGCCCGGGACAGACGTGAATCACTGGCCCAGGATCTTGCTGAATCACTCGGTGCTCAATCCTATTACGACTCAAAAGGCATGATGACAGTTCAGCTTCCCGGTGGCCTGCCACTCGTACAGGCAAATTCAGCAATGAGCCTTTCTGCGGTCACCACCGGCTCCCAACTCGATATTCAGCTGAATGCCGGTGGAGTCAGTCGTACCCTAAGCAGCAGAAATATCGGTGGTGAGTTCGAGGGACTTTTATACTTAAGAGACAGTTTCATCCCTGATCTTAAAGACGACCTGGACAGGCTTGCATACGAGATAACGGTACAGGTAAATACCCAACATAGTGCAGGTGCCGGGTTAGATTCTGTCTCTGGCAGAAATTTCTTTAACGATCCACCGAATATCGCAGCAGTCGCGCCAACAGATCCATGGCTTGATGCTGCCCGCAGTATGTCTGTAGCGATCACGGAAGCTGAAGAAGTTGCCGCGTCACAAGCACCAGCAGCTCCCGGT
>JBFHGS010000336.1:0-4470 GCA_041582995.1 Desulfopila sp. | reverse complement strand
TGATGTAACAGGAGGCTTATTTGAAAGTGCTCTTTCAACTGTTCCGTATTGTATTGGGGTTACATCAATGAGTATTCGAAATTTCGTGTCTTGCTGAATCTTCTGTAGCAATACAGAAACTGTTATTTTATATCAACAGTCTGATCAGAGACATTGACGGTAAAACTAAAACTTCCTTCATTGAGCGTCCATTTACGTAGCTTGTAGGTTCTTACACCTCTGGCGTGAAAAGGATCAGCGTCTGCAATAGCTTTGGCTTCTTCAAAAGAGTTGGCTCGAATAATGATAAGACCGGATGTCGGATGATCAGTATAACCTTCTTCAGTTATAGGGCCGGCCCCAAACATGATACCTTTATTTTCAAGCTTCACCTGATAGTCTAAGTGATCACTTACAGTATTTTGAAACTCTTCAGGTGTACCGACAAGAGTTGTTTCATATACGTATAGGTCCATAGATAAAAAGTCTGCTATACGTGCTTTTTGTTCAGGTGTTAAACCATTTGCTGAAACGTTTCCTGTGATTACTATTGAAAGCATGAGGAAAAAATATGTGGCTAACTTTTTCATTTTTCAAGTCCTTAGGTGATTAACAGGTAATGGTCAAAAGTCCTTAAAGGACAGTAACCACATCTCCCAGTGCCAGCCGTGCTTTAGGTAAGCCATTGTTATAATCCTCATTTTCCAGATGGTACCCTAGCGCCAAAGCCACTTCGCAGATGAAGCCACCCAACTCTTCGTTAAAAATTTCGCTAATCAGCTCAGAATCAACACCTTCCATTGGTGTGGAGTCAATACCCAGGCGTGCAACAGTATGTAGAGTGTTGCCTAAAGCCAGGTAGGTCTGAGCCTTGGTCCAGTGAGCGTTAATACCCTTGTCATCAGCATTTGTTTCTATAAAGAATGCACCTTTACCTATCATCTCGTCATACTTTTCCGCAGGCAGGTGGCCTGAGCTTACTTCAGCATCCACAGACTTTTTATACTGCTCCACTGTAAAGCGTGGATTGTAGGCGAACAAAATGATATGAGATGCCTCGTGTGCATGCTTTTGATTCATCTGGAATTTATTGACAAATGTATTGTGTAAACGTTCTTTGGCCTTATCACTTTCAATAATGATGAACTTCCATGGTTGAGAATTGACAGAAGAGGCCGAAAGGCGCAGTGCTTCTTTGATTACAGCTATATCTTCTGCTGAAATTCGCTTGTTCGCGTCATATCTTTTGGTGGTATAACGGCGATTAAGGTCTTTAATGATTGGATGAGTCTGAGTCATACCTTTCTCCACATAATTACGTTCAATAATGAAAGGCATGTCGGAGAATCGCAATTCACCAGCATGCTTTTCATTGAATATTGAATATCTGTTACCTGCTTACTTGCCTGAAAGACCGGCCTTCATTATGGATTCAGAATCGCCAGTTGCATGAACATCATCTGGAAATTTTCTTCCATATTCAAATTGACGTTACGGACTTTACCGGCCCAGCGTTCGATGAACGTAGCAGTGCACATCTTCGATGCATTAATGATATTTTCTTTGTAAACCCAGTGTTCGGCACCATCGGAATAGCGTGAGGCTGTTTCTTTGGCAAGAGTTTGAAATGGTTCAGACTGTACAACTTCAAAGACGATTCTTTTCATGTCCTCAACAAGTTCCTTATACTGTTCTAGGTGAGGACGGGTTGCCACAATCCGTTCATGACCAGTAACTATGAACTCGAAATCATAGCTATCGAGCAATATTTGCGGCAGTTGAAACGCAAACATCGGGTTACTCGATTCTCCAAAATGGATCCAGGGAGCAGCGTCGGCATGGAAGGTGTCAATAGCAAGTAATATTTTCTGCTGAGGCGCATACGCGAGAGTGTCCGACTGCGAATGCCAGTTTTCTTTCAGATCTTTCAATTCAAGTCGCAGACCGCCAGTCTCCAGCACATAACTGCCTTCCCAGACGATATCCGGCATGGGGCGTTTTGGATCATGTGCTCTTTCCAAAAATCGAGCAGTTTCATTGTTGGAGATTTTTATCGCTGATTTTGGAAAAAGATGCATTCCTTCAGCATGGTCGCGATGATGGTGCGAGTAGATTACATGGGTGATCGGTTTGTCGGTAACTTCTTTCACAACCTTAAGCAGATATGGCGTTACATCCGGCTTTGCATCGTAAACGACAACACCCTCTTCGGTAACAAAAAAGACCATATTCTCAAATTCGTCATGGACGAAATAGGCATTGTCTGCGATTTTGAAATAGTTATACCCACGCTCAGGTAAGGGCTGGTACACATAGTCTCTTATGCTATATTTGGCTTTCACAGCTTCTGCATTAAATGTGCTCCCGGCAGCTGTTGCAACCCCGTTTAAAGTGGAGAGAAGCATAATGGAACAGATGGTTAGTACATTGAGGGCTCGGGCGTATAAGGCATATTGTTGCGCATTCATTGTTATATCTCCTTTAAATCATGTTATAATTGTTACTGCTGAAAGGTGATGCCTTTCAAAAAAACTAATTTGAAATTATCTACATATCGATGGACGGGTTTTTTATTTTTTACCTCATAAGATGAACGTGTATGAGTACATATGAAATTGTTTACGTTTGCGTGGCAGGCTTAATCTTAAAAAAAACAACTGATTATCGAATATGTAGCGATTCATAGCTGAGAGGTACAGGTCAGCTGTTCTTTATGGTCTTTTTCAGGTTCACCATAAAATCTTTGAAATGCGGCATGAAATCAGCAAACAGTGGATGAGTCCTGTTCTGCATCATGACTGGTCCCAAAAGCCGTAGGGCTATGCCGACCTGCGTCGCAAGTTGTTCGCCCAGTCCACTTCCTTTTTTTAAAGTTTCGACAATGGCAAACATATTTTCCCGATCCTGCACTTCAACCTGCATGGTTCTGGGGCTGTCACCACTTTCAGAATTCATCTCTTCAATCGTAATGCGGTAGCAATTCGTTTTTTTCATTTCAGTCTCTTTCAGGTAAAAGGATCAACAGCTGCAGATGTGAATGCCAGTTTGTATGATCCAATTATGCTAACTTTGTTGCATCGAAACAATAGATGTGTTCTCATGTTACATATGAATAAAATCGATTGGTTGTCTCTTGATGGAAAAAGTCTCAGGGTATTCCTCACCGTAATGGAAGTTGGAACTATTACAGGTGCAGCGGATAAACTCGGTATTACGCAATCTGCTGTGAGTCATACGGTGGAAAAACTACGTGAGATAGTGGGAGATCCTCTTTTCATCAGGGCAGGAAGAACCATAACCCCGACGACCTATGCGGGGCAGATGGCTGAAAAGGTAGAGAGGATTCTTGGTGAGATGAAAGGGCTTGTTCAAACGTCTTTCTTTTCACCAGTTGATAGTGAAATAGATTTGGTTATCGCCGCCAACGATTTCCAGTCCAGTTTGCTTATGCCCCGTTTTTATGAACAGGTTAAAGGGAAACTGAAACGTTTTAGTCTTAAAGTTATTTCGCCTGAAATACCTACTGTTGAACTGCTTCGTGAAAAGAAATGCACCCTGGCTATTGCCGGATTTAGTCCGGAATCAGCCGATATCATGCAAAAATCCCTCTTTACCATGAACACCGTTGTCTTTTACGATCCATCGATGAGGGAGGCGCCAAAAGACATGGATGACTACCTGAGCTCCGGACATATAGGAATCTCGTTTCTTCAGGATTATAAAGGTGGTGTGGATGATTGTTTGACTCGTCGGGGATTACGTCGCAGAGTTGAAATATATGTTCCCAATTTTTCAAGTATTGCAACATATATAAGAGGAACTGATATGCTTGCGACTCTGCCATCTTTAATGAAATTTACTGAAATGATGGCTTTTGCATCTGTTCCATTGCCCTTTACATTTTCGGCGGGAAAAATGAATATGATCTGGCATCAATCTTATCAGGAAGATGAACAACACAAATGGTTGAGAAGAGAGATGATTGAAGTCGTGAATTCACTGTCGGAGAAGTAATCGTACCACAAGAGCAGGTTGATAGTCCCATTGGTAGTACCAGCCCACTTCATATCTCTTCACGAGAATATTTTTTCTGTCGTTTAAAATCCTGACAAAGAGAAGAAAAGCCAGGGAGGATTGGCAGAAAATCGCCTCTTTGTCAGGTGGGAAAAAGCTATCTGTCACGCCGTATTTCTGCAGTGACGCGCTGCTTACACGGAATGTTGGAAGCAGCATCCCGGTTCCGGAACCAGAAATATGTGGCTAAAGAAATAACGGCCAATAGAGGTAAGATTTCCATGAGTATTATTTAAAATTAAGGTTGTTGAACTGTAAAAAAGTCCCGCCTTGCAGACTAGTGCTCTGTAAAGCTTAATCTATCGCATATTTCCAGCCCTTTTGTCACACTGACTTCGTTTCTCATTCAGTTACATAGCGTTGCTATGCTCCTTCATTCGTGCCTTGCTGTGTGCCGAAATTGCTAAGAAATATTAC
>JBFHGS010000335.1:0-4484 GCA_041582995.1 Desulfopila sp. | reverse complement strand
TTTCTTATGTTTATGGCTGTAGGTGCAATCGCCGGTATTCTCGCAGGTCTTCTGGGCATCGGAGGTGGTCTTGTTATTGTGCCCATGCTCACCTTTGCCTTTGTGGCTCAAGGAATTCCACATGAGCATATCCTCCATATGGCTCTGGGCACATCGCTGGCCAGTATCATTTTTACAGCAATATCAAGCGTCAGGGCTCATCATGGCCATGGCGCGGTAATGTGGCCTGCGGTGCTGAAAATTACTCCGGGAATTCTCGTCGGTACATTTTTCGGTTCGTGGATTGCATCCATGCTCTCCACGAATTTTCTCAAAATATTTTTTGCTGTATTCCTACTCTACGTGGCAACGCAGATGATGCTGAGTATCAAACCCAAAGCGACCCGAGAGTTACCCGGCAATGCGGGCATGATTGGCGCAGGGGGAATCATCGGTATATTTTCAAGCCTTGTGGGAATTGGTGGAGGAACGCTCTCCGTCCCTTTTTTGATGTTCCATAATGCCAGCATGCATCAGGCTATCGGCACTTCAGCAGCCATCGGCCTTCCCATCGCCATTGCTGGTACAGCTGGATATATCATCAACGGTTTCGGAGTCACCGGTCTCCCGGAAGGTAGCTTCGGCTATATCCACCTTACCGGTCTGTTCGGTGTTGCCATTGCCAGTATTTTTACAGCACCTCTCGGCGCTCGATTGGCCCACAAACTGCCGGTAGCAAAACTTAAAAAAATTTTTGCAGCGCTCCTCTATGTTGTAGGTTTTCGAATGCTGCTTGGCGGCCTCTAATCCCACACCAACAGTACTTGTATGATTAACACAGGTCCTATCCGGGTTTCACGGATAGGACCTGTGCCGTTTCAACAGCCTTCAGTCAAACGATAACATTAGCGATGACAAGCAGCATACTTGCCTTTCCACCCATATTTACGCTATTCTAACAGCAATATACTTCTGTGATTACTTGGCAGTATTCGTTTTCTTAGAAACCTTCAGGCTCTAAAAAGGATAAGGTGCTATGAAAAAATCTCTACCTGTCAAACGTATCAATCATATCGAATTTCTGGTCGGCAATGCTCTGCAGGCAGCTCATTTCTATCGCTCTACCCTAGGCTTTAACCAGATAGCCTATCTCGGACCGGAAACAGGTCATCCCGATCGCGCCTCATATGTACTGCAGCAGGACCGTATCACGTTTATATTCACCACTCCGCTTAAATATGACGACCCAGGCAATCTTTTCCTGCAACTGCATGGAGACAGTGTAAAAGATATCTGTTTTGAAGTGGATGAGGTTGATACGCTCTATCAGGAAACGCTCAATCGCGGCGCAGTTTCTGCATCCTTACCTGAAACACAGGAAGACAGTAACGGCAGCGTCCAACATGCGGCGATTCGCACCTATGGTGACGTTATCCACAGTTTCATCTCATCTCAAGCGTACTCGGGCCCATTTCTTCCAGGATACAGAGAGGCGCTTATCCCGGGAACACCAGTCGGCTTTACCCGCATTGACCATGTCGTAGCCAATGCCGAAGACCAGCAGATGGACAGATGGTGCAACTTTTACTCACACGTTTTTGGCTTTCACCAGTTTGTCTCCTATGACGATAATGACATTTCGACTGAATACACCGCCCTCCGCTCAAAGGTCATGGCAAACGATCGCCGTAACATTAAATTCCCGATAAACGAACCGGCTGCAGGAAAAAGAAAGAGCCAGATTCAGGAATACATAGATTTCAATTATTCAGCCGGAGTACAGCATATCGCCCTGTATACTCCAGATATCCTCACCACTGTCGGTATGTTGAAAGAGAACGGTCTCCAGTTCCTTACCATCCCTGGAACCTATTACCAAACGGTCTGGGACCGGGTAGGCCAAATACGGGAAGACCGTGAAATGATCCGCAGATACAATATTCTGGTGGACAGGGATGAAAACGGCTATCTGCTGCAGATTTTCACTAAGCCGATGCAGGACAGGCCGACGCTTTTCTTCGAAGTCATCCAGCGCGCCGGCTGCGAGAGTTTCGGTAAGGGAAATTTCAAGGCACTCTTTGAATCTATTGAGCTTGAGCAGAAAAAAAGAGGTAATTTATAAGGTATCATTAAGACGTACATTCGGAGGCATCATGGTCTTCTATCATAAATTAGGTAAGATCCCGCATAAACGGCATACCACTTTTCGTAAGAAAGACGATAGCCTTTATCAGGAATACCTGATAGGCAACCTCGGTTTCTGTGGTCTTAAATCGCTACTCTATACCCTGCGTCCACCCACCCTGTTGAAACGGGTTGAGCATCTTAAAGATATTCACTGGGAGATAGATCCAAACCCGACACTCAGACTACGGCATCTGCGCACACACAGACTGCCGCCCGGTGGTGAAAGCCCGGTTCTCGACCGCACGCCGCTGCTGTTCAATGATGATGTAGCCATCTCCATTGCCCACCCTTCTGGAAATGATGATTTTTTTTACCGGAACAGTATGGGAGATGAAATTGTCTTCGTCACTGAAGGAGAAGGAGTCCTTGAGTCGCAGATGGGGGAGCTTGATTTCCGGCAGGGCGACTATCTGGTTATTCCTAAAGGCATCATTCACCGCTACAGGCTCACAGGCGAAAATCATATCTTTTTTATTATTGAAAGTGCAGGTTACGTGCGAACCCCGAAAAGATACCGCAACGAACACGGGCAACTGCTTGAGCATGCTCCGTTCTGTGAACGTGATATCCGGCCGCCCTCTCTGCTGCCCATCCATGACAAGACAGGTGAGTTCAATATCATCGTCAAAAGCAGAAATGCTCTCCAGCGCATGATACTCATGCATCACCCGTTTGATACCGTTGGCTGGGACGGCTATTACTATCCCTGGGCTTTCAATATATCTGATTTTGAACCGATTACCGGTCGTATCCATCAGCCGCCGCCAGTACACCAGACATTCGAAGGTGAAGGTTTTGTAGTTTGCTCCTTTGTGCCGAGACTCTTTGACTATCACCCCGAGGCGATTCCCGCGCCTTACAATCACTCCAATATTGGCTCTGATGAGGTGCTCTATTATTGCAGCGAAGAATTTATGAGCAGAAAAGGCGTTGAATGCGGTTCCATCACCCTGCATCCTGACGGCATGCCTCACGGTCCGCATCCCGGCAAGGCTGAAGAGTCTGTCGGTAAAAAGGAAACGAAGGAAGAAGCTGTCATGATCGATACTTTCAAACCGCTTTACGTGGCCAAAGCCGCACTCGAGTGCGAAGATACAGATTACCAGACATCCTGGCTGGAGTGAGGCTGATGCAGACATCTTTTCGTCATTTTATGGAAGGCATCATTGATTATGCCGGGTTATTCCCCCCTGCATCTTTGCAACACGAAACAGCTCTGGCCAACTATCGTGTATATCTTGAGGATGAACACAGCTGGATGCTTGGTCGTTATATTATTCCCGCCGCCCAGCTTCAAAGAGTAGCCCTGCCCTCCGACATACGTTTTTCAGTTTTGGTCAGCCCGGCAATGTCAAAGGAAGAACATCTGCAGATACAGCAAGCCGCCAGGTCTGTTGAAATGGCAGAAACAACAATACCTGCAGGAACACACAGCCCCGGCAAAGTTACAGCACAGCTCACGCAACTGCACTCCACCCTGAAACACGCAGGTTGCCTTGATGTCCAACTCTTTATTGAATGTCTCTCAGATGTTGAACAAACGGCTGTAGAGATTGCAGCGTTCAATAACACCACCCGTAGTGACGCTGTTATCAAAGAGGTGGGCTTTAAACTACGATGCGGAGGAGCAACATCGGAGATGTTTCCCACTGTCGAAATAGTTGCCGATGTTATCGGCATCTGCCGACAATACAATATCCCTATTAAGTTTACCGCCGGCATGCATCAGCCGATCAGAAACTATGAGCGAAATATTGGAGTTATGCAGCACGGATTTATCAATATGTTTGCTGCCGCTCTTTTCTGCTGGCACCATTCACCAGATAGTCGTCAGATAGCCGACATTCTCAACGAAGAACAGCCACATAACTTTATTTTCACAGAGAGCAAACTTCAGTGGCGGACGTTTTCTATCTCTGCAGATGAGATACAAAGACTCCGCAGGTCACGGGTCATCAGCTTTGGCAGCTGCTCATTCACCGAACCACGCGAAGCCCTCAGTTCACTTAAACTGTTATGAGCCTGCTACCAGCTGAACAGAAGGGAAATCATACCAAAAGACCTCAACTCGTATCATTGGAGCAGTCACCATGTCATCAACTACAGATCCAGCTCTTAGATCCTTTGTCGAATATGATGAAATCTCTCACTTCCCTATTCAAAATCTGCCGCTTGGAGTGTTCGAAACAGAAGAAAGGACCAGGGTCGGTGTGCGTATCGGCGACTATGTACTCGACCTGGCATCTCTTGAAGCCAAAGGATGTTTCTCACCACTTCCGCCACTTTTCGACTCAACCAGCCTGAACACCTTTCTTTCG
>JBFHGS010000334.1:0-4572 GCA_041582995.1 Desulfopila sp. | reverse complement strand
TGATATGGAGTCTCTGATCAAACGCTGCGACTTGGAGCCAATTCGAAAACGGCGGAATACCAACCTTTCTGGCGGACAACTGCAGCGGCTGATGCTCGCGCTCGCGCTGATAAATAACCCTGAACTGATCTTTCTTGATGAACCTTCAACAGGTCTTGACCCTCAATCACGCCGCAATCTCTGGCATATCGTTGAACAAATAAAGGCTGAGGGCAGAACCATTATTATGACAACTCATTCAATGGAAGAAGCAGAGCATCTGTGTGACGAAATCGCTATCATGGACCAAGGACTCGTCATTGCCCGGGGCACTCCAGAACAACTCATAAATACCCATTGCCGAACCTCAACGCTGGCCTTACCTGAGGCTGCTCTGGTCGGCTGGGAAGGCAAAAGCAACCTGCAATGGGAAAAGCATGATAACCGTGCCGTGATCTATACCGACAGTATTGACCATACCCTGCAGCTGCTGACTGCGAGCAATATAGAACTGACCGGCATGAACATTCACACCCCGACGCTCGAAGACGTCTTTCTCCACCTTACCGGCCGGAAGTTGAGAGATTAACACCAGGAGGACATGTCCAATCATATGCAGCTACCGAACATCCATCGCATATGGGCAATGTTTGTTGCCAGAAATAGAGAATTTTTCCGCGATAAAGCGACCTTCGGCTGGAATTTCGCTTTTCCGTTTCTATTAATACTGGGCATCGGACTGGTCTTTAATGGCCGTGAATATAAACAGTTCAAAGTTGGAGTTTTCCCTCCAGTTTCTGCAACAGCGGCCTTGGAAACGACCACCATACCTGCCGCTTTTAAGCTCGACAAAAATATTACATTTATTGCAATCGCAGATCGTCAGGAAGGTGAACGTAAATTGAGTCACCATAAGATCGATCTGCTTCTTGACGCCAATTCAGTAGAAAACACCTATTGGATAAATGATTCGTCACCGAACGGTAGCTTGACTGAAAAAATCTATTTAGCATCATTTCTGGCGGATAAAAAAGTCGCTACCAAGCAGATCATCGAAGGCAGACAAATTCGTTACATAGACTGGCTTTTCCCCGGGGTGCTGGCGATGAACATGATGTTCTCTGCATTATGGGGGGTCGGTTATGTCGTCGTACGTTACCGTAAGAATGGTACCCTGAAAAGGTTGAAAGCCACCCCGCTCACAGCCTTTGAGTACCTTACAGCCCAGTTACTGTCCCGCATCTTTCTACTGATGTTCACCATTGTTTCTGTATGGTTAGGGGCAGATCTGATTTTTGATTTTCAGATGTCCGGTTCCTATCTGCTGCTCTTTCTCATTTTTTTTCTCGGCGGGCTGAATCTTTCATCAATAGGACTTATCCTCGCTGCCCGAGGTACCAGTGAAGAATTCACCAGTGGCGTACTGAACTTTATCTCTTTACCGATGATGTTTCTTTCTGAAGTGTGGTTCTCCCTGGAAGGATCCCCGCCATGGGTTCATCAGCTTGCGCAATTTTTTCCACTCACACATTTGCTCAAAGCCGTCAGAAAAGTTATGAATGAGGCGGCAACGCTTACAGATGTGCAGGGAGAATGTTTCCTGCTTATAATATCTACGCTCTTATTTTTGCTAATCGCCTCCATGATTTTTTCATGGAACGAGTGAAGTAAAGAAATCAGCATTATTAACAAACCGGGTGACAGATGTATTTTCACTGAACTGCGTGAAATAAAGATCAGTCTCCTCAGTAATTGTTACAAAAATTAATCTGTCACCGGAATTGATCGCTAAGCTTCAGCGGTCATGAGATTTTCTTTATCAGGTATATCTTTTAATGGAACGATTTTCACGCATACAACTGCTGCTGGGCAATGAACGATTTCAGCGGCTGCAATCAAGACGGGTGACCGTCGTCGGTTTAGGAGCCGTAGGCGGCTATGTAGTTGAGGGCCTCGTGCGGGCCGGAGTCAGTAACCTGCGCATGGTGGACTTCGATACCATACAGCCGACAAACCTTAACAGGCAGATCCTGGCACTCGAATCAACTCTGGGACAACCGAAGGCAAGCGCAGCATTGGAACGGGTTCTGAACATCAATCCCAACTGCAATGCTGAGGCACTGCCTCTCTTTACTGCTGAAGAGACGCTTGATACAATTCTCACTCCTGCTCCTGATCTGCTTATAGATGCCATTGATTCACTGAATCCAAAGGTACAGTTACTGGTGGGAGCATATGAAAGGAAAATCCCGACGCTTTCATCCATGGGGGCAGCACTGCGGACCGACCCGACCAGAATTGGTATTGCCGATATCTTTGACACCACCAACTGCCCGCTGGCCAAACATGTTCGCAAACGGCTGCGCAGACGTGGTGTTGAACGGGGTATTCGCTGTGTCTACTCTTATGAGAAAGTTGATTTTGACTACACCCAGGAAAGTGAGGACCGAATTGTCGGGAGTACACCGCACTCCGATCGTGGCAGAGAACGCAACACACTCGGCAGCCTGCCGACTGTCACCGGTATTTTCGGACTGACTCTGGCAAACGAAGCCATCATGCTGCTGGCCTCTGAAGAAGGGCCTCAATTCACCGGAGAGTAACCATGTTGCGGCTTTTTGTGGCTATAGATATCCCCGAAGATATTCGCACTCTGGTCTGCGGTATGGGTGCCACCATCCCCGGCGCCCGGGCAGTACCCACCGAACAGCTGCATCTCACCTTGAAATTTCTAGGCGACATGGAAAGCAGTATGCTCCGTGATATCCGCCAGGCCCTGGCCGAAATTGATCATGAGTTGTTTTCCATGAGCTTGCAAACTGTCGGCCATTTCCCGCCGCGCGGCATGCCGCGCGTACTCTGGGTAGGGATAAACCCTGTCCGGGAAACCGTTGCTCTCAGAAATAAGGTGGAAAAGGCACTTTCGGATATAGGTATTGAACGGGAGAAAAGAAAATTCTCGCCGCATGTAACCCTTGCCAGACTAAAAGACAGCCCCATAAACCGTGTCAGTCAGTTTCTAGCTGGTAACGCTCTTTTTGAAACACCTGCCTTTCGCATTGATGAGTTTCAGCTCTACTCAAGTACGCTGACCCCGCAAGGTGCCATTCATACAATCCAGGATCGCTTCCCACTTCATAAAGTGCGTTACAGGGACAAGGAACAGGACTAATCAACATTGCAACACAGAGAAATTCAACAATCAGACAGGGCCTCTTTTCTCAGAGGAATACTGCAGAACCAGCATTGCCAGCAAAACCACGCCAACCCCGGGTAACACTGCAACTGGTGGTAAACCATTGCCCATTGCCAGATCAATCAACAGAACCAGACCAGGATAGAGATACGAATAAGCCATAGCCCGGGTAGGACCAATATGCGGTACACAATACTGAGTCAGGAAAAAGGTGATGACAGTAGTAAAAATTGCCAGATAGAGAATACCACCCCAGATATGGGACGTTATCAGCGTCCATTCAACAGCCAGTAGATGATGACCGGTAAAAAGTATGAGCCAGATACTTCCCGTAACCAGAATCCAGAAGGTCATGACCAGCATCGATTCTCCCCGATGCAACAGCTTTATAAGCGGGGTGTAGAATCCCATACAAAAACACCCTGCCAGAAAAATCAGATCTCCCTTGTTCCATTCCATAGCCAGAAAAAGTGAGAGCTCCCCCCTGAATATTACCCATATTGCTCCAACCAGGCCGAAGATCAGTGCCAGAAGCTGCGGTCGGCGCAGACGTTCACGAACTAAGAGCAGTGCATAGAAACCGGAAATTGAAGGAACCAGCGTAAAAATCACACTGGTATTCAGGGCGGTGGTATATCTGAGTGCAAGAAACATACACCAGAAGAAAATGACGAGACAGCCGCTGATTATTGAACAGCGGCCCAAAAATCCGACAGAAACATGCAGTCCATGTTGCAGATAGATAAAAGGAGCAAGTATCACACTTGCCAGCACAAATCGAAGCAATGTCAGAACCGCGGGATCCAGATCTGCGGCAATAGCAGCCCCCACTGTAAATGAGGTGGAAACAAGCGTTGCACATACTATCATCAACAGATGGATAAATCCGCTGGACTGGTGACCGGTTACCTGCATATGCTGCACAATTCTTCCTTCTCCTGCCGTATCCACCGGCTCTCACAACAACGGGTCATACCTGGCAATACACTATTACGTATTTATCGGGTAACTACTTCGTTGCTTGTGTACCAATCGAACCGGTTGACGTTCCGCTGCCTTTCGCGTGTTCAAGTGTTGCCATGGCAGAGGCAACCATACTGCTCAAATCTGAAAGATTTCCCGGAATAATCATGGTGTTATTGGTTTTAGCCAACTTGCCGAACTCATCCAGATACTTCTTGGCGACTTCCAGATTCGCTGCTTCTTTTCCACCGGGTATAGATAGTGCCTCACCAACTTTGCGAATACCCTCCGCGGTCGCCTCAGCAACTCTTAAAATTTCCTGGGCACGTCCTTCCGCCTCGTTGATCCGCTTCATCTTTTCACCTTCAGAGAGTGAAATAGCTTCAGCTTTATCACCTTCGGCCCGATTGATAATCGCCTGTTTTTCGCCTTCT
>JBFHGS010000333.1:0-4583 GCA_041582995.1 Desulfopila sp. | reverse complement strand
GAACTTCTCGCAAAGGTTCCGGTCGGTGATGAAATTCCTGTTGAACTGTACCAGACTGTTGCCGAAGTACTCGCTTTTGTCTATCAGGTAAACGAGAGATTTAAGGACAAACTGACAACAAAACCCACTCTCTGATTTTTTCATTGCACCGGCATGACTGTTACCTGAAAACCTCTTTTTCTTGTCAGTCACGCACTCCAGCCTTATTGTTTTATGCATATTCTGGTAAATGCGTCCCGTTCATTCACGTCTTTTATTGTTTTTCTCACCCGAGTCGAAATACGAGCGTCTCAAGGAGTAACCTGATGAGTAGTGCCCCAGCCAACACGCTGTTCTCCCCTTTTGCCCTGAAGAACCTTAAGCTGAGAAACAGAATTGGTGTCGCGCCAATGACCCGCATGTCTGCCGACATCCGCTGCATCCCACGGCAGGATGTCTTCGATTTTCTGGTCCGCCGAGCAGAAAACGGAGCAGGCATTGTGTATACTGAAGCAATTGTCACGGATTACGAAAGCGCCCAGGGGTACCCCAGTCAGTCACGCATAACAACGAAACCCCAAATATCGGCATGGCGACATGTCGTGCATGATATCCACCAAAAAGGAGCTTTGGCGATCATGCAGATTTTTCATTGCGGTCGAATAGGATGGCCTGAGATCAACCCTGCCCATCGCGTGATCGCTCCCAGCCCCCTCTCTCCTTTACAGAAAAATCCTCTGACAGGTCACCCTTACCCATTGCCAGAAGAAATGAGCCATTTTGATATCGATCATGTCATCCATGGTTTTGTAGAAACAGCCAGTGGTGCAATCGCAGCAGGCTTTGACGGAGTTGAAATACATGGTGCGCATGGTTATCTCATCAGCCAGTTTCTTTCTGCCCATTCGAATCAACGCAGGGATTGTTACGGTGGTACGACTGAAAATCGCTATCGTTTTGTCCATGAAGTTATCCAAGCCGTACAGCCTGTGATACCTGCAGATAAGCTTCTGACATTCAGGATTTCCAACTGGGGCGTGGTCGATCCGGAAATATCACTGTTTGAAAATGCTGATGAATGGCAAAACATTATCACAAAGCTCTCTGATGAGCCGATAGATGCCCTGTCCATATCAACCCATGACTTTCAAATGAAGGCCTTTGGAACGGACAAGACAATGAGTGAATTAACCAGACAGGTCACACAACTGCCGATTATGATATGTGGAAAGATATACGACCTCAACACTGCAGAGCTTGCACTGGACCACGCCGATATTGTTCTCATGGGTAAATCGATGCTCCTTAATCCCAACATCGTAACGGATGTCAAAATGGGGAAAACGCTGTCCAGCTACACTTCTGACGAAGCAAACATTGCCTATACAGACACACCGCTCCCTTAAAGATCTCGAACGTAGAGCCCTTTTTTTGATTTTACTCAACGCGGAGAACCCTATGAGCCTGAAAGAGCACCTCAACCGACAACGTCAGCAATTTCTTGCAAGCACCTCACAAAATGCAATTAACGTAATATCCCGGGCAGCGGATCATTTACGGGAAAGCGGGATTGCAAATGAGTGTCTGACAACCGGAGACACGGTACCAAATGTCATGATTCAATCAAGTGACGGCCCGCAGTTCATGCTCTATGATACTTTGCAACGTGGCCCGCTTGTGATCTCGTTTTTCAGAGGTAACTGGTGACCATACTGTAACATTGAACTGCAGGCTTTGCAGGAGAAGAACTCAGAAATCGAACAACTTGGGGCGTCTGTTATTGCAGTATCTCCCCTTACTGCAATCAAATCCAATGAACTCCATGAAAATCTATGCCTCTCATTCACGCTCGCAACAGATTATCAAAATACATTGGCAGACGAGTTTGGCATTGTCTTTACTCTCCCCACCCCTCTAATAACCGTTTATAATGATTTTGGGATCGACCTCAAAGCAGTAAGTACTGAGGAGAGTTTACGTCTACCTATTCCAGCAACGTATATAATCGATCAAAGCGGTCTGATTCGGCATGCGTATATTAATACCGATTATACGGAACGACTTGAGCCAGAAGAAATACTCACAACACTACGCTCACTCATATGAATCTATCTTATTGTAGATATTTAGTTCTGAGTCAAACCGTCTCCAGAATCCTCCTCCTGACACTGCTGACCGCTGCTCTATTGATGTTAAGCGGATGTTCATCAGGAAATTCCCCCGAAGACCGGGTAAAACAATTTTTGGCTACAGCAGAAGTTGCAATCGAGCAGGGAAAGCTCGGCAAGGTCCGGGAAATGATAGCCGATGACTATAACGATGAAAACGGCAGAACCAAAAAGGAACTATTGAACTACATTGCCTATCAGGTACTGAGAAAACAGGCTATTCATCTGTACACATCTACGAAGAGTATTACTTTCGAAACCGCAGAGACCGGAAGGGTTGAGATGTTTGTTGCCATGAGTGGTGCTCCCGCAGACAGCAAAAGGATACTGCTTGATCTTCAGGCTGACATCTATAGGTTCGAGATTACGCTTCGTGGCAAAGACTCTACCTGGGAAGTTACATCGGCCAGTTGGGAACCGGCCATGCTGGATGAACTCTTTCCAGAGTAGTACCCTGAGCTACTCAGTCTGCATATTTTCGCCGCCTACTGCATTTATCCGTTGAACTTTGCACCCTTCACTTCCTCAAGCCTTTTAAATGTATTTCATATCACCTAACTGACAGAATTCATACAGAGAATAAACTACAAGACCGGCACGACCGCATGACTCCTATTTATTGTTAGCAATAACCGCGGAAATTCTGCTAAGATAACGTATAGCACTGCTGAAAATGCAGCAGTTTCGTATTTCTCCAGCTCAACAAATCAACAAGCTGGCCAGCTGCACCTTCATCATGCCGCGAAAAAACTGTTGTATTTCTGCGAAGAGCCAAACTACTTCGAAACAGTACCGATGATTCAATAACGGGAGCTGCAGATCGATACCGTTGTAATAAAATCGTACACTGTTGTATGCATGCCCCAGGCGACAGTATTCAAATTTCTATGTCTGGCTATTTTGTATATGTAAATGCACTGGAAATCATTCACTCATATTACACAAAGGATTCCGGCTCCTATCAAAAGCTGCTCCGGAAAAGAACCTGAAATGAAAAATAGTATGTATACACGCCAGGACCCGAGAATTGAAGTGAAAGAGTTGCGCGCAGACATATCAGATGGGCTGGCATCTTATAGTGGCCTTGTCACTAATATTTCTCAACTCGGTCTATGTTTGAAAGACGTCCCTGATAAACTTTCAACCTCCAGATCTTTCCTTTCTATAGTCATAAGAGGGCAATCTGAAAACTTCAGAATAGTAGCCCGGCCACGATGGGAGGTTGCCCAGGACAACAGGGGCAAAACTATAGGCGCCGAAATAGCAAGCTCTCCCCATACCTGGGGTGAATTTGTTCTCTCACATTGAAACGAAAAAAGGGTTACAGCCATAAGGCTGTAACCCTTGAATTTACTGGCGGGGCCGACGAGACTCGAACTCGCGACCTCCGGCGTGACAGGCCGGCATTCTAACCAACTGAACTACGACCCCAGTAATGACGTTTGACGTGGTGGGCGAAACAGGGATCGAACCTGTGACCCTCGGCTTGTAAGGCCGATGCTCTCCCAGCTGAGCTATTCGCCCGTCGTCAGCGTGAGAGGCTATTTACCAATTTACCCAAGGTGCGTCAAGCAAATAAATGTTTTTTTTACTCTCTTCCTGAACTCAAAAGGGTTCCGATAAATTCCCAACTACACAATTGGCGCAGTATCAACAATTTGCTTCTTTAAACCTTACAATGTTTCAACTTTTTATATTTGAAGACTAACAGGTAATCATTACATCAATGCTCGACTAGAATTGCGTTTATCCCTAAAAAATATGCTAAATAGGATTCTGCCCCTCAATTTCAGCTTTATCAGGTGAAGAGTACGGCGTAGACTGCGTTCGTTAAAGAACCACATATATAAACAGTATCTGCGACAACTTTGATGACCAGGGCACACTGCATTGTATACTCCTACCGCCTGAACATCTCCATTCTTGTTGAAGAAAAGTGGTGTTCAAAAATATTCTTATCCAGGATAAGAATCCTGGTAATATACACGTACACAAAGAAAACATAGCAGGGCTGTCAAAAAGACAAAAAAAAGGGTTACAGCCATAAGACTATAACCCTTGAATTTACTGGCGGGGCCGACGAGACTCGAACTCGCGACCTCCGGCGTGACAGGCCGGCATTCTAACCAACTGAACTACGACCCCAGTAATGACGATTGACGTGGTGGGCGAAACAGGGATCGAACCTGTGACCCTCGGCTTGTAAGGCCGATGCTCTCCCAGCTGAGCTATTCGCCCTGCGTCATCGTGAGGGACTATTTACCAACTTCTCCGGAAGGCGTCAAGCAAATAAAAGAATCTTTTTTAGAATGTCCTGCCGATTATAGCCTGCGGGAATACTCAACAATCTAGGGATGTTCTCTATCGCAAATACACCTCAGGTTATCTTACCGTGTTTGCGTGATCTCGTACCACATCGCTAATGTTTTTAGCTCT
>JBFHGS010000332.1:0-4613 GCA_041582995.1 Desulfopila sp. | reverse complement strand
CTGCTTGAGGCGACTGAAAAAAGCCAGGAACTGCAATTGAGCGAGGGACGCCTGCGCGGCATTATGGATAGCGTGATCGATGCTCTGATCACAATTGACAGGCGCGGCAGCATAACAATGTTTAACCCTGCAGCACAGAAACTTTTCGGCTACGAAAGCGCAGAGGTTATCGGGCAAAATGTACGAATGTTGATGCCTGAGCCATATCACAGCGAACATGACAATTATCTGAAGCGTTATCTTGATACCGGCAATCCGAAAATTATCGGTATCGGCCGTGAAGCTGTCGGTATGAAAAAGAATGGCGCGCAGTTTCCCATGGATCTGGCGATCAGTGAGGCCGGGTTTGAGAAGAATCTTTTTTTCATAGGTATTGTTCGGGATATAAGTGAACGCAAAAAAGCAGAGGAGTCTCTGGTGGTTGCACGGCAAAGTGCAGAGAATGCCAGCAACGCCAAAAGTACATTTCTAGCTAACATGAGTCATGAGCTGAGAACTCCGCTCAATGCTATTTTAGGTTATGCTCAGATCTTGCAGGGAGAAGAAAATCTTTCGCAGAAACAGGAGCAGGGCCTGAAGACGATAAAGGAAAGCGGTGATCATCTGTTGCAACTGATCAACGACATCCTCGAAATATCAAAGATTGAGGTTGGCCGGATTGATCTGGTCAGCCAGGTGTTCAGCCTGGATGTTTTTCTCGAAAATATCAATGGGATGATGACGATCAGGGCAAATGATAAAGCAATTCAGTTTACCAACTGGAAAGGGCCGGGTGTCCCCACGCATATTATCGGGGATGAAAAACGGTTGCGTCAGGTTGTGTTGAACCTTCTGAATAACGCGCTCAAGTTTACCGACAAAGGTGTCATTACCTTTGGGGTAGAATTAGTGGAAGGTGCACTGCAGGATACAGAAAAGACGATACGATTTCAGGTGCAGGATTCAGGAGTCGGTATAGCTGATGAGCAGCAAAAGAAAATTTTCCAACCATTTTATCAGGTTGTGGACAGAAAACGAAATGCCGAAGGAACCGGACTTGGGCTGGCTATCAGCAGGCAGCTGCTTGATCTTATGGGAGGGGAGCTTCACCTGAAGAGCCAACCCGGAAAAGGCAGTCTTTTTTGGTTTGACCTGAAAGTGGCGGAAGGAGTGGACGGTGCGGGAAGTGCAAGCAGAGTGGAAAAGCGAGTGAGAGGTTATCAGGGTTCTAGAAGGCATCTCCTGATCGTTGATGACAACAGGACTAATCGGGAAGTGCTCAATCATTTTCTTTCACCGCTTGATTTTGATTTGTCAGAGGCGGAAAATGGCAGAATAGCTCTGGAACGGATAAGAGACAAGCGTCCGGATATGATTCTGCTTGATTTGCGGATGCCCGTAATGGATGGGCCGGAACTGCTTATGCATATCAAAGCAAACATGGAACTGAAAGATATACCTGTGATAGCGATCTCAGCCAGTGTGAGTGAGAAAGTGCAACGTGAGGTCATGCAAAACGGTTGTGTCGGATTTCTTTCAAAGCCATTTAAGATGAATGAACTGCTTGAGCTGCTGGCAGGGAATCTGCATCTGGAATGGGTGTACGAAGATGACAATACCAAAAAGCAGGTACTGGCTGAACCGGAAAAGAGCAGATTATCCGAGCCATTACCAGAGGCAATACAGAAAGAACTTGTGGCAGCAGCGAATCGCGGCAACGTTAAAAAGCTTCTGGCTATCCTTGAAGTGATTGGTGGGCAGGATTCGAATTGTGCTGGATGGCGAGACATTCTTGAGCCTCTGGCACAGAATTACAGGTTTGATGAGATACTTCAAATTCTAAACAATGAGAAAGGGAACAGCGATGCAGGAAAACACTAGCACATTACTCCTGGTTGACGACAACCCGAAGAACCTCAATGTATTGTCCGATATGCTCGATAACAAAGGTTATGAAATTCTCTTTGCTCTCGATGGTATTGCTGCGCTTGAGCGGGCTGCGATGGTTAAACCGAATCTGATACTGCTGGATGTGATGATGCCGGAGATAGATGGCTTCGAAACCTGCCAACGTCTTAAGAGTGACGAATCAACGCGGGATATACCTGTGATTTTTATGACCGCGCTGACAGATACAGAAAATAAAGTAAAGGGATTTGCCGCTGGTGCCGTTGACTATATAACAAAGCCGATAGAGCCTGAGGAGGTTCTGTCGCGGGTCAGAACACATCTGACTATTCAGAACCTTCAGGCTGAACTGAGAGATAAGAATGCTCTGCTGGCCGATCGTGCAGTGCATCTTGAGGCAGAGGTTGCAGAGCGCACAGAGCAACTCAAGGGGGCTCTGAATATGATAAAGTCTGCGTCTCTTGATACTATCTTTCGTCTATCCATGGCTGCGGAGTACAAAGATGAAGATACCGGTGAGCATACCAAGCGCATAGGACATTACAGTGCGGCGATAGCACGAAAGCTGGGCTTGAAGGAAAAGGCTGAAGAGGCCATTTTGTACGCTGCTCCGATGCATGACGTGGGGAAAATCGGGATACCTGATCGCATATTGTTGAAACCCGGGAAGCTGACACCCTCAGAGTGGGAAGTGATGAAGCAGCATGCGGAAATAGGCGGGAAAATATTGGAGGGGTCCGAGGCAAACTATATTCAGATGGCCAGAACTGCGGCGATAACTCATCATGAGAAATGGGATGGGAGTGGTTACCCTAAAGGACTGACTGGCGATAATATTCCTCTGGTGGGGAGGATAGTTGCGGTGGTGGATGTGTTTGATGCCCTCATGTCGAACCGTCCTTATAAAAAGGCTTTCAGTCTGGAACAATCGCTTTCTATCATTAAGGAGGGGAAGGGTAAGCATTTTGACCCTAATATCGTTGAGGTGTTTCATGAGATACTTGATGAGATACTTGAGATACGCGAAAAATTTAAAGATCAGCCGCATGAGCCGGCGGAAGCCAATGATGAGGGGCTGGAGAAAATGAGGTAAAAAAGAAGTAATACAACATTATTTACAATATCTATTTCAGACTGCGTTCTGAACTCACAGCGCATGGCAACCCTGTTGTGAACGTCTATGCGGCCTGCTCTTTACTCGTCCATTAATCTCTGTAACTACAAATAGATTGTACTTGCCCAGTCACTGCACTACTATGCAAGGAGTAGATACATTGATATCTGCATTTGTGACCAGACGTAAATGACACAGGTTTTGCTTAAAATATAGAGGGATACAAATATGCCGACTTCTCAACACTGGGCAGATAGTTATGTCGAGAAAACAGTTGACGCTCAGGAAGCTATTTCCAGAATTCGTTCAGGGCAGCGGGTTTTTATAGGGTCTGGCTGCGGTGAACCGCAGGAGTTGATTCGTGCGCTGACAAGCAGGGCAGATAGATTCAGCGGCTTGGAAATTCTGCGTTTACTCACACAGGAGACCATTTCATTTTCAGCAATTGCCGATAGAACGCGGGATGCCAGCCTGAATATTCGCTCAATTTATCTGGGCTCCACCAGGTCGCCGGCTCTCGCGAAGCATAAACGCTTTATCACCCCGATGAATATGTCGGATGTGCCTTCTCTTTTTAAAACCCGTAAGCTGCCGTTGAATGTTGCGCTGATTCAAGTGTCTCCCCCGGATGATTTTGGTTGGATGAGTCTGGGCATTTCTGTGGATGTGACACTTGCCGCAGCGCGATCTGCTGAGTTTGTTATCGCCCAGATTAATCCAAGGA
Organism: Desulfopila sp.; assembly: GCA_041582995.1. Taxonomy (GTDB): domain Bacteria; phylum Desulfobacterota; class Desulfobulbia; order Desulfobulbales; family Desulfocapsaceae; genus Desulfopila. The sequence goes on along the minus strand of JBFHGS010000332.1, from coordinate 888 downwards.
TGCCGCGAGTTATGGGGCAGAGTTTTCTGCATGTTAACTATGTAGACCTGTTTGTGGAGCATGAGGAGGAGTTGCTTACGGTTCCGTACAGCAATACGCCTTCAGAAGTCGATCAGTTGATCGGAAGGCATATTGTCAGGGCAATTGAAGATGGTTCAACCTTGCAGCTCGGTCTTGATGCTGCCTCTCAGGCAACCATTCAGGCGCTATCTAATAAAAATGATCTCGGGGTTCATTCGCAGTTTCTTACTGATGATATTATGCACCTCTATGCACGTGGCAATATTACAAACCGGAGAAAAGGTTATAACGATGGCAAGATGGTTGCTTCAATGGCTGTTGGCAGCAGTAACCTGTACGAGTTTTTAAATGATAATCCGGCCATTGATTTTCATCCGTCTGACTATGTAAATGATCCTTTTATTATTTCGCGACATAATCGAATGGTGTCACTCAATGTTGCGCATACTATGGATCTTACCGGCCAGATGGCGGCTGAAGCTTCTGCGAGTTCGCGTTTTGCCGGAATTTCAGGAATACCTGATTTCGTCCGTGGTGCGCGACGTTCGCCGGGGGGGAAATCAATACTGATGATTCGCTCTACGTCAATCGGGATTGACGGCGCGGTTCGCTCAAATATAGTTCCGAACCTTTCCGATGACGTGGTGGTCGTGCCTCGAGGTGATGTGCACTATGTTGCCTCAGAATATGGAGTGGTCAATCTGTTCGGTAAGAGCCTGCAGGAGCGGGTCATTGCCATGATAAGCCTGGCACATCCGGATTTCCGTGAAGAGTTGTTTAGCCGAGCTAAGGAACTAGGGCTGATAGGTTCAGAACGCAGTCTCGGCGAGGCGGTGAAGGCAATCTATCCGGTGAAGCTGGAAGAGG
>JBFHGS010000331.1:0-4620 GCA_041582995.1 Desulfopila sp. | reverse complement strand
CTGGCATTGAGGCATATTCTAAAATTTTTTCCCATGTTTCTTTCATCGTCAGCTTCTCCTTAACGCACCAATACGAAACGGATCCAACTCTCTTTTTCCCCAACTAGCAATTGGTGTACCAATTGGGTCGGTTTGAAAATAGATATTAATCTCAGTAGGATACTTGCTGGAAGGTTGAATGCTTAAAAAATGCAGAGCTGCAGTAGAAGAGACAAAAATGAGAAAAACTGCGAAAAGGTAGAAAAAGCTACATTATTGTAGATGTCTTGCAGGTAATTCGTTATGCGAGCGCATCAGTGCTATAACAATTGAGGCGTACATTCAGTATTCGAAAAATGTATGAGAGGCTGGTGCGAGATAATGCTGTAGCAGCAGGAAAGTGAAAGAATCGGGCTATGCACGACGCCACCCGGCGCTCATCATCACTTCGCCATTCTGAAGCTTCATCACCAAAAACGCTTCACCGTTGAAATACCCGAAACTTGGGTGATTGCCGCCTTTGGGAAGTGTTATAGAGCCGGGATTAAAAAGAAGAATGTCCTCCCGTTTCTCCGCAACAGGAAGATGTGTATGGCCAGAGATAAAAGCATCGCCAGCTGCCAGAGGCGGTAACCTGTCCGGGTTCATCAGATGCCCATGAGTCAGGCACAGGCGACGGCCGTCCATTACCAGCCAGTTATATTCTGCCTGGATCGGAAATGAACAGAGCATCTGGTCGACTTCACTGTCGCAGTTACCACGTACCGCTATAATTTGCAGTGCATATTTGTTCAAAGTCTCGGCAACAGATCCAGGATCATACCCTTCCGGTACAGGATTGCGCGGCCCGTGATTCAGCAGATCGCCCAGAAGGACAATATGTTTGCACCCTAATGTGCTGTACCAGTTCAACGCCTGCTCAAGGGCTGAGATACTACCGTGAATATCTGAGATAAAAAACATTCTGATTGTCCCTCTTTTTCAGTAATAATAGCGCTGTGTTAAGCGTTAGGTGTATGCAGTTTACGTCTCACTCCTTGCACCTGCCGTTTGGGCAGGCTGATCCCAGCAATGCTGACGGTCTTTTTAAACCACTGCCGAGAGCACAAAATACTCAGTTGAAGTCGCACATGTCAATCGGGTTCAAAACTATTAGTTATCAATAGGACGATTACAACAGAACTGCAAAAACGGTACATGGCTTCAGAGCAGACAATCAGAACCGCCATGTTCAGTATTGACAGTCAGTCATGCATTAAATATGGTTGCACTTTCTACTAATGACATTTTAATTCAGTAATACAAGGGAAATAGGTTTATGTATAGTTTTAAAAATGATTACTCTGAAGGTGCTCATCCAAACATCCTGAAAGCATTGTTACTCCATAACACTACCCAGGAGGAAGGGTACGGAATGGATACGCATACCCACAGGGCAATTTCATTTTTGCGGGATCTGGTTGCTGATCCTGAAGCTGATGTACATCTGCTCTCTGGTGGTACACAGACGAATCTCATTGCCATCAGCGCATTCCTGCGGCCGCATGAAGCTTGCATTTCAGCGACGACCGGGCACATAGCTACCCATGAAACCGGCGCGATTGAAGCAACCGGTCATAAATTGTTAACGGTGGATTCCGTTGACGGAAAGCTCTGCCCTGAACTCATTGAACCGGTCCTGATAGCTCATCATTTTGAGCATATGGTGAAGCCTCGACTGGTGTACATCTCTAACCCTACTGAACTTGGAACCGTTTACTCCAGATCTGAAATTCAAAGGCTTTATGCGTTCTGCCAGAAGAAAGATCTTTTGCTCTATGCGGATGGTGCCCGTTTGGGAGCAGCTGTTGTGAGCGGCAATTCCGATCTCACTCTGCGTGATATGTATACGCTTACTGATGCTTTTTTTGTAGGTGGCACCAAAGTCGGCGCCTTGCTGGGAGAAGCAGTAATCATACGAAATACTCAATTGCGTGCTGATTTTCGTTATCTTATCAAACAACGAGGCGGCTTGCTTGCCAAAGGGCGGCTACTTGGGATTCAGTTTGAAGAGTTATTTACAGACAATCTCTATTTCGATCTTGCACGACATGCCAATGATATGGCGCAATTCATGGTAGTCGAACTGCAAAAAGCGGGTTGTGACTTCTGGATTGATTCTCCGACGAATCAGATTTTTCCTGTTATGGATAACAGAGTAATTGAAGAGCTATCCAGCGTGTTTCAATTCTATGTCTGGGCCAAAAGGGATGAGAACCACTCAGCTGTCCGGCTCGTCACTTCGTGGGCTACTCCACAGGAAGCGGTTGAAGGATTCGTGCAAGCCTACCGGAACGCCGTTAAAGACCTGCTTGCTCACACATAAGCCACGGGGCACAGATGAAATTGGAAGATATTGTTCTTCGGGAAATTGGTGCATTAACCAGGACGATCCATGCTATTATCGAGATTACATTCAAAACGTTAAATCTTCAAAAAGGGCAATCGATTTATCTGACCAGAATCTGTGAAAACCCGGGGCTCAGCATGAAGGATTTGTCGCAGTTGCTAATGGTGGATAAAACGACTACTTCCAAGGTCGTACATAAGCTCATCGCCGAAAAGCTAGTCAGTAAAAAACAGGATTCACGAGATAAACGGGCATATAACCTTTATCCAACAGAAAAGGCAGAGCAGGCTTATACTCTTATTATTGAAGAAGAAAACCGGTTAACTGCTCAATGTTATGCGGGGTTTGATGCAGATGAGCAAAAGGTCGTGCTGGCCCTGATCCAGAAAATGCGCAAGAACATCGAGGATGACTGGTTTGAGCTTAAGCGATACAGATGAACATCACGCAGGTAGAAACTCCGGTTGAGTTAACTGGAGTGTGCAAATTACTTAGAAAGTATCACAAATTTCTCGACATAGACTTGATTTTTAGAATTTCGAGAAGGAGGCTGCGAAATGAAGCGTCTTTTCATCAAGCCGGAAGATCAAGACAAAGGGCTTGGCTAAAGGCGTGTAGAGGATAGCAGTATCTTTGCCAGCCTACGTGGATATGCGAAAATCCGCAGAAGAGCGTTACTTATTGGGATAAGAGGCTATATCACACGCGTGAGTTCAAAGCAGCGCGTGGGAATGAAAGCCGGGTTCCATATAGGAATCCGGCATGTGTGTTTTCAGCAATATGGTGTGGATTGTTTTTTATAGCTCTTCGTCCTCGTCTTCATCGAGCGGAAAGAGAAATCCACATTTCTCGCATGCAATACGATTATCTTCGTCCTCAATAACATCCCCTTCAAGGATTGTTGTGTGATTGCATTCAGGGCACTCGTAATGGGTCTCGGTGATTTCAACTTCGTCAGCTTCTGCACATGCCGCACAAAGCATAATTTCTTCATCAGTATTATCATGATCATACATGATAGCATCACCGCAATCTGCGCACTTAACCATAGACATAAGAGTATCTCCTCTCCTGGGATTAATTTGTTGAGTATAGAGTGAAACGCCGGAATCTATAGGATCTCTTCAAGATACACAAGAGGCTTCTTTATGGTTGCAGAAGACGTAGGAAATTTTGAAAATACCACATGTAATGGCAATGTTGTTTGTTGTTGAATTCTCGAGTTTTAGCTACGTAATATTCAGATTGCTGGTGATGGTTTTCTTTTGCCTGAAGTTTATGATCTGAAATCAAGTTTTTTGCGAAAGTGATTGTCAATCCGATCAAGTATGGGCTGTAGTCCCTGGGTATCCGGCAGACTGCGTTTAAGTATTTCAAGATGGTTGCGTTTATGGAGAAGGGTTAGAGAAGGAGTAAAATTCAAATCATAGACCCAGCCGATCTTTAACAATTGAAAGTCGCCCTCTGTCTTGACTGAATTATAGTCGACAAACTGTTGTTCACTGAGTGAGCGAAGTATTTCCGGGCTGATTGGACCTGCTTCTCTGATACCAGTGAAGTTGTGAAGATCAGTACCGTCTTTAAGACCTTTGCAGGTGAGGTAAATAATGTCGAGCTTATCCGTGTCCCGAATCAGTTTGGCATAGAAGAGTTGTCGTTCTGATAGGTGTGATGGTATGCGGGGCTTATTATGATACCTGATAGCGGAGATGATGATCTCCTTCGTTTCTTCGCCTATTATTTTCAACGGTTCGAGCTCACATATCATCTGAGCACCATAGTCACCATGGTCGAATGAGTGCGGGTCGCGAAAGGTTCGAAAGCGTGAGAATTGCTCAAAACGGGCCACGTCATGCAACAGACCGATGGATCGCGCCAGCAAAATCTCATTTTCCGCTAAACCAAGCCTTTTTCCTATCAGTCCGTTAAGAGCAGCGACTCGAAGGCTATGGTTTCTTTTCAATATAATGTTTTGCCAGCACAACTCGTCTGAGGATAAAAATGATTCTGCATAACTGAGATACCAGGAGAGTATATCCTGATATAATTTGAATGTTATTATAGTCATAGCTGATGTGATATACATGTTAACTTCTGAATCAAGAGTAGGCACCCGTAAAATAGTTCGCATGTATATGCTAAGACAAGCGGAGCTCTCTTACAATACCGATTTTGATCATGAAAGTGATCGACTACGGACAGAAATCAGATGTTAGTTGAGTGCATTTGATGGATGACCCGGGGATAGTGTG
>JBFHGS010000330.1:0-4648 GCA_041582995.1 Desulfopila sp. | reverse complement strand
TGCAATGGATTCCATTTTCAAATAAAGACTTTTGGGACAGATTCGAAGCAGGTAGGAGGCCCCTATTGTTAAAATGGTTCGACCAGGTTCCTGCATAAGGATCATAGGGTCAGTTGCCAGGGCACGATGTACCAGTTGAGTCGCCATACCTCCGTCGCGCAATCGGATTGCCTGTCGGGCCAGATAGCGGAGCTGGTAAGCGCGTGCACGTTTTTCCCATTTGGCCACAAATTCAGGGGCGTATGCTCGTGTTTTTTCAATGACGTGCTCCCATGAATCCAGTTGTTCAAGCAAGTTGGCTGACAGGCCTCCGGCATTGAGGCGATAAAAGGTAAGTGCCTCGGGTAACCCTTCTATGATCCATTTGGTTTTCAGGGCAATTCGTATCCAGCATTCGATATCTTCTGAACGTCGCAACTGGTCATCGAAGTAACACTTTTCCAATTCTCCCTCAAAAGTACTTTGATAGCAGATATCATCAAATACCTGACGTCGAATTACCGGAGCAGACCCGTTGCCAATGGGGTTGCGACAGAGATAGTACCCAGGTTCGATGTCGGTCAGTCGCGGCATTTGATAACAATCTGTGGGTGTACCGTCTTCGTCGATGAAGGCAGATCGACTGAATGAAACGCCTACTTCCGGTCGGTTGGTGAGGTGGTGGTAATGACGTGTAAGTTTCTCTGGGTGCCAGCAATCATCGGAGTCGAGAAACGCAAGAAATTCACCTGTTGCCTGACGGATACCTGTGTTGCGGGCCCCGGCAAGGCCTCGATTGACTGAATGGTGCACAATGCGAATGCGTGAATCTGTAAACTGTTCGCAAATTCTGATACTGTTATCAGGTGAGAGGTCATCGATGATAAGCAGCTCAAAATCTTTGAACGTCTGGTCCAGAACGGATTGCACAGCTTCGGCGACAAAGCGTTCTACATTATATACCGGCATCACTACGCTGATCTTTGGCATGGCGGCTTCCTTATGTCTTTGGTTCTTCTTGTGTCCGATCAGCCAGAGAGCTGACCAGGATATCTCGGTGAGCTATGCCGATGACCATCAAGGCCGGCCATACTAAATAGGCGAGAATTTCCAGGTTTTCACCGAAGGTATACAGAAACAGCAGTATCATCATTGCTAGTCCTGTGCGCACGATTGCCAGCTCTCCGCTCCACCAGATAAGCTGCAGCAGGCCGAAGAGCATTGGGACGAGCAGGGCCAAAAAACCAACCAGCCCTTTGACAAACAACAATCCATACCAGCTGTGGTGTGAACCGATAGGCATGAATTCAACCAGATGCGGTCCTCGCTCAACTATACCATGCCCCCAGATGGGGGCTTCATTTCGCCACCTCTCCAGTGCTATGCGAGCCAGTGCTTCGCGAACTCGGGATGAACCTGCACGCGCTGCCCGGAAAGCCTGCCAGAAGCGATTAAAGGCATCATAGAGGGTAATGCCAAGCAAACCAACTATTCCTGTTGCCACACCCACCACAAAAGGTGTAGCTGGATGACGGATAAAGGAAATAACTCGAACCATTATCGATACAACAACAATTGCAATCAAGGCCAGCCGCGACTGTGACATCAGCACCATCATAATTGAGGCGATGATGCCTATGACACGCCACTTGAGTGATGCATCCTGCAGGGCGAAAACAAAATAAATATTGGCTATAAAGCCTAAAGCTGGAGCCCAAGGAGTAAACATGCGCCAGCGGGGGGTTCCCGAACCCGGGTCTATCTCGTATAGACTCATTGCAAAAAATTCAGGTCCTGGGCCACCTACAGCCTTCAGTGGTGAGACATAGAGGGTTTCTGGCAGCCCTACGACCCAGCCGCCGATAAACATTGGCAACAAAAGTAATGTATGCAGGCAGACATGATTTGTTGCTCGGTAGATCAGTTTCGGGCGGATATTCAAAGAACCGAGTAGAGGAAAAATAGCAAGTAAAGCCCAGCCTTTTGCCCAACCTATTGATGACTTAATTAACTTACCAATGCCAAGATCAAAATTGACGTGACCGACAAGCAGGGCCAATTCCATTACCAGCATCCCCAGGATCCATATCAGAATAGCAATGGGGATGTTGCCACGTGGTAATTCCGGGTGGCAGTGGCCCTCATACCAGTACCGGAAAATCAGTAATAGGAGCAAAAGCCAGCCAATGACCGGTGCTACAAGGTATAATGCACCGAGTACATAGAAAATATAGGTGGCTCGAATCGAGTACCAGACTATACGTTCTTCAAGATTTTCTGGAGAAATGGTTTCCGTATCCATAATACTAACAAACCGAATAATACAAAGAGTGAACCAAGCACAGCCCCGGCCAAAGCCAGCTTCCTGGGGAGTGTATCGGGTTTTTCGGGTAACTCTGGTGCAGAAAACATCTGTACCATTGGATATGTTGAAAATCGATCAGATTTGCCGAGATCAATCCTGGCAAGTGCGGTAGTAAATACTGCCGTCGCCACCTGCAGTTTATGCTTGAGATCTTCGAGTTGACTGGCTTCTCTGGTACTGCTTTCGTGCATTTTCTGCTGCTCAATAATGCGCTGTTTCAGGGTTTCTATCTGACGAGCCATACCCTGTTCACGACTGTGCATTTCGATCAGATCGCTGTAGAGTTTTCTGTCACCAGAGCTGCCAAGTCTGAACAACTCTTCAGCGTCTACGTTGGAATCTGCAGATACTTGTTTAACGCGTGCATGAAGTGCTGACTTAAGACTATCATAATTATCACGCGCTGTGACGACTTTGAAATTATTTTCACCCCATTGAGCACGATTTTCTATCAGAAGGGATGCTGCCTTTGCATGTTTTTCTGCCAATTCCAGAAAGAGAGGGTCAGTTTGCAGTCTGATGATTGCAGAGGCCATTTCCGGTGTTGAAGATAGCGCTAACTTAAGTGAATTGAGTTGGGTAGTCAGCCCATCATGTTCTGCCATCATTTCCTGTAAGGTCGTGCGCGATCTCTCTAGACCGAGGGTAACTTCGGCAAATTGTGCCGGGGAGACAATGCGGGAGTGTGTCTGAAATTCGAGAATGTTCTGTTGCGCCAGGTGGAGCTTTTCACTAAATCCACTCAACATTTTGTTTGTCGCTAATTCTTTGCGTTCCTGCTCATCATTGCGTAGACGTTCCAGTTCGCTATATAATGCACCAAATAATGCCTCTGCTTTGTTAAATGCCTCCTGACCGGTTTTGCCACTCATACGAAAATGGATCATTGCAGTTTGATCAACCAGTGATATTAATGGCTTACCAAATTCTTCCTTGGTGAGACCAGCTCGGTTTGCGGCGTCTTTAAGGACCTGAGGACTGGCGGCAATTGCTTTGTAATTCACTTTCGGGTCAACCGAGTGACTTGTATAGGGCGATGATGCTGTCGCTGTCGCCTGTCCCACACTTTCCAGAGATACTGCATGACCAGCACCACCGCCCGGCAGGATGAGCGACCACTTACTGTAATAGGAAGGTTCTACGAGGAGCAGAAAAGCTGTTACAGGCGTCCAGATGACAAGCAGAGTCGCAAATGCAATCCCAAGATACATAGATAAACGGCGCGAGGTTTTCAGACTGCTGCCATGGGTGACAAAGCGTATAGCTCTCGCGAAGATATTTCTGATTGAGATATGTGGTAGGTTGCTCTCTGGCATATCCCTAAAACAAAGTAAATGGGACAAGAATGTCGACTATTGTATCCGCAATATCACGAATATTGGTGACTCCTGAGTCGTAACAGCCAATACTGTCATTAGGCATCAAAAACACATTGATATGACTCTGATCCGGATTGCGGAATAATTCATTAATTGAGCGATCAACAACTTCCTGTTTACCGGTAAGAGGATTGCTGCGTACCAGCAGTGCATGTCTTGATGCATTGGTTGCATCTGTCCCGCCGATGCAGTTTGAGGACGTTAATGCAGCAAGAAAACGTGAACCATAGGGCAGGTTGGTGGCATCTTTACTGATAGCAGATATTGCGTTGCCTCGAGCCGGTACCGTGAGGTTCGAGAGAAATACCCTGATACCCGGCGTGGTGATTACTGATGGTACGATCAGGTCATTATCGAATGTGCCTGAACTCGGTACAATGATCGTGTCACCGGTCATTAATGGAATTGGGTCTATGGGGACACCGTCAATGATTCCTGAATAGTCAATAAGACGCGGTTGTCCATTGCGAATCAGGCTGATTCTATCTATGGCTGCATCAGGACGAACACCACCGGCAGAACGCAGTGCGGCAGGTAGCAGACGTTCAAGTGGGAAATCCCCTGAATATTGTGTAGATTTCTGTGTCCGTTCCTCTGCGTCACGAACATTGATAGTAACTATACCAGAGTTGAATACCGCACCGCTTACATGAACCTGCACTGCTGCCCATTGTTGTACAAGTACACTTACCCAGACCCGTGAAGCGTGAAACTGTTTAGCATTGACCAGAGCAGTTCTAATCATCCTCTCGACTTCTTTGACATCATAACCCGCGACATAGAGGGATGGTAGGTAGGGTATGTTTACAGCACCATCGATATCTATTTCATAGACTCCGCTAAATATTTCACCATTCTGTATATTGACCTGAAGCCGGTCACCTGGAGAAAGAGGGGGACGAAGCTGTGACCAGCGGGGAAGGTT
>JBFHGS010000329.1:0-4723 GCA_041582995.1 Desulfopila sp. | reverse complement strand
GATGTGCCGGCTTGTGTATGGTAGTAGTCTGGCAATTTCTTTGAGCTCTATTCGTTCCCTGAAGTTACGTTCAAGGTAATCTGTTACCGCTATGTTTTCTTTGCGAGTGGCAACAGGTAGCCTGGCAACGGTCGATCGTTTTCCAATATCTTCTGCCAGGACTTTTACAAAAAGTTCCAGGCAATTCTGCTGCAGGTTGATGTTTCCAGCCGGAGAGTCTTCCTGAATCGGCAACTGTATCCTGTTCATCAAAGCAATCCCCAAATCACTCATATCAAATATCCTGATGCTGGTCGGAGCACCCGGGAACATTTCCGGCGTGATATACAGTGATTTATATTCAACTCTTCTGCCAAGAACAATCGACCTGTGAGGCCATCCAGCAGGAATAAATGCTGTCATTCTGTTAAAGAGCGGTTGTTTTTTCTGCCCGTCAAGCAGGATGGAAATACCGTAATTAAAGAGCAGAATCTGATGTGATTCATGGAAGTGCAGATTTTCTGTGGAGTTTTTCTGCAGACTTCCCTCAATAGTGAAGGCGTCGTGATCATTGAAGGGGAGTGAATCTGTCACAATTTTTGAAGAAATGTCCATATTGCATAATAAAATTACTTTAGTCTGAATTCAAGTCTTTAAAAATCATGCTATCGTCTCATTCAATCACAAGCAGTTCAAATACGACAAACAGGAGGAAGCATGAAAACTCGAAAACTTGGTACAGATGGACCGGTGGTTTCAGCAATAGGGCTTGGCTGTATGGCGATGAGTGAATTTTACGGCAGGTCAGATGATGCTGAATCTAAAATGGTGATTCGTAAGGCACTTGAGATGGGAATCACTATGCTTGATACAGCAGATACCTATGGTAACGGCCATAATGAAGAGCTGATCGGGCAGGTACTGCGTAACTGGCAGGGACGGACGTGTGTAGCCACGAAATTCGGTATTGTTAGAAAACCTGGAGAATATGCACGGACAATTTGCGGGAAACCTGAGTATGTACGTGAGGCAGTAGAAGCCAGCCTGAAACGTTTGGGAATTGAGACTATAGATCTGTATTATGTTCACCGAATAGATCCTGCTGTTCCAATTGAGGATACTATCGGAGTGATGTCTCAGCTGGTGAGTGAGGGAAAAATTCGCTATATCGGTCTTTCAGAACCTTCTGTCGCGACCGTGCTCAGAGCTCATAAGGTTCATCGGATTGCTGCAGTTCAGAGTGAATATTCTCTTTTTACCCGGGAGATGGAGTCTGAACTCCTTCCTGTGTTACAACGGGAAGGAATAGGTTTTGTACCCTACAGTCCACTCGGTCGTGGTTTTCTGACTGGCAAGGTCGATCAGCAAAGTATCAGCCAGCAGGACGATTTCAGGAAACTGCTGCCCCGGAATCAGGGTGACAATTACACACATAACATGAAGCTTGTCGATAATTTGCAGGGAATTGCCAATGACAAAGGAGTTACCGCTGCGCAACTGGCGCTTGCCTGGGTACTGGCAAAAGGTGAGGGTATTGTCCCAATTCCAGGAACACGAAGACAAAGATATCTTGAGGAAAATATTGCGGCAGCAAATATTGAGCTGACGGAGTGTGAGATTAAACATATCGAGTCAGTATTCGGCATAGGGGTAGTGGCCGGAGAACGATATACCATAGAAGGCATGGTCGGATTGAACGGTTGAACCATGGATTGAAATACCGAGGTATTCCTGACAGATCGCAATGACACAACGACCGTGTGCATGTTCTTGTTGCTTTTACACCTCGATACCTGATAATCCTGAATTCTCTGCAGGCAGTAGAGTCGATAATCAGTCGGGAAAGAGTGCAGCATACTTTTCTGAAGCTTTCCGTTGAATTGTAATCCGCTATAAATAAACAAGAAGGTATTTATCATGAAAATCATAGGTGTCTCAGCAAGTCCGAGAAAAAACAAATCCACACATTTTCTTCTGGATCAGTGTCTGGTTGAAGTGAAAAAGACAGCAGAGTCTCTTGGCAAGACTATCGAGACTGAACTGGTTGATCTTGCCCCGTTGAAATTCAATGGTTGCATCTCATGTGATAAATGCAAAAAGGGTGTTTTCTGCAGCCAGCAAGATGATTTTCAGCAGTTGATTCCAAAATTTGCTGACCCGGAAGTGCAAGGTATCATCATTGCGACTCCTGTCTACATGGGTTCTATGACCAGTCAGGCAAAAGCGTTTATTGACAGATCTGTTCTCTATCGGCGAAATGGTTTTATGTTTAAGGATATGCTCGGCGGCGTAATTACTGTTGGTGGATCAAGAAACGGAGGCCAGGAACTGACGACCCAGGCAGTTCATGCCGGTATGATGATCCATGATATGATTATCGTAGGTGATGGCGGTCATTTCGGTGGTGCTGCCTGGGGCAACCACCCTGATGGTTACCAGAGCGACGTTCTTGGAATTGAAACAGCCCGGCAGCTTGGTAGACGAATGACAGAAGTCGCCTTTAAAATGATCGGCTGAAATCATTAGTTTCAGGTATTGTTCGATTTCGTTCACTGAATGTGCTCATTGCAGTGGTGTTTATCCTCTGTTTAATGAGCGCATCCTGAGTATATCCTGTTCCACTGTCTGTGTTCTCTGATTTGTCCCGAAGGGCTCCTCGATACGTAGTTAGCCAGATGTGTTTCAGTGATGTCTGGGAGGTACCTGTTGTTCTGATTGTATCTGAGGTTAGCCCCTTTTGCTGATGAACACATTCAGCCAACATTCTTTGGCATCATCTGTAAAAGATACGGATGTATAGTGTTCTGTTATTTTTATATGTTTGATTTTATCGCATATATCTGTGAGTTCCTGTAGGGAGCAGCTACTGATAAAACGTCCTTTGCGATCTATGTTGCTACTGGTTTCGAGTTTAAGCGAGATATATGCAATCCCTCCCGGTCGCAATGCGTGCGAAATTTGTTCCATGGTTGCCGACATTTCACTATCGGGAATATGCAGCAGACTGGCACAGGCCCAGACTCCATCATATTTTTCATCATCGCTGAGGTCTTGAGCTTTCATGACCATAACCTCCTGAGCAAGAAAATTACTGGTTATTTCCGCGATTGCCGGGGAGGCATCGATGGCTGTAACTTTAAAGCCACGGTCAAGAAATACGCGGCTGTCACGTCCTGAGCCGCAGCCCAGATCGAGAATGTGTGATCCGGATGTGAGCATACCGAGGAATTTTTCGCAAATATCAGTCATGCTACGGTTAATTGTTTCCCTGATATACTGTTCTGCATTTGAGTTGTAATACTTAAGGGTTATGTTCGTGAGATGATGTGCAATGAGTCTGTGAACAATAGGGATGTCTGCCGGAGCCCAATGCAGGTTTTGTAATGCATCAGCAGGGAGCCAACGAATCTCATCGTGGTCACTGAGCTGGAAGTCGCCATCACAGTGGATAACGTGGTAGGCAAGAAGTCGGATAGTTCTGATTCCATAATCATGAACTGACTCAGCAAAAAATGCTCCAACTTCACAGCGTATTCCAAGTTCCTCTTTCAACTCTCTTTTCAGGCATTCTTCAGCAGTCTCCTGCCCTTCGACTTTGCCACCGGGAAATTCCCAGTAACCGGCAAGGTGCAGACCCGGTTTTTTTCTGGCTGCGAGGATGAGTCCGTTTTTTTCTATTATTGCGGCAGTAACAGTAATCATGCACGTTAATCGGGGGAAAGATGTGTAGACAGATTTCAGAGATGATTTAGATGTGGTACAACGCAAGGAATACAAACATCAGTGAAACTCTGTGTAATCTGCAGATTAAAAAAAAACAAGTGTCCGGCCCATGTTTAATCTAACAACAAAGCGACAGATAGCAGCCCAATGGTCAAAGTTCTGTGAAAGTGGTGACGCAGATCCCGGGGTTGTGCGTGAATTCATTCTCGCTTCATGGCAGCGTAGTCGGGTCTATAATGTTGATCCTCTGAATGTGGAACAGGTAAAGATCAGCAAATCCCGTCTTGAGGAAATTTTAGAAGTTCGTAAACTTCTGGTACGTATCAGCCTGCCGGTTATTGAAAATATATACAGTTTTATCAAAGGATCACGGTCAATCATTATTCTCACCGATGAAAACGGTATCATACTGAGCCGAATCGGAGATCCGGAATATCTCAATGACTCTCAGGCGTATGAACCAGGAATTGAATATTCGGAACGGACTATCGGAACCAATGGTATTGGTACGTCCCTTTTTCTCGATCATGCGGTTCAGATTTGGGCGGAGGAGCATTTCGCTGAGCGGAATCATGACGTGAGTTGTTCGGCTGCACCGATACATGATATCGATGGCAGGGTAATTGGCTGTTTGAATCTGTCCTGTCTTTGGGATCGGGTGCACACGCATACACTCGGTATGGTTCAGGCTGCTGCAAATTCCATTGAGCAGCAGATGCGTGTGGAGTCGGTGTTGGAAAACAAAATGGCCCTGTTGCAGGAGAAAGAGGGGATTTTTGAACTCATTCATGACGGTTTGCTTACTATTGACCGTAATCTGATGATTACTGATATCAACGAACAGGCACGGCGTATGCTAGGGATAGAGTCGGGACATGGCGCTGGGAGTCTGGTTGGGCAGTATATACTTTCCGGTATCGATTTCAGGAAGATTATTATCGACAGCAAAAGCGTCTATGACCGGGATGCAACCTTAGTGCTCAACACCGGGGTTCTGAGTTGTACCCTGTCTGCCACACCG
>JBFHGS010000328.1:0-4750 GCA_041582995.1 Desulfopila sp. | reverse complement strand
TGCCATTAAATGCTATAACTTTCACTATTTTTCTCCTATTCTAGGGTGAGGGATATTCTACTGAAGCGATTCTGTACAAAATATGTTGCTTCAGCGATTTTAAAATATCTATCAATATCGATTAATTTATACGGAAAACGTTCTTTATTCGTAACTGTTCACAGTCACATTGTCTCAGAACGATCGCAGTTTCATGCATGGAGTTGATATCGGAGTCTTTGCTTGCCTTCGAGTATGATTTTAAAACTCACGGAGATATGGATGAATAAGCATATCTCCGCAGAAAGGGCATAATCTGACAGGCTCCCGGTGCACTGTAAAACTGGAGCTATCGCATATTATGTATCCTTTCAGCACACTAACGTGGTTTTTCACTGCATTGGCTGATGGTTTCTGTCCAGCTGTATACAGCAGGGCTCTCCTCAGCAGCTAAAAAATCTGTTCAAATGTATACACCCTGCACACCAAGAGCAAGGGCAGCCTGGTATTCTCTACTGCCTGTCACATGTCGCAGAAAATTCGATAAATAACAGTATTCATTTTAATATTGAACGGTTGCAATGTGAATCGGTGCGAGCACCTCAGATCTAACACTTCTCCATGCTTGCTGAGAAAGAGGGGTGCAAGTCCGCTTTTTCCCAAGACAACCGGTTACGCTGCATTACCACTATCAGTGGTATTTTGTAGGAGTGGTTATTTATCAAAAGAAGTTGTCACGGTAGTCAATCACTCTCTCAGGGGGGGAATCAAGGAAAACCTGGCGAGTTCTTTCCATTTATGGTTCATTTGGGTCTTGCCTACTTCTGCTCAAGACAGCTGGTATGAAGTTGTTGTTCTAGCTCGATCCAGATTGCTCCGGGACGACTGAGTCTTCGCTTTGCAGCACTCTCCGCCAGAATAGCTGCAACCAACATTTAGCTTCTAGGTTACTCTGGAGGATACACTCTGGAGCGGCTTAGCAGTGAAAATTACACGTTAACCGAATGCTCCCTCTGTCACCCTTGTCATGGTATATCTATAGGCATATCATAGAGATCAGGATGTATTATGAAGACACAGGCAGGTTCTCATCCTCACCCTCTCAAACTCAATATCACTATATATAGGCAGTATCGTGGGAATTTATAAACAAGGTTTTGATTACAAATACAGTCTTGACGAGGATCTTCTCATTCTGAAAACGGAACGTGGTCAGTATAAATTTAAAATAGAAAACAATGAGGTGCTGGAAAATATTCACGATATTGCCTCGCTGCTTATCAAGGAATTGCAACGTGTTGAAGCGAAAAAGGCTACACGTCGAGACAACTTGAATCACTATGACAAACTGTTACTGGCAACACTGAACATAAGTGAAAAATATACCAAGCTGGAAAAGAAATATAAGGAAGTCAGGAGTGTTCTGGAAGAACTACAATCGCTAAAATCGAAATTGCAGCATGGAACAACTTCTCATACAACAACACGATCTTCTGTTGCCAACAAGATCGGCCTGGAAGGAGTTTCTGGCTACCGGCCGGAGAGAAGAGAGACGACTGTCCCTCCGCCAGCAAAGACCACCAGCTCTCAGGCACGTGCAACTCTATCATCATTTCCAGCCCAGCCTGGTGATGAGGGATTATCATCTGCACCACCTTCGGCAGGATATTCTGTAAATCAGAGAATAGACAAACAACGAGCAAATTATTTGCAGCCTGTCACTGATGATGAAAAACCCGTGCGTGCTGTTGTTGCAGAGGCAGAGGTAAGCATACCAGACACGGCCAGCCACCATTCTGAGATCAGAAAAAGTTCTGTGTGTACAGTTCCAATCGCAAATGGCAATGATGCTGTACAGCAGGATTCAACCGGAAACGTATTGGCTGCAGTAGCGTCTTCCACAGCGGTAGCTGTAACGAAAAGTACCGTTGAAATTTCAATAGCACCTGCAGGTTCCATTGATTCTGCTGACAATAGTGTGATTGCACATTCAGCAGAATCAATGGCTGAGCCGGAGAGTATGGTACGCGATATCGCAAGGCTGGACTCTGAATACGATGAAGAGTACCTGTCTGGAGAACACATGGAAATTGTGCCTTCTCAAGGCTGGTCTTCGCCCTTGGAGTGGTCTCCTGATACAGGATCAAAACTTGAGGATACTATTCTGCATAGAGGGGATTTACTCCCTGAGGCGCACCAGGAAACTGTTATCTCGCCTTCGCCGAAAGCTGATACACCTGTTGAGCAGGTGGGATATTATATAGGGCATGATGTTGAGAGTGCCGGTTATCCGGGGCGGCAACACGGTCAAACTACCCAGTCAAGCGAATATCAACTGCCTTTGCTTTCTTTTCTTAAGAATACCAGTCAAGAAAATTTAGTGGACCAGGAGCGTATTCGTACTGATGCAGAGCTTCTTGAGACAAAGCTGGGGTATTTTGGTATCAAGGGTGAGGTTATGGGTATTCATCCAGGACCGGTGATTACCACCTATGAATACAAGCCAGACCCAGGCATCAAAATCAGCAAAATAGTTAACCTTGCAGATGATCTGGCTCTGGCCCTCAGCGCCTATAGCATCCGTATTGTTGCGCCCATTCCAGGTAAGGATGTGTTGGGTATCGAGATACCCAACATTAAAAAAAGCCTAGTGCCGTTCATCGATATTGTTACCTCTGCAGATTTTCAAAAAATTGCCTCAAAAATACCCATCTGTCTTGGCAAGGATATTATTGGTAATCCGGTTGTTGTTGAATTGGATTCCATGCCCCATCTGCTTATAGCAGGTGCCACAGGAACAGGGAAAAGCGTGGGGCTCAATGCGATGATTACCAGTATTCTTTATAAAGCAACTCCGGATGAGGTGCGCTTTATAATGGTAGATCCTAAGCGGATAGAACTTTCCTTTTACAACGATATTCCACACCTGTTGACACCGGTTATTACTGACATGAACAAAGCCAACACTGCATTGCAATGGCTGGTTCGGGAGATGGATAGACGCTATAATCTCCTTGCGGAATTTCAGGTCAGGCATATCGAGCAGTTCAATCAGAAGTTGGCAGCCTTAAAAACCGGCGATTATTATGAATATGATGAAGAGCTGGAACCACTCCCTTACATAGTTGTGATTATTGATGAATTGGCCGATCTGATGATGACAGCGTCCAGAGAGATAGAATTTTCTCTGACCCGTCTGGCTCAGATGGCGCGTGCAGCGGGAATCCACCTCATTCTGGCAACCCAGAGGCCTTCGGTTGATGTGTTGACTGGTATCATAAAGGCGAACTTTCCGACCAGAATTTCTTTTCAGGTCTCCTCTAAAACAGATTCCCGAACCATTATTGATTCCAATGGTGCTGAAACCCTGCTCGGTAACGGTGATATGCTCTTTGTCCCCCCTGGAACTGCCCGGCTAACGAGGGTCCATGGGACGTATCTCTCAGAAGATGAGCTCGATGACATTACAACCTTTATTAAACAACAGCGAAAACCCAATTATATTTTCGATGTCCTGAGCGAGCAGGATCCTGATGATGTTCAGTTCAGCGACAAGCAGGATGAGTATGATGAAAAATATCATGAGGCTCTGGATTTTGTGATGACCAGCCACCAGGCTTCCATATCAGGAGTGCAGAGAGCGTTGCGTGTGGGGTACAACAGGGCGGCCAGGATCATTGATCTCATGGAGAAAAATGGCATTGTTGGTCCAGCTGATGGGGCCAAGCCCCGTAAAGTACTTGTCAATGATATATATAAATTGTGATATTCTGAATGCTTTCAAAAACGTTATGATTGAAAAAAATGAACGAATTGGGCTAAATGAAATAGTTGAGTGATAACAATTGTTTGGTTCAGCCAGGAAGGGGATCAGCGATTATGCGATGTCGTACTTTGCTTTTGAAGAGTCTCCGACGGAAGAGGCCGGTTATGCCTATGAAAACATCATAAACATATTTATCAGTCTCGTATTAAAAAACTACATTCAGCGGCGTAGATGGTCTTTCCGAGATGAACGTGTCGCGGTGACGGGTACGTTCTGCTGCACCTTTTGCAATCTATACGGAGTGCTGGTGTCACGTCTGATTTTGAATGGGCTGAGTGCTTTCTCGTCAGAGTAGTGCACTAAAGGGGCACAGGTAGCGATACAAAAGTTTTTATACAACAGCGCTAGAACAGCTGCTGTCGCGACGACGCGATGGTTATTGTGGAAATCTGAGAAAAAAACGCAACATGTTCATGTGCGCTCCTAAGCAGTTTCCAAAACGTCCCTGATCTTTTTTCCTAATTGAGTCACTGTGAATGGTTTCTGAATAAAGCCTTTGCATCCACGGTTTATAATTTCCCGAGCTTCTCCATCTATGCTATAGCCACTTGAGAGCATTATTTTAACATCGGGATTTAAACATTTCAGCTTATCAAAGAGTTCCCCGCCACCCATTTGAGGCATTATCATATCAATAATAAAAAGATCAATTCTGTTATTCTGAGTTTCAACAATTTCTAAAGCCTCCATGCCCGATGAAGCAGTTATAACATCATAACCCAGGAAGGAAATCATCTCTTTTCCAACCTCAGTAATCATAGGCTCGTCGTCAACCAAGAGAATTGTGTCTGTACCTGTTTGTTTTTCTAAAGATCGTTTTACTTCAGAAGCTATTTCCTTCTGTGACAATGGAAGTAAGATTGTAAAGCATGTACCCTCGTTGACCTGACTTTCAACAGAGATAAAACCATGGTGATTGTCGATGATTCCGTAAACCATGGCGAG
>JBFHGS010000327.1:0-4754 GCA_041582995.1 Desulfopila sp. | reverse complement strand
CAGAGACAGCTCTGAGAATGGGCTTTCAAATGGGCTCGTCGGCGGAGCTGGCTTTGGCTGGAGTGGATTGACACCCATATGACGTTTCTCTCTTATACAAATGACCCGATTAGGCGAAAAGTACGTTGACACCTACCGAGACGATCCTTTCACGATATAATTTTCATCAACCGTAATGAGACCGACGTCAAAAGCTTTATCATGAAGTGAATTCAGGCATAGGCCATTTCTTGGATTGGTTCTGTTTTTTTCATCCTTGGACCACGGGACGATGTGGCTGGCGACAAGGAGTTCTGGAATAGACAATCCAGTTATACAGCAGGCCCCATATGACGCAATGATTGTACGGCGGAAAAAACTTTGGTTAATCCTTGCCTTCACAACTGTATCTCGTGTCTTGCCTTCGGGAAATCCTACTGGAGTTTCAAATGGAATTTCATGGTTTTGAATCTTTGAGAGTGCTACTTCGCTTTCGTAAGACATTTTTTCCCAGTTATCAAAAAACTCATTCCAGACTTGTTTATCTAATTTACTAACATTTGATGCGCCTTTGCGAGGAAGTGATTGATCAATGCTTGCGAAATTAGCTAGCTTATAGCTGATGGAACCAGGTGTTCGGCCTAAAAGATTCGCGAGTGCAATTATTTCTGGATTTCGTACATGTATTTTCCCAAAAGGTGTTTTGCAGTAAAGGTTAATAGCCAATACAAGCTCATCTCTTGCCCATGGCTTTCGTTGTGATTCACTCATGTTGTAATTATTTTGTTCGGTAATATTAAAGGTGTAAGTCCTAGCGCTTGTTCCGAAATCGTTTTTCTCGATGCCATTTAAAACTCTCAAGATCTGGCCAGTACTTGCTCTCATGTGGTCGAAACATTGGTCTGTCTGATAGTGTCATTATATGGCCAGGAAGGTTTTGGTCCTTCATAACATCTTGTGAGATTTTGACATGGTATTGGTTATTCACAGTCATTAACCCCTCGTCAAAGGACCAATGGCAAATTTTGCATAGTGCCATGCCATTAGTCGGGTGATCGTTGTGGCTTTCGCTCCACGGTTTAATGTGGGCTGCGTCAACAACTGTACGACCTTCAGGTGTGCGCATTTTGATTCCGCATAGAGCGCAGCGGTGATCGTAGAGGGTAACAATTGCTTTGCGGAATCCCTGATCACGCACTTTTTCCTGTTGATTGGTGGTAATTTCTGCTTGATTGTATGGGGCTACTATTTCGGCTACTTGAGGTGTTTTGGGCGGAACTGTTTTGAGGAGTGTGTCAGAGTATATTGAGGATTGGCAATTGATAACTGATTGTTCTCTGATCAATTGTTGGGTTTCATGTGCTAAATAGGTTTGTATCAGTGCTTCCCGAAGTTTTTCCCTCGATGGTGGCATTTGGAGCAGTACAAAGAGTTCTTTATCAAGCTCTACTCCATAGAACGAGTCTCGAAATTGGTGTATTGAACTGATTGAACCATGAGGTTGAGGATTACCTGCTTTGGGTTTAAGTTTCCAGAAGTCAGAACTGCTTAGGTGATACAATGGCAACGCCATGCTCGCTTTGCGGGTTATTGGCTGGAGTACTTCAATGTATCGTTGAAATGTCTCTGTGAGCTCAAATGTCGGTTCGATGAAATTTCGTGTTATCTCACCAGAATTGATGTGATCAAGAATAGAAAGTAAGAGAAAGGGCTTATAGGGAGAACAGTAGTTAGTTTGTTCAGTCCAAACATTTCTGTTCTTGTTAGGATTCAACTGAGTAAATGCTTGCAGGTAATAGTCCAGTCTTCCACACATTTGCCAACCTTTGAGATTCAATTTGCGTTTTTGAAAAATGTACTCAACCACATGTGTTACTCATCTCGTAGCATAGCTTTGTTTGTGGAAATATTGAAGCCTTTTATGTATTCGGTTCGATTGAGTAAAATTTTATTATCTCCAGGTGTTCAATCGTTTTAAATGCGACTATCCTCATCCATCTTTTCGTCGTTCCCTGTTTAAATGAAATATACAAAAGGCTATTTGGGGTGAGGGCGGTTAATAACCGCGACAATTTTCATTCTATGGATATGAAATAGTTTGGCATATTCCTTGATGGTGTCGTATTTGTTTACGTCATCAAAAAATCTGAATTTTTTGTATCTTAATAGTTTGCTTAAGGAAGTTACTTCTTATAGAAGCTATAGTGTGAGATGGATCGATAGAAGTTACAGAGTGTGGGCGAATATGACGACATATTGGATACCATCTTAAGTCTTTATGTGCAAAAGCTACATTAGGTTCGCTGAACTTTCATTTCTGTGGTAATCAAATTTTTTAAAGAGTGAGTTGATGCTGCTCTTAGTTGCTGGCTTTGAAAAAATGCTACATTTTTTTGAAATATTTCAGGGTTGTGAAGCTTCAGTGGGATAAGGGTAATGGTTTCAAGTAATAAGCTTACCACAGTAAGTGTTGTTATATTGAGTAGTATTATTGTTTTCGTTACCTTTACATGTCTTGTCATGTTTCATGGCTCTCCTGGTTATATGTCTTTGCTCGCCATGCTCTTTGCTTTATCCCTAATAAAGGCAGTAGTTTCTATCTCTGTGGTGAATCAGAAAGAAAAATTATCCGATATAGTCATCAATAGACTGTTTGGGAACTCGGAGCAAACGGGGCATAGTTCTGTAGGTAGAACTACTAAGAAAAGGGCTCGTTCTGCGTCTGGGCCTGTCGTGGATTTTAGAGATGAAGAGCTTCCAGCAGGCATCTCAAGTCCGTCATCAGAGACTCCTCCCGAAGAAGATATTGCAGTAGGGATCTCGAGTCCGTTAGTAGAGACTCCTCCCGAAGAAGAGATTCCAGTAGGGATCTCGAGTCCGTTAGCAGAGACTCCTCCCGAAGAAGAGATTTCAGTAGGGATCTCGAGTCCGTTAGTAGAGACTCCTCCCGAAGAAGATATTTCAGTAGGGATCTCGAGTCCGTTAGTAGAGACTCCTCCCGAAGAAGAGATTTCAGCAGGGATCTCGAGTCCGTTAGTAGAGACTCCCCCCGAAGAAGATATTTCAGCAGGCATCTCGAGTCCGTCATCAGAGACTCCTCCCGAAGAAGATATTTCAGTAGGGATCTCGAGTCCGTTAGTAGAGACTCCTCCCGAAGAAGATATTTCAGCAGGGATCTCGAGTTCTTTAGCAGAGAATCCTCCCCAAGAAGAGCTTCCAGCAGGCTTCTCGACCCCGTCAGCAGATGGTTATCTCGATGAGGACATATCGGTTGGCTTATCTGAATTGACACTAGATCGTTATCTTGAATTGAGCAATTTTGTTCTTAGTGATGAGATTATGTCAGCGATAGAATGGAAAAGGTTTGAACTTTTATGTCATTTGGTTTTTCGAGCATCGGGGTTCAACTCAAGACTCACTGGGGACGGCGCTGATGAAGGAGTTGATATTCGAATTTATGATAAGGAAAATTCTACAGAAGTGCTTTACCTGGTGCAGTGTAAGAAGTGGAACAAGAAAAGCAAAATTGATAGGCCACTTATTCAGCAGTTGCGGGGGCAGATGGCCGCTGAAAATGTAGAAAAGGGTGGATATTGTGTAACATCAAGTTTTACAACACCTGCTGTCGAATTTGCGGCAGCAAGTAATATTGAGCTCTTCGATCAGCAAAAAATTATAGAATCTTTCAATAAATTTGACACAACGGTTAGAGCAAAAATTTTAAAACAATTGCTTGAGGGAGATTACTGGACACCATCATGCGCGACATGTGGTAGAAAATTCAGTGTTAGAACGACGCGAAGCGGGAAAAGAGTCTGGGCATGTGTAGGCCCAAATGGCCATGGTTGGAATAGTATATCCTATTATGAAGCAGCACCAATCACACAAGAAGGCCTGTACTCAGCATGAACGTTCCATTGTTTCTTTATAAATTCGTCAAGGTGTATGTCCCTGGGGCTGTCGCCCTGATGATAATCTACACTTTTACACACTATGATTTTCGTTCTGTATTTAAGGTGTTGCAGCCCAACACAACCCCAGTAATTTCTAAACCTCAGCAGGTTGTACCACCTGTAAATATTTCAGTACCGCAACCAAAGATAACCCCCCGGGCAGAATCGATCAGTCCCAAACCTAAGGAAGCAGTGAAGCAAAGATATATCTATTTGGTAGAACTTGCATCTGGCGGGAGTATGAAAGCAACAGCTTATAAAGTGAATGGTAATGTCGTAAAGCTCTTCATTACTGACGGTTACGAGATCACACTGGGTAAATCAGACATAACAGGTATTAAGAAGATCAAGCTGTAAATGTAACTTCAAAGGACGAAAAGAGATTCTGGGTTTGTGTAATATTCATAGTACGTTTTCCCCTTCTGTTCCTATTGAAAATGCAACATATGAAAACATGATTGGCGATATGACTGCAAATAACACATGTGAAGTGAATAAAACCAGGTTGTTGTAAGTTTATAGAGATCCATGTAGAAATTGGAGTGGCAACTGCATTTTTCCCGATTCAACAATAACCTGAGAGGTGGTTGATCAATGAAGAGTGAGTTTGGCGAAGTTGTAATATTTCAGGCAGAAGATGGCTGTACGTCGCTGGATGTTCACTTGCAGAATGAAACTGTGTGGTTGAGTCAGGCTCAGTTATCTCAATTGTTTGGTGTTGAAAGAAGTGTCGTCACGAAGCATGTAAACAACATATTCCATAGTGGAGAACTTGATAAAGGATCAGTATGTGCAAAATTTGCACATACTGCGAATGACGGT
>JBFHGS010000326.1:0-4781 GCA_041582995.1 Desulfopila sp. | reverse complement strand
TATCATAGAGCTATGTTACCGCAAGATTGTTGCTGGTCACTGAAAAGTTGAATGACAAGAGACCTGATTGCGCATGTATTGTAAATGTAGATCTTGCGTAACAGGACATCACCAGACATTATTTTTCAGTCGGATCGAGGTAGTTAGTATTGCAGTAATTAGGTTCAGCAGTTTCTCAGGAAGGATGAGGTGGTAAGTTACATGAATAACACGATAAAACAGCGTATAAATAGTGTGGCAAAGAGTTTATTCGAGAGTTTGAAAACAAAAAAAGTATTTGATTCCATCTACTACACTTGAGAAACGGTCAGAAGATATGTTGTAGATTATATTGAGATGTTCAACAACAGCAGGAGGTGCCATTCATATCCCTGCTAAAATTCCATCAGCCCTTGGATCAGTTGCACCCTCTATTAATCCATTTGGATGTCGAACTAAGGCTCCAGCATGTCCCATCAAATCATCAAATGGACCAATTAATTCAATCTCGTGACCTGCATTCTGTAAATCAGCAATGATTTTTGCATCGAATCTGGATTCTATTTTCAGGTTTGTTGCTTCGTCGCCCCATGTTTTTCCAAGAAGCCATCGAGGTGAAGTTATCGACTCTTGCAGATCGAAACCGTAATACGCATAGCGGGAAAATACAGCTGCTTGGGTTTGAGGTTGACCTTCTCCTCCCATCGTCCCATATGCCATAACTCTTCCATCGTTAAAGCAGGCTATCGCTGGATTAAGGGTATGGAAAGGTACGTGACCGGGAGCGAGTTCCCTTGGCCCGGGAGCTAAGGAAAAGCTTGAGCCCCTGTTTTGCCAGAGTATACCAGTGTTCGGTACAACGACACCACTTCCAAATTCCCAGAAAATACTCTGGATGTAGCTTACCATTCGCCCCTCTTTGTCTGCAGTTCCAAGCCATATAGTGTCACCAGGCTCAGCAGGATATGGCCAGGACATTGCTCTATTGGAAGATATTTTTGCAGCTTCCTTCCTTAAAAAAGAAGGTTTGAGCCATTCATTGCAATCAACAGACATTGATATCGGGTCTTCCACATACATATTCCGTAATATAAATGCTCGCTTAGTAGCTTCGACAAGACCATGGATATGTGCAAAACTGTCACCTTTCAGTACTTTCAAGTACTCGAAAATACCAAGAATCATAAGGGACGAGATCCCTTGAGTCGGTGGTGGCAAATTGTATACTTTACTGCCTGCAAGTTGTACAGAGAGTGGTTTGACTATCCGGGCATGAAATGTCTCGAGATCGCTAAGGCGTAGTGGGCTTCCAACCTGTTCAAGGCCGCTGGCAATTTTTCTGGCCAAATCACCACGATAAAAATCATCAAGCCCTTTCTTGGATAGTTGTTGAAATGCTGTTGCCAGATCAGTTTGTCGTTGAATATCACCAACACAAGGTCTACCATCCGGGGCATAAATTTTTGCAAATCCAGGCAACCCTTTGAGTTCATTCCACTTGAGTTCTGTAAGATCACGCTGTGAGGTAGTTATAGGAACACCAGTTTTCCCATGGTGAATAGCATCTGCAAGCAGCACACCAACCGGCAATGTATTTCCCCAGGTTGATGTAACCTCCAGCGCCTTTATCCAACCTCCAATTGCTCCAGCTACTGTGAGGGCTGCAAGGGGGCCTCTGGTTGGTATGGCATGTTCTCCTCTTTCTCGGTAGAAAGTTGAGTTTGCAAGTCCTGCGGCAGGACCACATGCCTGAATAGCGACAGGCTCTTTGCCGGGTTCAGCGATCAACCAGAAACCATCTCCGCCTATGCTGTTCATATGGGGATAGACAACTGAAATAGCAGCTGCTGTAGCAACTGCTGCTTCAACAGCGTTACCCCCTTGGCGAAGAATATCTGCCCCGGCCTGGGCGGCCAGATGGTGTGGCGCACAGACCATGCCGCCAAGACAACTTTTACTACGTAACATATATTAGACCCTGCTAACCCCAAATTTATATGTTTGTATAAGTATGAATCCTATGAATCAGTCTCTTGAAGAATCTGTTAACGTCTTCTGCTGTTTTGTTGCGATTTTACGATAGACCCGCCGCAGAATCTAAATTTCCATAAGGGACACATGGGCTGCTACAATACGCCATCCCTCATCAAACTTAATCCAGGTTTGGCTTTGTCGTCCAATACGTGGCTGATTTTCTCTGGTAAATTCTGTATTCGTAGTTGCTGTCTTTTCACCATAACTCGTAATGACAGTCTTCTGTAATTTTCGATGTAACCCTGCAGAAGGCCGGTGTTTCCTGAAATCTTCTATCTGTTTGTATCCATAAAGATTTTCTGAGATACCGTATCGCAATGTTTCTCGGCTGTTATGAAAAAGTTCATCAAGGACTGCTGTATCATTACTGATAAGAGCTTTCTCGTACCTGTTGAATGCTTCTGTCACCTGAGCTAAAATGTGGGGGATATTTATTTCGTTAGACATTTTTTTCCTTTTCTATCATACAGGCCATCTCTAATACATCTGCGTCACTTCCAGGTGGTCCGATTATGGAAAGACCTGTTGGTATACCCTCAACTTTGCCAGCAGGAAGAGTGAGTTGCGGACAGCCTGCAAGTCCTGCAGGGCAGAGCATCTGTAAAGCGCGATTGCGGAAAGATTCCAGTGTATTTGCATTTTCATTACGAAGCAGGGCGACTGTCGGAGATGTGGGGATAACTATTACATTTACTGCGAGAGCTGATTGTATTGTGTTTTTGATTTCTTGCCGTGCCAACTTTGCCTGTAACCACTGTGTGTCCGAAACCTGAGAAGCGTTTTCAAAGCGTTCTCTGACGCCAGGGCCAAAAGATGGTGCTGCCTGAGTAATCCAATCGCGATGGCATTGCCAAATTTCTGCGGCCTGACATATCTGGAATATCTTCCTCCATTGCTCAAGATGCCCTTTTGCCAGGGTGACTCTGGAGCAGGGCCCCCAGATCTCTTCCATTAATGTAAGAGTGGGTAATAGCGAATCAACTACTTCAGAATCTGCACATCGCCATATATCTTCAGGAAAAAGCAGTTTACGTTGCTGCTCTGACGGTTTTTTTAATCCACAGACTCGTGCAATTTCTGTTAATAGATCAAGATCTTTGGTCATCCAGCCAACTGTATCAAAGCTCGGTGCCAGGGGCATTATTCCTTTCAGAGGAATAACGCCATGAGACGTTCTCAGTCCGTAGAGGCCACAAAACGATGCGGGGATACGTATGGAGCCACCTGTATCCGACCCTAAACCTATATCAACGATAGCGCCGGCGACAGCTGCTGCAGAGCCAGAAGAAGAACCACCCGGCAGGCGATCTGGCGCAGCAGAATTTATAGGAACGCCATAGTGACTATTTATTCCGAGCAAACTGTAGGCCAACTCATCAGTATGGGTTTTGCCAAGAATGGTTGCTCCGTTTTTAACTAAGAGATCGACGGCAGCAGCGTTTTGTGATGCTGGTGTGTGGGTGTTTAACCAATCGGGGTTACCACAACCGGTCACTTTACCCGCTACATCAAAAAGGTCTTTTACTCCAACGGTTCGCCCGGAAAGGGGTTGTTGAGAGGCTCCGACTACGGTGAACATTTCAATAAATGCATTAACGGTATCGTTTGTATTTTGCATTAGTGTTTACCTGCCATTTGAGAACCAGGCGAGTAAAAGGTCTGGACACCTGACTTGAAACCGTATACAGGGTTGGATATTTCAGCGACTGCCATAGCGGGATCGCTTGCAGCAAGAACCACGATATCTGCCGGTCGACCGACCTCAATGCCATACTCAGTTCTACCCATAACAGCAGCAGCCTGGGAGGTGATCATCTTAAAGCAATCTTCGAGCTCTTGCTGTTTACTTACCTGACAAATATTGGCGAACAGGTTAGCCATTCTCAATAAAGAACCATCACCAAAGGGGGTGAAAGGGTTGAGGACATTATTGGTTGAGATTGAGCAAGTAACCCCTTCTCGCAAAAGAATATGTGCCGGCGCCAAGCCCCGTGGAATATTTTTTGTATACTCTCTGCCCATTAGAAATACATCCGTCGAGGGCATTACGGTGAGTGCAACACCTGTTTCTGCCATTCGACCCGCAACTCGTGCAAGTTGCTCGGGGGGCAAGGCAGATAATTTTGTTACATGGCCAACTGTTACCCGGCCAGACCAGCCCGTGTTTTCGGCCTTATCACAAACATATTCAACATCCAGTGGCGTTGAATTGAGGGCGAAATCGAGATGCATATCAATATCCACATTAAATTTTTCAGCAAGCTCAAAAATTCGGTCAATCTGACCATGTGGATCTTTATCCGTATAGGGAGCAGCTCCAATAATCGTCGCGCCACTTTGGAGTGATTCGATCATTAACTCTTCGGTTCCCGGATAATTCAGTAAACCTTCCTGAGGAAATACACAAATCTCAACATCGATTGCCCATGCATATTTTTCGATAGCCTGCTGGACACCACGTAATCCTCTCAGACCGATTACCGGATCGACTTCGACTTGAGTGCGCATAAAGCCTGTACCATTTAATATGCACTTTTCGAGCGTTTTAGCTGCTCTTCGGGCCACGTCTTCTTCTGTAAAATTGGCTTTAGCTTGTGATACCTGTTGAATTGCTTCATCCAGGTTGTCTCGTATTGCCTGGCATCTATCAAGAATACATGATTTATCCAGATGAAGATGCGATTCAACAAAGCCTGGAATAACGAGCTTCCCCCCAAGGTCTATGTCATTATTACCTGGTGATAAGAAGGGTTGCATAGCTACGACTA
>JBFHGS010000325.1:0-4782 GCA_041582995.1 Desulfopila sp. | reverse complement strand
GATTATGCTGAAAACCGGTGGAAAAATTGTCGAGACCGACAACATTCTGATCCAGCTTCAAGAGTGTTTCGAGGAGATTAGAACCGATAAAACCGGCAACACCGGTAATAAGCCAGGTTCGGGGGGAACTTTTCAGTTCTGCCTGTATGGTTGGGTATGTTTTTGGCATAATATGAGTTAAGTAAAGATTATTCCCGTGACGGAATTGTATAAACCGGGAGACAGATCAGAATTTTCGTTTACCTTATTTCCTCTGATCTACGTAGAAAAAAAAGAGCAACCCCCAGTATTTAGTATGATTTCGACAGGGTATAACTCGGTTAAAAGTAAGTTCCTGCGACGGAATGATTGAGTTTCTCCGGATAAGTATCAGGAGGCACCTGCTGGTTGAAAATTTCAATGCAGGTACGATAATACATCAGCTTTCATTTTCACCAGGCACTATTTAACCTGCCCAAAAAGAGCTGTAAATAGGTACATATACCTGATATAGGTTTATTAAAACTCTGAAACCGGCACTAAATTATGAACACAATAACCTACATTACAAGGCTATGCATCTCACTATTAACTATTAACTTTCTGCCTTTACGCTAAATCCATTATTATGCACTCTGCTACATTTTATTCCTATGATGCTTATGGCCTTCATGTTGTCTCTAATAATGCAATTCCTGGATTTAGCCCGCATCTAAACCCTGTCGCTCAACAGGATGTACTCATTACATTGGGTTTCTTTCCTGATTTTTTTACACAGATCACTCAACCTGAAAATACTTTGGGAATGAGTACAAACGATGCAAACACTCCTTTCTTCACGATCAAGAATATTTTTAATGATGAATATATACACATCCAATACACGACTGGAGTAGAGTTTCTTTTAACCTCAGATGGCAGCAAAATATGGGGGCGCTGGAATAATATTTTTACAACTTGCGACCTCCCCCTCTACATCCAAGGGCCTATTTTGGCATATACTCTCCGTCTGAAAAACCATGTCTGCATTCACGCAAGTGCAATTGTAATTAACGGAAGTGCATATGGATTTGCAGGTTTTTCCGGAAGCGGCAAATCAACTCTTGCTGCAGCATTCGCTTGTGCCGGGTACACCATATTGACTGATGACATCTTGCCGATCAGGGAAGATAAGGATTTGTTTTGGGCTTCACCAGGGTATCCACAGTTACGTCTGTATCAAAAAAAACTACCATGGCTAGAGAAACAGGACGAAGAACTTCCTTTGCTAACACAAACCTGGGAAAAGCGTTTTTTAGACCTTAACAAAAGTAACCACCAATTTTGCAATCACCCTGTCCCCTTAGCTGCTCTCTATATTCTCGACTGGAACACTATTGAGAAAAAGAGCATAGAAATTCTGGAAGTTAATTCCGTTGAAAAGATGATACGTCTTGCGCCATTAACTTATGGGAGTTCCTACCTTAACACAATGATGATACGAAGAGAATTTGAGGTATTATCTCAAATTTCCAAAACAATCCCTGTACGCAGGGTTCAACCTGTTAAAGATCAAATGAAAATACAGGATCTTGTCGACAAATTGATCGATGACATGGTCAATAACAAATCAGATTATTAAGCCGATGGGCATTGAAGTTTAAATATACAGACTACAAGTAGGCAGCATCAACACATTATTGACCACATATCGCAGGATAGTGTTGGTCTAAATTCCCGCCGGATTAATAATAAAATTTCTTCTCTATTTATCACTATTTAAATGAGCGGCATACTTGCAGTAATCAATACAGATCGATCACCTGTTTCGAGACAGGTGATCAAAATATTAACAGCACGTCTTGAGTATAAAGGAATATACGGCAGTGATAGCTGGACCGAAGAACATGTAGGTTTCGGTTATACACTTCAGCAAGAGTCTACACAAACAACTTTAGCTGGACAGCCTGAAGGAATTGATCATTCAGTTAAAATCATCTGCAGTGCACGACTTGATGCCCGAAGAGAACTCGCGACTTCCGTTGGCCTACCAAATAGCTACGACCTTGACACCACTCCAGACTCAGAACTCATAATCAGAGCATACATCAAATGGGGGGAAAGCTGTGTCGATTTCCTACTCGGAGATTTTGCAATAATCATCTGGGACAAAAGAAAAAATAAGTTATTTTGTGCAAGAGACAGATTCGGCATGCGGCAGTTATATATGGCCCAAATTGGATCGACTTTTGTTCTGTGCAACAGTATTCAATGCCTGCTACATTACCCAAGCATGCCTCAAGAGCTTAGCGATCAAGCCATGGGAGCTTTTTTGCTATTTGGAGATTACACTTGGCTTCATAAGCAGCAGACTGCCTTTAAAAATATCCAGTGCATTCCTCCAGCTTATACTCTTGTAGTTGAAGATCAGAGAAAACGTCTTGAAAAATACTGGGAAATATCTGCCGATGTGCAGACAATCAAATACAGAAACAAAAATGATTATGTAGAATATTTTTTTGAAACATTTAGACAAGCAGTTGCTGACCGAATACGGGGCAAGGAGCTGGTTGTCTCTCTGAGCGGTGGCTTAGATTCCAGCTCTATCGCGGCAACCATGAGAGCCATTTACACCAGCCAGGGGAGTCAGGAAAAGATACATGCAGTAAGCATTGTCTACGACAAATCAGATCTCTGTAACGAAAGATTCTTTATCCAAAAAACCTCGGATAAACTCCGCATCGATGTCGATTACATACCTGCAGATGGTTATCGATTATTAGATCCAAAGCGGATGTACACCACACGCCCACTAGAAGTACTTACACCTCTTTTGTACAAGGATGCAAAACGAAATATTTCACAAAAGGGATCGACTGTAATCACAGGATCCGCCGGAGATAATCTCTTATGCTATTCTTCTCTCCTATCGGCAATGCGGGAATCAAATTCGTTAGAATTACTAACAGCTACAATTAAACTATACCGTTTATACAGGAAACTACCACCACTGGGGAGTGGCTTACTCAAGCTCTTTCGAGACTTGAACCCTCATTCCACCCGTCAGGGTCGCATGGACAGTTACCCTGACTATCTGAACTGTAATTTGGAGAAAAAGTACTCTCTCGTAAGCCGCTGGAAAGAGTCTCAACATCCCAATCTTTCACCCCTGGCTCATCGTCATGACCTATTACACAGGTCCCTCATTCAACCCGACTGGAATACTGACGATATCTTTATAGATTTGGGGATGACTGCAACTGAGACATGTGACCCGTTTTTAGATATAAGACTGATTACAGCAGTCCTCTCAATCCCTGCAACACCCTGGTTCTTCAACAAACACATTCTTAGGGAAGCAATGAAAGGACATCTCCCATTCGAAGTATTATCCCGACCTAAAACGCCTCTGGGAGCCCTTCACCACACGCTTCTCTCAAACAGCCCCAAAGTACTGGATGACCTAGTTCCTCTTTCTGATCAAATCTCCGCTTTCGTCAACATTGACAAACTCAAAAAACTATTACACTGCAAACGACCGGAAAACATCAGCCATATGGAAATACGCCCATACCTGCTTCAGTCCTGGATTGAGAGCATAAACCAGTGGTGAAACAAAGAGAAACAACCAGAGTTATGTACTTAATTTATGATGCCCCGTACCTTGAGGGTCGGCACCATCAAACGTAGGACCACCTTGGTTCGCCTTTGTCATCTGCTCTACCGACCCATAAGCCTTTAGCGTAGGTTTCAAATAACTTTTGAAATGAATTCTGTTTTTCTTTTTTTGACTTACTTTTTCTTTCATTATTATCAATATGGTTCAATAAATAAAATAGACACAAATTCTCTCGTCGCCTGGATAAAGCACGGAGCCCCTTC
Organism: Desulfopila sp.; assembly: GCA_041582995.1. Classification (GTDB taxonomy): domain Bacteria; phylum Desulfobacterota; class Desulfobulbia; order Desulfobulbales; family Desulfocapsaceae; genus Desulfopila. Next base: position 942 of record JBFHGS010000325.1, on the reverse strand, counting down.
AAACAATAGGTGCAAACGCCACGTGGTCCCGTAAGGGTTACAAATAATATATTATTTACTATTTTCCAATTAATTGTACCACAATGAGATAACTTCTTTAAAAAGTACTCACTCCATAATCTCAGCACCTTGCCGCAGTACAGACATGAAAAAGAAGGAATAGAGTTAACCTGATATAACTCAGGCCCCTGAAAGAGGATACATAACTTACATAATAATACGCTTGGAGGTCACCGAAAACCTTGCGAAACATGAGTTTATATTTCGTTCGGCGATCAGCAACCTCGTATTCTAAAGTTGATGAAAGATATTTGTCGTTGCTATCGGCATAATGGCACTAACAAACTAATTTTCAGACTACATCTTCCGATTCAAAGCACTCAACACAGCCTTGATAGAAGCAATAATAATATCGGTATCAACTCCGACGCCCCAGGTCTTTTTGCCTTCAGGCTGTTCTATTTCAATATAGGCTGCCGCTTTGGCGGAGGAACCGCCGTTCAATGCATGTTCATGGTAACTGCAGAGGGTGAAGTCACCGGTGATCTCTGTCTTCAGTGCAGAACAGAAGGCGTCAAGCGGGCCGTTACCTGTGGCGCTGATTGTCTTTTCTGTATCACCTATGCGAATCTGCGCTTCGATTTCTGCTGATGAAAGCTTTTCTGAGTCATCAATATGGCGTTTGATAACATTAAAGCCTTTCAGTGAATATGGTTTGCTGGCAGTAAGATAGGCGCGGTCAAAGGCATCGTAGATTTCCTTATGCTGCAATTCACGCCCCTCTTTATCGGTAACTCCCTGGACTATTCCGCCAAATTCAGGGTGCATGTTTTTCGGCATCTTAAAGCCATATTCTTTGTCCATAATGTAGGCTACGCCGCCCTTACCCGACTGACTGTTAATCCGGATAATAGACTCATAGGTACGGCCGACATCTGAAGG
>JBFHGS010000324.1:0-4902 GCA_041582995.1 Desulfopila sp. | reverse complement strand
GCCTTGCTGTAATCTTCAATCGCCTGGCTGTGCTTCCCCTGTGCATAGAAGCCATTTCCTCTGTTATTGTAACCATCGGCATAATCCGGTTTCAGCTCTACTGTTCTTGCAAAATCGCGGACAGCCGCCTCTACATTCCCGATTTTCAGATAACTGTTCCCTCGATTTGTATACGCATAATAATATTCTGCATTTAGCTCAAGTGCCCGGGTATAATCCTTAATTGCATCTGTATACCTGCCACGACTGTAATATCCGTTACCCCTGGCATTGTATTTACTGCTTGTCGGTTTCAGTGCGATTGCTCTGTCGTAGTCGGTTAAGGCATCGCTAAATCTCCCGAGTTTTTCAAGCGCCCTGCCACGATTGAGATACACATGGTCTCCAGCCGGATTTAACTCAATACTCCGCTCGTAGTCCTGCAATGCATTGGTGTTTTCACCCAGGCTGAAAAATGCGTTTCCACGATCATTATAGGCTTCAGCATTTGCCTGGTTCAATTCCAGCGCCCGGTCATAATCGAGAATAGCACGACTATACCGACCCATCTTTCTGAAGACATTTCCACGACCTGTATACGCCTCATCAGAAAGTGCATCATTCTCGATTGCTTTGTTGTAATCCTGCAGGGCCTTGTGGTAATCGCCCATTTCATAGTAAATACTGGCGCGGTTATTATACGCGTAAAAATATTGCGTATTCAACGAAATTGCCTTGCTGTAATCTTCTATTGCCCGCTGCAGTTCTCCCAGTTCGTACCAAACATTACCTCGGTTGTTGAGTCCATCCACATACGTTGATTTAAGCGTAATAGCCGCATTATACTCTTCAATCGCCTGCCGGAGCCGCCCTTCCTTTCGATGAATCTTCCCTCTGTTACTGAATGCATAGTACAGGCGCGGCTCAACCTCGATTGCCTTGTTAAAATCGCGCATCGCCCGCAGGTTATCACCGAGATCATAGTAACTGTTACCACGAGCATTGTAAGCATATTCAAAGTTCGGATCAAAAGAGATGGCCTTGTCATAATCACGAACAGAACTGTGAAACTCACCCAGTTCATGATAGTTGAGACCACGATTATAATAGCTGCGTGCCAGATCCTTTTTCTGCAAATTTCCAGTTTCAATACAGAGCGTATATAGCCGCACCTGCTCCAGCGCCTCCCTGACTTTTTCTGCATCATGGCAGACCTTTGGCACCCTCGCATTCGCCGTAAAACCGAAAAATATCAGCGCTGAACAAACAACAACACTGCACACTCTCATTCGATTTTTCATACAACACCAATCACACATGTAAAGATTTTCCGGAAAGACAGGCTGTCGCATCACAACCTGACAGACAGCAGGGTAAACCAGTATATAAATGCCGAACAGGGGTAATCACATACCTCATTGAGCACTTCTGTATTATAGCATAGTTGAATAAGGTACAGGTGACAGCGCAGCAGCTTTAAAAGAGTTACCTGTTATACGAATGAGCTAAGGCTGGTACTCTATTCGATAATAATTTTTAACTTTTTTTAAACAGTCAGTGAAACACTTCTGATCCGAAAAACGAGATATGTTCTGTACAGTGCTCAACACACTCATAACACGCTAAAATGTGAACTCGTGACAACGTTATCAGTCAACCTTATCTTTTAACAGGTACACGGCATAATGCGGGTAACGTTGCAGAGATCCTGGCAGGGTACACTCCGCAACAGCTTTCAACACCTCACGTCTGACACGGATTATTCATGGATAAGCAACCCCTGTTGACAGTCCGCTGGCTCAATGCCATCGAAGAGGTAGATAAGGAACAGTGGGACAAACTGGCATTACCGCTGGCAACCCCGCTCCTGGAATGGCAATGGCTGCATAACCTTGAAGCCTCAGGCAGTGTTTCCCCGCGCTACGGCTGGCAACCACACCATTTGACGCTGTGGAACGGGCATGATCTGGTTGGGGCGGCACCGCTCTATCTCAAACGTCATAGTGGTGGCGAATTTGTCTTCGACCACTGGTGGGCCCAGCTGGCCACGGAACAAGGGCTTACCTACTATCCAAAGCTTGTTGGTATGAGCCCGGTCACCCCATCTGTCGGCTATCAGTTCCTTTGCGTTCCAGGAGACCAGCAACCACTCGTGGTGCAAAACATGCTTTCAGCCATCGATCAGTTCTGCCAGAGTTGCCACGTCACCGGTTGCCATCTGCATTTCATCAATGTTCCATGGTTCGCTGAGTTCCCGGCACACGGCTTTGTCGCCTGGAAACATCAGTCATATCTCTGGGAAAATCCCGGCTTTGAATGCTTTGACGATTATCTGAAAACATTTACGTCGTCCCGGCGCCGAAATATCCTGCGCGAACGCAAAACAATGCAAAAGCTCGGTATTGAATTCCACACATATACCGGCAACACTATTTCGCCTGATAAGGCCGCTCTTATGTACCACTTTTATCTCAAAACCAATGAACGCTACGGACACTGGGCTGCCAGATTCCTTAATAGATCATTTTTCGAGCACATTTTTCAGAATTACCGCCACCGATTATTGATCATCGAAGCAACTACTGACACTTCAGCGCCTCCCATAGCCATGTCGATGCTGCTGGTAAAAAATGGCCACATGATAGGCCGCTATTGGGGATGCGAAGAACCTGTCAAAGATCTGCATTTCAACATGTGCTTTTATGCACCCATCCAATGGGCCATTCTGAACAATATTCAGACCTTTGATCCAGGTGCCGGATCACCTCATAAGATTGCCCGTGGATTTTCTGCGGTATCGAACAGCAGCCTGCATAAATTCTATGACCAGCCGTTCCAAACCCTTTTCCAACACATCGTTAAGGAAGTAAACAGTATTGAGGAGTCGAATATAAAGGACTTAAACCAGCAACTGCCCTTTGCTAAAAAGAACTGACACAATTCACTGCACTGCTGATTGCTGCAAGCGCCGCGTAACATCTTCGAACCACTTCTGCTGTACTTTAGGAGCATGATACATTGAGGTGTCCTCATCAAATGCAGTGTGGTTGGCGAGGTCTTCCTCCAATGCTGTACGGGATACATTTCTGGCTTTTTCCATCAATTCGATCTGTACCTCCTGCGTATTTTTTCCTATCGCCAGAAATTGCTGCAGATCCTTTTGAATTTCAAGATTCAGCCTTCGCGCCCCGAGTTCAGCCAGAGCAAAATGAATCTGTTCATGTTGCAGCACATACCGTTTTTTATTCGCGCCAACTTTTGGACTCCACCACGAACAACCGGGATTAAAAACCGCATGAAATGAAATATTGGTGAAACTCCCCATAAATACAGGTTCATCACCAAAGGTACCGGAAGTTATCCGAATCACTGTATCGTCAGCAGGCCGAACACTGATACACGACCGCGCCTGAATACTGTGATTAAAATGAGAATATTGTTCAGGTAACGACGTTGCCTGAAAGTCTTCCTGCTTGAGTTGCCGATATCCGAAACTGTTCGTATCAGACGTGCTACTGTCTTCAGGCGGGTAGAATTGAGGTTTGGCATAATCCGGCAATCTGGCACAACCCGTCAGATAAAGAAATATAGAAAAAGTGACAATAAAGATCGAAAATCGTTTGAACATAATTTTACGCCTTCTGTTGAAAAAATCAGCCGGCACCGTTTACAGCATGTCCGTGCACAATCCCCGCCTGAAGTACAAAACTATCTACACAATCAAAATATATGTGCGACTGTAGAGAAACACAAAGAGATATCCTGCTGTCGCTCAGTCAACATGGTAAGTTGACAGGCGTAAGAGGTTAGGAATTTACAACCTTTTCAAAAGACAAATAATGTTTTTCGCCGTGAATACAGAATACTAGCGAAACTGCTTAAACGTGAGCAGTCGACACATTACACCTTACACCCCACTGATTACTCCCGAAACTCAACCTGGCACAGGTTGAGTTTCGGGAGTAATCAGAAATACCAATACATGCTCCGGCTACAGGTCTTTATAAAAATATTTCCTATCATATTATCACCGTTGATGAATTTTCCTAGAATAATGTCCTGCACTTCGATAAAGTTACTCATAGATGGTCAAATGAATCTAGATAGTTAGTAACACCGGACGAAACTGTTGCGCTAAAAAACAAGAGATGATCTCATAATGCAATACATATCAATACGATACGCGCAGCCACACGGTCCATCAGGTTCTATTCGACATAAAACATCACATTTTCAATTAGACAGCTGATAAACACAGAATATCTGCCCGGGCTTTCTGCCGGGTTTTAGCTATTACAGGCTTGTACGGTATCCCATCAGAATTATGCAAAGAGTACACAATACATTTTATTGGGGGCTGGGGGGTAATCTGCTCATTCTGGCCTTCCTGATGATTATCCATCTTCTGCATATTCCAGATGATCTGAATAATACCATTAACGATTTTGTCAGTCGTTATGCCCCGCCCTCCATTGCCCCGGAACAGCGTTCGCTGGTCATAGAATGCCGGCCCGAACAAAGTGGATTACACGATGAGATCTGGCTTAACTTCGTTCAGGAACTGGAAAATAATGGTGCCCGACAAATTATTTTCCTGTTTTTCCCAGAGGGTGCAGGAGAAAAATTCTACAGTCACATAACGGGAAATAGAAATATTTTTTTTAGCAGAAAAACCAGGCAGGCACAAAACACGGAACAGGGATACACACTCTCACCCATTCCCCCCGCTGCGATAAAATATCGCCTGCAGAATGGTCCGGATAATGTCCCCCCACCTCGTAAAGGTATTTACAGAAGTCATTACACCACGGTAACTCTTGCGGACGGTGAACACTCCCCACATATCATACGACAAGCTGTTGAAAGGATTCAGGGGGTACGTTATACAGGTGACGACATCTTTCTGATCAACTTCAATGGCAG
>JBFHGS010000323.1:0-4937 GCA_041582995.1 Desulfopila sp. | reverse complement strand
TCCATAGAAGGTTTGCTGGAGCAGGAAGTTGGCAGGCTTGTCATCCCGCAGGTTTTCGCAAAAATGGGCATAAAAATTACCATTACGCCCCTTCCGGGGAACCGCGCTCAAGCGGCAGCGACATCCGGAAAAAAAGATGGTGAAATTATGCGGATATATTCCTACGGAGTGAACAATCCTACTGTCATCAGGGTCCCCACTCCTTATTACTCACTTGAAACCAATGGATTCATCAAAAAGGGCAGCAGCGTGGTCATCAATACCAAAGATGATCTGACCAGATATGAGGTGGCAAAGGTGCTGGGGGTAAAACATACTGATAACATTACGAAGGGAGTACCAGCCAATCAGCTTACAGACATGGGAGACACGGAAAAAGCAATGATTGCCGTCATGAAGGGCCGGGCAGATGTTGCCTTGACCAACAGAACAGACGGACTTCTGGCTATCGAGAGAGCCGGGTTCGCTGAAATAATTCCCATCGATACAACCCTGGCTGTACTTAACCTGTACATGTATATTCACAAAAGCAAGGCTGACATCATACCCCGGCTTGAGGAAACTCTTACAACAATGAAAGATAGTGGAGAACTTGCAGAAATAATAAAGAAAGCTGAAGCAACAACTATCAAGAGATTCACACCATGAAAGTCAATTTCCCCCCTTTTTTGCGGGACAGGTCAGGAATATAATGAACTCACGACCACGCGACCAGCTCAACCAGCATTATCCAATGCAATTCTGACTGCATGCGCCAATTCCGCTGCACTGACCGGCTTATAAACACATGCCTGGACACCCACCTCAGCAAGAAATTGTTCTGTAACTCTTTTGCTATAACCAGTACACAGAATCACCGGGATATCTGGTCGAACTTCCCTGATTTTTGCAGCAAGGACATCACCTGTCATTCCCGGCATGTTCATATCGGTCACCACCAGATCAAAAGCGTTCAAAGATCCTTTGAAAAGCTCTAATGCACTAATACTATCTGTCTGCAGTGTAACCTTGTAGCCGAGCAATTCCAACATTCTGCCACTTGCAGTTGTTATAGCAGCTTCATCATCAACAAAAAGGATTTTTTCATTACCTCCTGGCAATTCACTGCTTTCCTCAGGAGATAACGATACTTCCACCTCCTTTGATAACGGCAGGTACACCGTGAATTTCGTTCCTGCATCCTCTGCAGATTTGAGCTCAATGCGCCCCCCGTATGCCTCAACAATTCCATGAACGATCGCAAGCCCCATTCCCGTTCCCTCACCTATATTTTTCGTTGTAAAATACGGTTCAAAAATGTGGTCTGCAATTTCCGGCTTAATCCCCTCACCGGTATCAGAAATTTCAATCCGCAGATAGCTACCCGGCTGCAGCCCTGAAGGCAGAAGAGGCGATCTTGCCGACAATTCAACATCTCTCATCGTAACGTCCAGAATCCCACCACACCTATCCATTGCATGTGCAGCATTGGTGCAGATATTCATGAATATCTGATTGATGTTAGTAGCATTTCCCTGTATCAGCGAATCACTCTCCAGCGACTGCCTGACCTCTATGGTCGACGGAATGGTTGATCGAATAAACTTCAAGGCTTCTTGTGCTATGCTCTTCACATGAACAGGTTTGAATTCCTCGTCGGCCTGGCGGGCAAAAGCAAGAATCTGCTTCACCAGATCTCTCGCGCGTTCACTTGCTTTATGGATATTTTTAAGGTTATCTTCGAGAACTGATCCTTCCTTAACCTCAAGGAGAGAAAGTTCCGTATAACCCATCAATACAGAAAGAATATTGTTGAAATCATGAGCAATACCTCCTGCAAGATTGCCGATTGATTCCATTTTCTGGGCTTTGACAAGTTGCAACTGCAGTTTTTCCTTCTCCTGCTCCGCCGTCTTACGGTTTTGAATATCGGTTACAGTGCCTTCATAGCGAATAACCTTGCCGCTCTCATCAAAATAACACCGGGTGTTATTGCATATCCAAATGGGTGTCCCATCTTTTTTCTTTGCTATAAATTCGAAATTTTCAATGGCTCCCGCAGTACCAATTGCCTCTTGATACCGTTGCCGGTCTTCAGCATGGTAATAGAACTGTTTCTCGATATCGGTAATGGCCTGCACCATATCCTCCGGAGAATCATAACCAAACATTCTGGCAAAAGCCGGATTCACGCTTATGAAGCTTCCTTCCAGAGTGCTTTGAAAAAAACCTTCAACCGCGTTTTCAAAAATTGCTCTAAACTTCTCTTCACTCTCGCGCAAAGACTGTTCAATTCTCTTTTGGGCAACAAGATCTTCCTGTAAACGCTGCCGCATCATATTTATCGAGTTCACCACTTTATCCAGTTCATCCTCTGCCAGGATTGATGATGGCTTTCTTTTTAGGCTGAGAACGCGCCCGAGTGTAGCAGATTTAATTTCAGTAGTATACGCTGCAATAGTTGCCAGATGACGCATTACCAAGTGGTTAATGACGTACACAATGAAAAAGGAGACCAGGAAGGTTTTCAAAGCCTGAGTGAAAAGAATAACAAGAATTCTCCTACGCAACCTCTCGTACACTCCTTCAAGTGAAGCTGTAATCTTTACTGTGCCAAGGAGTTCTTTCTTCCCACCATGCGAAAAAAGCATATCAAAGTGAACAGATTCAGTCCTGTAAAGCGGAGAGGCTTTACCCCGAACATAGCGGGCACCGGTAGTATCCAGAACTTCGACCGCAACAATATCTCTCAGGCTCAGAATACTATCCAGCTGTGTATCAATCTGCTTTTCATCAAATATCCACACGCTCCTTGTCAACGAATCAAGATGAGCATTTCTTACCTGCTCAAACTGTTCATAGATAAAAGCTGTATCAGTACGATATTCGATAAACAATTGAATAGCCGTACTCATCAGGGTTACAAAGGAGCTAAATGCAAGTATCCAAAGAAGCTGTTTTCTGGCCAGACGTCCGATCCCCATTTTAGCGACTCATTTTGAGGTTTGCACTTTTAAGGATGGTTTCATTCTCCATATCTTTGAAGTGAGCACACACCGAATTCATAAGTATACCCTTCGTATAATGTGATCCTTATACTCTCCATAACAGCTGAATTATTACCATAATAAATTTCACCCTGCAGTCGAATTTAGATGATAAGACGATTGAATGAATCACCACGAGCCATACTCTGAGCTGCTCTGATCATTAAAAATTCTCAGTCCTCTCCTGGTTCCATACTATGAAACTTCAGGCAGCAACAACCTTCACAGTACTCATGAGACAGTAGAATACGCTTTGTCACTTATTTGAAACAGAGTATAGTACCCTCTCATTTGCCCCACTACACCCGTCAACAGCAACACATATAAGCGAGGACAAAACAATGCCTTATGTCAACATTCGAGTAGCAGGAACACTCACTAAAGAACAAAAATCAAAGATCGTCGCAGGTGTAACCGACGTTATCTCCAAAGAGGCAAACAAGCCACCGGCAGACATTCTTATATTCATAGATGAAGTCGCAAAAGAAAATATTGCCAAAAAAGGAATTCTGCTTGATCCACCAGAATAACATTATGCTTCCACAGGAAAGAATTACCGAACTCCACGCGCTGCTGCACGAGCACGCACACAGATATTACGTCCTTGATGCTCCAATCATATCAGACGGCGAATATGATGTGCTGTTTAAAGAACTTCTGGCTCTTGAAAAAGCACATCCTGAACTGATAACCGAAGACTCTCCCAGTCAACGTGTTGGCGGCTCTCCCCTGGATAAATTTACCCAGGTCGAACACCGGATGCCGATGCTGAGTCTTGAAAATGCCTTCAACGACGATGATCTGCTGGAATTCGAAGCTCGCCTGCTCCGATTTCTCAGTCAGGATCTGGCTCTTTCCTATGTTGCAGAACCAAAGCTCGATGGCCTGGCTGTCGAGCTTGTTTACGAAAATGGCAAGTTCATTCAGGGCTCTACCCGAGGAGACGGCAGGGTTGGTGAAGATATCACCGCACAATTACGCACAGTAAAAGCGATCCCTCTTCGTCTTATGAACAACCCGCCAGTACTTCTTGAAGTTCGCGGTGAAGTTTTTATGGGCCTGAATGGTCTGCAGAAGCTCAACGACCTCTATCTGCGTTCCGGTAAACAGCCTTTTGCAAATCCGAGAAATGCCGCAGCAGGTTCACTCCGACAACTCGATCCTGCAGTCACAGCATCCAGACCGCTCGATTTTTTCGCCTACGGTGTTTCATTACCTGCAGATACCGGCCGTCCCGGACAATACGAAATGCTCAAATATCTGGGCACACTCGGATTGCCTGTAAACAGCCTCACCCGACAATGCAACTCAATCCAGGAAGTCATCGCCGCCTTTCATACACTTGCAAACCAGCGCCACACTCTGCCCTACGAAATTGATGGTATGGTGGTAAAGGTTGACACCTTCACTCTGCAGGACCGGCTCGGCAACAAGGCACGTGCACCGCGCTGGGCCATCGCCTGCAAGTTCCCGGCAACCCAGGCTACCACCACCCTGCGCAGCGTTGAATTCCAAGTGGGCAGGACAGGTGCAATCACGCCGGTTGCTCTCCTCGAACCTGTCAATGTTGGTGGAGTTACCGTCAGCCGCGCTACCCTCCATAATCAGGATGAACTTGAACGCAAAGACCTGCGTTACGGAGATACCGTGCTCATACAGCGTGCGGGCGATGTCATCCCGGAAATCGTCAAAGCGGTTATTGAGGCACGAACCGGAGGTGAAGAAGTCATCCGTATGCCTGAAAAATGTCCGGTCTGTAACCATCAACTGGCTAAACCGGAAGGTGAAGCAGTAACCCGCTGCCATAACCCGCACTGCGATGCTCAGCGATTGCGAAGCCTGATTCACTTTGCATCCAAAGCCGGTCTCGATATTGACGGCCTTGGCAAAAAATATATCGAGCAACTATTC
>JBFHGS010000322.1:0-4941 GCA_041582995.1 Desulfopila sp. | reverse complement strand
GGATGGTAGGTAGGGTATGTTTACAGCACCATCGATATCTATTTCATAGACTCCGCTAAATATTTCACCATTCTGTATATTGACCTGAAGCCGGTCACCTGGAGAAAGAGGGGGACGAAGCTGTGACCAGCGGGGAAGGTTCGCACTTTGTTGCAGAATTTTAGCAGTGATCAAGTTTTCTTGTCTTTTACGTTCTAGGCGTTCCTCCAGTTCCGCTTTCTGGAAGTGGACCTCTTCAATATTTCGTGTAACGCCAGAGGGTGTACAGCCGGCGAGCATGAAGGATAGCAGACATGCTATTGTTAATAATCCTGGTACTTGACCTGGCATAAGTGCTGTATTCATGATGATGAACGAAAAGTCATAGAAGCTCTATTCCGGATATGTTTTTAGAGTAAACAAGCAACAGATGTGCCAGTAAGGTCATTTTCGCTAACATAATGAAATTTCATAGGTAGCAGTATTCGCATTTGAAGTGAATAATGCCTTGTGCCTATCAAATTGAGAGATTGTAGAAAGTGCTCTGTTTATTTGAAAGGACATTTTTGGAATTTTCTGGATATCGTCTCAGGCTCGACATATACTTTTCATATCCTGAATTTTGTTACGATACGATAATACGATAATAAATCCCGTCTTTGGATTTGAGATGACCAGACCACGATTACGATTCACGCTTCTGATTGTTGACGATGGAGAGCATGTTCATGACTCTCTGAAGCGTTTTTTTTCCAGAAATGATTACCAGATGCTTTCAGCATACAGTGGTGATGAAGCCCTTGAACGGTTAGCTTCATCACCGGTAGACTTGCTGGTGATTGCCTTAGAACTTTCTGGCATGACGGGCTTTTCTGTGTTGAAAAAGGCCCGTGAACGATATCCTGAGTTGAAAATAATAATTCAGACAAAAGAAGGAGGAATAAAAGAAGCGGTTGAAGCTATTAAACATGGAGCTTCTGATTTTCTTGAAAAGAGTAATTCTTTTGAAATACTAGGGAAAAGAGTTGAGCAGATGTATGATGGCTGGTTACAGGAGCAGAAGAAAAATAGACCACAGAACGCTGATCGAAACTGGTTCAGTTTGGATTCAATGATTGGTGAGTCTTCAGACATGCGTAAGCTGAAGGATCAGATAATGCGGGTGGCACCGACTGATACCACCGTATTGATTCAGGGAGAGAGCGGAACAGGCAAGGAATTAATTGCCAGGGCTGCACATCATTATTCAAACAGGTCTCATCAGCCTTTTGTTGCAGTCGATTGTGCCTCAATCAGCGAAAATGTTGTGGAATCAGAGCTGTTCGGCCATGCAAAAGGTGCTTTTACCGGGGCGGATGTTAATGCTCTGGGGTTGATACGTTCTGCAGATAAGGGAACCCTCTTTCTCGATGAAATTGGTGAACTTTCAATGGGCGTTCAGGCAAAATTTCTGCGGACAATCCAGGAAAGGATTGTAAGGCCTGTAGGTTCTACAAAAAATTACGCAGTAGATATTCGGATAGTGGCTGCAACAAATAGAAATCTGCAGGACGAAATATCCGAAGGCAGGTTCAGGCAGGATCTGTATTATAGACTCTCTCAGGTTACTCTGGTTTCACCACCACTTAGAGAGCGTGCTGGCGATATTGCACTACTTGCCCGACATATCCTTAGTCAGCCGGTTGAAGGTGTTGACCACAATATCACACTGACGGCAGGAGCTCTTGGAATGATAACGCGCTATGACTGGCCCGGTAACGTACGTCAACTTGAGAACGTACTCCGGGGAGCTATGGTTTTTGCCAGGGATACGTGTATACATCGTGCTGATTTAATGCCGGGTCTTGGTTCTGATCAGGATGTTGCAGGGAAAACACTTGCTGACGGCACGCTTGCTTCATATGAACTGGAAGCAATCAGGAATGCCCTGACGCAAGCCGGGCAGAACCGTAGGAAGGCTGCAGAAATTCTAGATATTTCAGAAGCTACCCTGTACCGGAAAATTAAAATATATAACCTCTAACCTGGATTTCTAGCCAATACAGTTTTCTACTTCCTCCGATATCTTTTCATCGTGGTTTCAATTCCGGTCGTTATCTCTTTTTTTTATCCATGTATCTTTCCACTTGTACTGTGCTGCAGAGGTATTTCAGTGAAAATTTTTCCGTTGAGCATTACAATGATATACCATTGAGTAGTACTTTTGTTAATCTGTATTCGTTATAAACGGAGTGAGAGGTTTGCTATGAGTAATTTCCCAAAATGTGATTTGAAAACTGGAGTTTGAGCGCCTCCCCGTCTCTCCGGCGGTCTGCCGGTTGCTGGTGTGCAGGCAAAGGAAGAAGTAAGGGACCAGCTTTCTGAGGGTGTTTTCAGTGACGAGGAAGTGGTAAACATTCGTGCTGCTATTCAAAAAAAATACAGTAATGTCTCGAAATCAGCATCCGGTTTGTTCAAGTATACTACCGGCAGAGCCGGGGCTCTGGAATTGGGGTATGATATTGAGTGGTTCGCCGATATCCCTGAAGAAGTGCTGAATGCATTCTGCGGTGTTGGTAACCATTTCGTGCTGGCTGATATAGCGCCGGGTAGTACGGTTCTTGATATCGGTTGTGGAGCAGGATTGGATCTGATTGTTGCCCGCAGGTTGGCAGGAGAGACAGGTCGTGTTTGCGGTGTGGATATGTCGAGTGAAATGATCCAGCGGGCTGAGAACAATCTTACCGAGGCAGAAATCACTGATATTGAGATCAAGCAGGTTACTTCTGAAGTTCTTCCGTATGAAGATGCCGTGTTTGATGTGATAATCTCTAATGGGGTAATCAACCTTTCTCCTGGCAAGCTGGCCCTGTTTAAGGAAATGCATAGAGTGCTGAAACCAGGGGGACGACTTCAGTTTGCAGATATTGTGCTGGAGAAGGGTCTGCCATCCGGAATGGCAGCTAACCTCGATGCCTGGGCACAATGAGTAGGCGGAGCGGTCTCCGTGCGAGACCAGATTGTATTGATGGAAAAAGCAGGATTTTCAGATGTTTCCTATCGTGGGAATTCCGGTGTCAAAACTTCAGAATATACTGCGGGGGCGCTATTTACTGCAGTGAAAGCTGTTGAAAACAGACGGTAAACGTTCTGATTTCAGCTTGCAGTAAGGAACGCTATCTGAAGTCAGACGGCCTTATGGTGACTGTAGCAATCCAGTTTTTTCAACCCGATGCAGAGGTGAAAGAGGTCGTAAAACCAATAGCCGCTGTGTGAATTCTATGGCTTACTCTCAGTGAGTTGTAGTATATCCAGAATGTTTATGACGATGTATACAGGGATAGGATGAAAAAAACTGATAAAGACATATCTTCGACTTCTTTGTCACTGGGGCGAACTGAACAGCGACCATATTGGGTGCTCCTGTTTTCAGTTGCTGTCCGAGCCGCTCATCAGATCGGCGCGGCGGTTTTTTTGACTACATTTCTCTTTACCGAAATGGTTTTTCCCGCAGGTGTTTACACCTGGCTTGTTGTTATCAGTGGGTTTGCGCTGCTTGCAACAGAATGGATGCGGCATCGTGAGATCTATCGGGAGGTGTGCGGGGTCGCAACCGGTATAAAATGTCTGTTGATTGCTCTGGTTGTGCATGGCCTGTTGCCGGGGACACTGCTCATTCCAGGTGCTTTTCTGCTGGCCTCTATAGCGGCGCATGCGCCGAAGAATATACGGCATAAATTGTTATACTAAGCTGTGCTTTCCACCCTGTTTCTACCATTTTCCTTTGCGCGGTAAAGTTCTTTATCTGCTCTTTTCAACATCTCTGAGAGAGAGTCTTTCGGTCCGCTAAAGGATGTGCACCCAACACTTACGGTTACGCTGATAGTTGCATTCTCTGAGGGAATCTTAAGTTCGGAAATTTCCTGCCGTATACGTTCCGCCAATTGCCTGGCTCCGCGCAGGTCGGTTTCGACAAGTAAAACCGCAAATTCCTCGCCGCCAATGCGCCCTAGTATGTCACTGTCTCTGAGTTGTTCTGCCGCGCATCTTGCAAAGGATTTCAACACGATGTCTCCGGCAGCGTGGCCGTACGTGTCATTCACGTTTTTGAAGTGGTCGAGATCAAAGAGAAGAAGAGATGCCGGGCGGTCATATCGTGCTATCCGTTGCAGTTCCTTCTCACCGTTTCTGGTAAAGTATCCACGGTTATAAGCACCTGTCAACGTATCTATAGTTGCGTATCTTTTGAGTTTCTGCTGAAGCTGAATTTTAACGGTGACATCTTCCAGTACCGCTATAAAACGCTCGCTCTGTCCATGAACTCCAATTATCGGAGAAATATGTGCTTCTACCTGATATGCTTTCCGGTTTTTACGCCTGTTTTCAAAATAGCCATGCCAGGTCTTGCCTTCTGCCAATGTGAGCCACAAATCCTCATATGTTTTATTTTCTGTTCTGCCGGATTTAAACATACGGGTGTGTTTTCCTAATACTTCCTCGGCGCTGTAACCACTCATATGTTCAAAAGTAGGGTTAACGTATAAAATATTACAATTGATATCTGTGATAACCACAGCAGTTGGACTCTGTTCCAAACCCTGAGAAAGGAGTTGCATCGAGCGTAAGTTCTTTTGTTTTTCGATACGTGTGAGAGCACCCTGCCAGGCCGAAAATGCAAGAATTGCGATTGCGAGCATAAGCCACGACATCTTTTCCTTTTGTCGTTGCAGTGTCGCCTGATACGAAAGTTCAGTGCCCGGAATCTGACACATGAGATACCATTCGTCGTTAGGAGGAGCAGAGCCTTGCTGCAGGTTGTTTGTTGAATCGGTTGCCTTTGAATTCGCTAAAATTTCGTTACGCGGAATTATTTTCTGAAAGAGATAAACACCATCATTTTTAACAGTTCCCTGGCTGCCTGACGTTTTAATTGTGTTCCATACTTCCGGGTGAAAATTCGAAAAGTTGTTCTTTTTCCCAAGC
>JBFHGS010000321.1:0-4944 GCA_041582995.1 Desulfopila sp. | reverse complement strand
ATGCGGAATGCTGAATCCGGCTGGGAAGAACTGCAAAAATATGCTGATACCATCATTACAGTTCCAAATGACAGATTGCTGTCGCTAATGCAGAAGAACAGCAAACTGTCCGATATGTTGACCATGGCGGATAATGTACTGTTGCAGGCGGTCAAAGGTATTACCGATCTTATCAATGTTCCCGGTCTTATTAATGCCGACTTTGCGGATCTTCGTACTGTAATGGGTGAAGTTGGCCCGGCGATTATGGGAGCAGGTAGTGCAGTAGGTGAAAACCGTGCCGTTGAGGCAGCCCGCAAGGCAATTGACAATCAGTTGCTTGAGGACTTTGGTATTGATGGTGCTCGAGGATTGATCATTAACATTTCGGCTTCCGAAAAGACTTTTGCGATGTCTGAATTCATGGAGGCATCAGCTCTTATTCAGGAGCGTGTTGATGAGGATGCCAAGGTTGTTATCGGTGCGCTGTATGATGACTCTCTGGATGATGAACTGCATGTTACCGTTATAGCAACAGGTGTTGGTAGTGCTGCAGGTAAGAAGGAAGCTATAGCCCAGGTAAATGATCTCCACAGGAAGAAGCAGGAACGAGAGCGTGAAGTGCAGCGTGAACCCGAAACGTTTGGTTCTGCCAAGCAGGCTCCGGTAAACCGGCATCCACGGGTGACCCGTCTTCCCGGCTCGAATTTTGAAACGCATGATCATTTCAGTTCGAGTGCTGGTGACGCTGATCGCAGACGTGACCTTCCTGCATGGCATGAAGATCAACTGGAAACACCGGCATACCTCCGCAAAAAAGCCAATTAGTTAAAGGGTATCAGTATCAGGAAGCAGCACAGGACAGTAGAAGGGTACACCAGCAGGCGGGAAGCCAGGCTGGCACAGGAAAAAGGCAGTTACCTTAAGAAGTGGACAGGACAACTGCCCGTCGCGCTGATGTACCCGAACACGTATGGTGTCGGTATGTCCAGCCTCGGCTTTCAACTGGTGTATGCGTTACTTGGTGAGCAGGAGGGGCTTGTCTGCGAGAGGTTTTTTCTTCCTGAAGGTGGCGAACTGTTGCGTTCTGTTGAGTCGCAACGACCTTTGAACCACTTTCCCATCATTTTTATCTCCATTAGCTTCGAACACGATTATCAGCACCTGGTTCAGATTCTTCGTATGGCCGGGATAGATCCCTATGCCGCCAGCAGAGGTCGAGAAGTCTCTGCTGAAACCCCGCTTATTATTTGCGGTGGTGTTGCTACGTTCATGAATCCCGAACCATTGGCGCCTTTTATTGATCTTTTTTTACTCGGCGAAGCTGAACCCATCCTATCAGCCCTCACAACTAAAATTTCCGAACTGTATCAGAAATATACTCGTGAGGAAATGCTGCTTGAAATCAGCCAGTCTTTTGAAGGTTGTTATGCTCCCTGTTTTTATAGTCCTCAGTATGATGAAAAAGGGATGTTGGTAAGCTATACGGTTGAAAAGGGTCTCCCTGAGCGGGTTACCAAAACAATTCTGGAGAAATCTCCGATTGCCTCCCATTCACAGTTGATGACCCCGGAAGCTGAGTTTTCAGAGATGCATCTGACTGAGCTGGGCCGGGGCTGTTCACGAGGCTGCCGTTTTTGTGCTGCCGGCTTTATTTACAGACCACCGCGTCTTTGGGACGGTGATGCTGTCGTTGAGGGATTGCGTGCCCGGTTCAGTGATATTGACAGAGTCGGCTTGCTTGGAATGGAAATGGCGGATACCGCCTCTCTCGAGAGGATTAGCGATTATCTGAAGGAGAGTGGTTGTGCGTTATCTTTTTCTTCACTGCGCGCAGACAGGCTGAACGAACCGCTCATAGATCTGCTTTCTGTGAGTAAGCTCAAAAGTGTTGCCATCGCTCCAGATGGTGCATCTGAGAGGTTAAGGAAGGTCATTAACAAAGGGCTTGATGAAAAAGACCTGCTGAATGCTGCTGAACGACTGGTTCAGGCGGGTATTTTCAAACTGAAGTTGTATCTGATGATTGGCCTGCCAACAGAAACTGATGCTGATCTTGAGGAAGCAATAGCACTGGTAGGTAAGATCAAGAGATGTATTGATCCAATAGGTAAGGAACGTGGCAGATTGACTGAAATCGGCATTTCGGTGAACTGTTTTGCCCCTAAGCCATGGACTCCGTTTCAATATCATCCTTTTGGTATGAGCTTGCCTCTTCCTGCCGGAGAATTTGGGGATGCAGGAAAATCTGTGCTGGAGCTGAAACGTCGTCAGAAAATATTGCGAAAAGGACTATCGTCTATAGCCAACGTTCATATCCAGTTTGACAAACCTGAAAGTGTCCTCTTTCAGGCAGTACTCTCCCGTGGTGATCGGCGACTTGCTCCTGTCCTCGATGATATAGCCAGCCGTGGTGTAAACTGGAAGCAAGCGATGAAAACACACGGATTGAGTGCCGAACAATTTACTGTTGCAGGGTTTGATGAAAAGAACTGGTTCCCGTGGTATATCATTGACCATGGGATCAAGCATCACTACCTCTGGCAGGAATATCTGCGGGCTTTTGACGAAAAACTGACCATAGCCTGTGACACACACATCTGCAGACGATGCGGTGTCTGTCATGATTGAAACTGGATCAGATCAGCATTCTCTGGACCGCTTTCAACAGCAGAAACTGGATGCAGGCCTTCAGCCGTTTAAGCTGGTAAAATATTTTACATTTTCAAGTCTTGCGGTAATCCTCATTTTCACCCTTTTTCTTTCCTGGGCGATTTCCAACAATGCCAAAAAGGTGATGTTGAAACAGAGTGAAGAATATTCACTCGTTCTTGCCGAAAATCTCAATCAACAGGTTTTTCGAAGATTTGTTCTACCAACAGTTGTTCGCTACGGGAATATAGCCCTGAGCAATCCTGATCAGTTTCAGAGTCTTGACCGCGTCGTAAAAAACGTCATTCAGGGGATGAAGATTGAAGCCGTAACTATTTATGATTCACGTATCAATATCATTTCTTATTCCACCATCAGTGAACAGGTCGGAGAGAAAGATATGGGCGGAGTTGAGTATGAGTTATCTTTGAGTGGCATTGCAAACTCTAAACTCGATTATAGTGGCTCTGTACTCAATCTTTTGCCGGTAACACGTCCTCTCAGATGTGAGTTACGTACTTTTATTCCTTTTCGGCAGGTGCGTGAGACCGGCGAAGGCAGTGAAGCTATCATGGGTGTCATCGAAATCGTAAAAGATCTCGAAAATGAATACACAAATATTATTAATCTGCAGGGAAGTATCATTGTAGTTTCAAGCACTGTAATGATAGTACTTTTTCTGGTTCTTCGATCCATAGTTTCAAGAGCCGGGAAGATTATGGAAGGGAAGGCTATGGAACGTTTGCGTCTGGAAGAGCAATTAAACCAGGCAGAACGGCTTGCGCATCTTGGGACTATGGTGGCTACAGTTTCTCACGAGATCAAGAGTCCTTTGGGTATTGTCCGCAGTACTGCAGAAATACTTGAAAAGCGTATTCGAAAGGTGGCACCTGGAAGTGAACATCTGGCAAGAATCATTGTGGATGAAACGAGCCGTCTCAATGGTATAGTTATCGAGTTCCTCGATTTTGCAAGACCGAGGGAGCCTCAATTGCGTCCGGCAAATGTTAATGCATTGATGGAAAAAGTAGTGAATTTTGCTGGACCGATGCTACGAGAGCAGAATGTCGAATTGAAACAGGAATTCACAGAAGATCTGCCGTTGGCTCTGCTTGATGAAAATATTTTTTACCGTGCACTGCTGAATATCGTAGTCAATGGAGTACAGGCTATGGGTGATGGCGGCACATTGTGTGTGCGTACCTATAGGGGGAATGATCAGACAATTGTCGTTGCTATTCAGGACAGTGGATCGGGTATGACCGAAGAAAAGAAGGAACTTATTTTTAAACCGTTCTTCACTGATAAACATAAAGGCACAGGCCTTGGGCTGGCGATCACTAAAAATATTATCGACAGTCACAATGGCACAATTCAGGTTGAGAGTACACCAGATGAAGGAACAACCTTTTTCATCTTCCTCCCTCAAGCATGACCGGAGCAGTCTGGAGGTTGCCGGTGTATTGTTTCTGGAAAACGGGCCATATAGTTTTTCTCTGAAAGCTGGCGAATGTCTTGGCTTGAGCGGGAGGTCAGGAGTTGGAAAAACGCAGTTACTGCGAGCCATTGCTGATCTTATTCCGTTTACAGGCACTGTCTGTCTGCACGGTGTTTCTTCGCTGGATATTCCCGCCCCTCAGTGGCGACGCCGGGTAGGTATGGTGCCTGCTGACCCTTGCTGGTGGTATGATATTGTCGGCATGCATTTCCCAGCCTGTCAAAATTCCTGTTTTATAGAATCCACACTTGCAGAGCTCGGCTTTGGAAAAGATGCACTCGAATGGCAGGTAAGTCGGCTGTCAACGGGTGAGAAACAACGACTCGCACTCCTTCGTGGTCTTGTTCTGAAACCAGCAGTTCTGCTACTGGATGAACCTACCTCCGGGCTGGATAGCTTCTACACTACCAAAGTTGAAAACCTGATTTCATCACTTCAGGAGTCTGCAGACACCACTGTAGTCTGGGTGAGTCATGACCGGGAGCAACTACAGCGAGTGTCCACAAGGAGACTCCGTGTTGAGAAATCTGAACTGTTGCCGGTTGAACTTCCTGCATATTGTAAAGAAGACTGATTGCTTGAGGCAATTACCTCTTACACCTTTTCTCTCCTTGTAGAATTTGGTTACAGCGGTAATTACATTATTATCTTACGTCATGATGTAGTGCACTGTAGAAGAATATATGCAGGTAATTTCCTTAAGCGTTTTCGATCTCTCCTTAGCCTCGATTATGGTTATTGTCCTGGCATTAGCCAGTATGCTGCTCAGTCTCGGACTCGAAAAAAAAATAGTGTTTTTCAGCTTCCGGATGATT
>JBFHGS010000320.1:0-5002 GCA_041582995.1 Desulfopila sp. | reverse complement strand
TATATATCCACTTTCGTTTCCAGACATTTCCTCAACATCAAGTCATTGGCACCAACCCCAAACCAGCGTTCAGGTTTCTGGTAGAAATCAAGTCCACGCCCGATTTTGATAAGCTACCCATTGACACTTCAAGACCAAGTCACAGGCATGCATGCCTGAATGCATACCAAAGCACAGTCTATTTACGGGATAGACATATTTCAGCATCCAACATCTCCGCAATTATTGGATAATCTTCAAAATAGCCATGTTGACCACCCCATTCAGCAATTCGTCAACAACGAGAGTTGCTGTCAGCGCTGGATAGTAAGCCAAGTTTTGAATCAAGGAATCCAGTGGATCAGCTGCCTGCCTTAGAAATTTCTTAATGGATCCTCTTGTCGTTTCGGCTAGATAATCAACAAAGACACCAATAAAGGGATCGTCTTTACTTTCAATTGTCCTCCTATTTTGTTGTTTGATATAACGAGAAATATTGAGCAAGCATCCTCCGCTAGAGGCAGTCATTGGTCAATGTTTACACCTCCATTCAACAATTTTCATCATATCAGGCTGCATCTTTGTAATTAATCACTTGCCGCACACCAATAACTTTGAATTTCATTTCAATGTGAAACACTTCACCATCAACCAATTGATACTCAAGCACAAGAACCCCATCACTCCCTCGCTGAACTACTTGATGAGGTGTGCCGACAAGGGCCGCCACCTGGCTCATATCCATTCCTAAAGAGATTTTACGGAAATCTTCTACCTGTGGCCCCTTAACATCTGGCGTCACCTTATGATTGTCATCTTCGATGACCACCTCACCAACCACAAAATCACTACCGGATTCATCAAGGCGAAGGATCAAAGTCTGGCGCTTTTCATCATCCCGGCCATAATTGATGAAGACATCAACTTTCACTGTGCATGGGCCAAGCAATGTTTGCTGATTGGAACCAAAGTAATGTGCTTTAATTGTATATTTGCCGGGTACAGCTTTGCGTAACACATACTCCTCCGGCCCATATCCATCTCGGAAATCTCGAGAAACTAATCCCCCCTGGTCAGTCCGTTTATGAGCATAATAGGCATGACTTCCATCGGGCTCGAAAACATGTAAATCCACATCGGTATTATCAGCATCCCAGGACATAGAGATGCGCAAATCCAGATCGAAAAGTTTGTGCAACCGGTCATCAATTCGTTCTGGAATGGGGATGGCTTGAGATTCTGCCTTATGCATCAAGTTATTGAGCTCCATAAGGGCTATAATTTCAATCTCCGGGAATCTATCCCACTCCTCTTCTACAACACGATAGAGCAGCTCCATAGCCCGGATTGCATCAATTATCTGTCCACTTTGCTCCCAGCGTTGTGCTAGCGCCAAAGCAAGATCTCGATGGGATTGGGGTTCGTCATCACGTTTCTCCTGCACCTGCTCAAGGATCCGCACGGCCTCGTCAAGCTTGCCAGCCTGCTGCAATCTCCACGCGTAGATGCGCATTAACGCCACATCTTCTAGAGCCATTTCCAAGAGGTTAGAAAGAACCCGCAGGCCAATCTCGATTTCTCCCAGAGTGAGGAAGTAGTCACCGCAATCGAGAAAGAACGAAGGGCTTTGAGCAAAGTCCTGGCGCTGCTGCAGATACACACCATATTGGTTGTCAACGTTAGCCTCTTTCACCGCCTGCAAATAGGGTGTATCAGGGCTCCAGGCTTGAACCGTTATTGAGGATTGCGTAGACCTCCTTTTTGGTAGTGCTGGTGCATATCTTGGCAAGGAGTCATTTTGGTCTGGAGATGCACTGATATCATCGAATGATAGGGATTCATGCTCGATTTGCATACTTTGGGGAAAGATACAAGTATCAGCATTAGAAAAAGCTTCTGACCTGGCCGACGAAACCTCAAGATCATAATCGGCATCATCATCCCATTCTTCTCTTTTGTTTTTCTTTTTCTTTTTATACTCCGTTTGAAAATCTGTTTTCCACCATTGGACACGTTCGTTCCACAGCTTGACGACAGACTCAATGTGTTCAGATTTCTCGACCTCCTTGCGGTATTTAATCTCTCTGCGCTCATCAAGAAACTCCTCTCGCATTTCAGGCAGCGAATCTGGTGGCTCAATATCATATTCGAGATACTGCTCAATATTTTCAAATACCAATAACGAGGTACCAGGTGAGACAATTCCAAAGCGACGGCAAAGTCTCATAGCCTCTTCGCCGTGCCCCTGTCCTAAAACTCCAAGTTGCTGAATTGTACGTCCCGCATATTGCCTGGCCAGGATCTGGCCGTCACTCCCGCTGTTCTTGTCGCAACTATAGTCGAAGATCGTTCCATCAGGCATCTTGAGCTGAATCTTTCCGGAATGATCTTTCAAGCTACCGGAGACTAAGAATCTGCCATTTTGGGACTGCAGGTAGACACCCTCACACCCCTCAGCTGACATGAGTTGTGGCATAGGCTCTCGATACTGCACCCGATTGCAGGCATCCGTCACATCGAGTTGGTTCAGATCTATAACTAGCCCTCCACTCTGCTCTGCCAGATACTCGAGGAACGCACCATTCCGACAAGACTGACTGACAACGGGTATAACAGTGATTGCCCCAAGAGCAGGGAGCTGCTGTTCAAGAGTGTCCATGCCATCACTAAAGAGGAACCAGGCTTCAGTACCTTCACCTGGTGCTGAACGTAAATCCAGGACGGAGAAATCTGTAGCACCATCATACGGCAGGGAGTTCAGATATCTGATCAGCTCCTGTGCATTGCCATTTTCAATGGCAAAGGTGTTTACATTCTCATCACATTTATCTCGAAACACGACAACATCAATTACACACGACTGCCATCTGGCAAGTAATGTCTGTAAGAGTTCTATATCACGATCTATCCCAATCCTGCTTCCGGAGGCATCCCAGGCGACTGCCACACGTACCGGTCTCCATTCTCGTAGTTCATGAGTAGCCTTTACCAGCTGGCTAATACAGAAAAAGGTCTCTCCATCCCCGGTGGTCTCAATCATCTTCAGATTATTCGGAAGATCCGGCAGTCTGATATGCAAATCATCCGTAATGAGGTTAGGCTGAAGTGTTGCCTCTGCGACCCAGGACTGGTGCCAGTCTGTCAAAGAGATATTCCCCTGTCCGCCACTGACAACCGGTTTATTCGGTGACTGGCGAACTTCGACCCGTAAGGAGACATGATCAACGGTCTCAACATGCTGCAAGGGCAGATGATAACTCGCCCCATTACCGGAGACATGCAGGTCACTGGTATATATTATCTTTACCGTTCGAACACCATTAGCCGGTATCGGATAGATTCTGGTCTGGTAGACATTACCCTGCACCTGCTCAAGCAGACCAGGATCAATACCTTTGCGAATTTCCGTTTCAAATATCTGTCGCGCCTTCTTTTTCGGGACGACCACTCCATCCACGAGAGTACCGTTCACATCAAGGCCATAACCACAGACAACCCCGGTATCGGGTAAAGGGAAGATGAGGTTTCCCTCCAATACTCTTTTATTCGGATTATAAAACTGCATGATCTGTGTGGTCTCAGCAAAAAGCCCTGTAACCTTTACCTGGATATCCAGCTGCCTGAGTACAACCGGCTGGTGATTGTCGTTGACCTCAATATACGGGAGACGGTCTGTAACGTTAAACTGGTGTGGCTTTCTACGGCTATCTTCAGATACAGTCATTTTTCCTCCGATATGGAATAATCTGAACTTCGCAAATTAACAAAGGATACTCCAGGTTAGTGCATGGGATGTTTTACAGTGCCCCGGACTCATTTGAATGATTTTTGACTTCCTGCCTCACCTCTTTGAGTGACTCATTACTGACAATCAGCCACACCTGCTTGAGATTTGCAGGCACCTTCGACTCCAATGCTGTGACGAACAGGCTTACAGCGTCTTTGACAGCCATTTTTCCGTGAATGGTACCAAGCAAATTGATCGCAACTGTTACTATCTTTTCCTCTTCTAAATTTACAAACACATGCTGATATGCTTTAGAGATCCATTTGGAATCACACATTTTCTCGGCATTGAGGTCAATGACCACCGCATACCAGCTTTTTCCTCTGGTTACCAGGGAGCCTGGCACATGCCCTTTTGTTCGATGAATCTCCGTCATGAGCCGTATCGGATGCTCTTCTTGAAAATACATTTCCCGATCTACTGTCAGAATAAGATTAGTGTCTTCTTCGAAGACCATTACCTCCACGGGTTTGGGCAAATTATCACGAGTAGCAATTGAGACATAAACGCCATTAAATAGGAAGCGCTTCGACAAACCACCGCGCACAAGTTTCATATTTTCATCACCCTTAAGTGGTGCATGTAACCTCCTCACACTTCCTTTTCGCTTCAGTTGGTGATCATTCGTCGTAGATGGAGTAGCCGGAACCGTAACGATTGTTTGGGCTGTCATGGCGATATTTACTGCCGGCACCATATGGATTATTCAAACTGTCTGAAGAATATTTACTCCCATACCGACCATATGGGTTAGACACCGAGTTGGGATCGTAACGATTGCTGTTCAGGTTTCCTCGAAAATTTCCATTGCTGTCGTACAGTTTGGCACCGCCTGAAGAATACTTGTTTTCCATTGATTGGCGAATGCGATAATTGTTCGAGCCATAGCCCGAAGTTGAATTCGGAGTATAGGCGTTCTTGCTGAACTGGCCTAAATACTCCCCGCCATTTGCTGCAGTTACCAGCAGTAATGCGAAAACGAAACCTACCATAATCTGCTTCATGCCTTCCTCCTCTAATACTTCTATTCAGGCTGTGAATATGAATATCTTGAAACTCATCCTGATGATCTCCCTCTCAATTTGCCAACTCTAACACCTGCAGTAAGACAAATACTGTCCTATCACCCGCTGGCGGGTCAGGTAGGGGTTGGTGCCTCAGAATGAGTAGTTGGGAGTTCTACTTATATGCTCTTTCCGACTACCACAGAGTCTCCAGTTGCGACTGTCGAATAGT
>JBFHGS010000319.1:0-5018 GCA_041582995.1 Desulfopila sp. | reverse complement strand
GGTACTCGTTTATCGGGTTTGACCCGTTGGTGACGTTTGTTTCAAAAGGGGATAGCGTCACTATAACTGAGATGCTTAAAAGCGGGCCTGTGCAGAAAACAGTGCAGGAAAACCCTCTGGATGCACTTCGAAAGCTTGTCTCTGAAGTCGAGGCTGCTGAGTATGAGGGCTTGCCGCGATTCTGTGGTGGAGCTGTCGGCTTTCTCGGTTATGACATGGTTCGATTCATGGAAGACTTGCCTGATGACAGGCCTTCTCTTGATCTGCCGGATTCGTCATTTATGATTCCGAGGATCGTCCTGGTCTATGACAGTCTTAAGCAGAAGGTTACGGTCGTCTGCTGGGTGAACACTAACACCGAAGACGGAGATTCAGCCGAAGAACTGTATGGTTCAGCGATGGTTGAGATCGGTAAGGTGATTGCCAAAATCCGCGGGCCTGTAACCGAAGACTTTATGGCATCGGCAAGCGAAGGTTGCGGAAGCGAACACACCTTTGTTTCCAATATGGAAGAGAATGCTTTTTATGAGATGGTTGAGAAGGCCAAGGAGTATATTCGGGCCGGAGATATCATTCAGGTTGTACTCTCTCAGCGATTTCATACCCGCACCACAGTTTCACCGACATTGTTGTACAGGGCTCTGCGACACATTAACCCAAGTCCATATCTCTTTTTTATAAAGCTCGGAGATCTCGTACAGATTGGTTCCTCGCCGGAAATTCTCGTACGCAAAGAAGATGAGCATATCGAACTGCGTCCGATTGCCGGTACACGAAAACGCGGGCGAACCGAGGAAGAGGATCTTGCACTCGAAAAAGAATTGCTGGCAGATCCTAAAGAGCGTGCAGAACATCTGATGCTTGTTGATCTGGGGCGTAATGATGTCGGCCGTGTTGCTCTGGGGGGCCATGTAGAGGTAAGGGACCTGCTGGTTATCGAGCGATATAGTCATGTGATGCATATTGTATCGGGTGTTCATGGGATTATCGCTGTAGACAAGGATCAGTTTGATGTGATGGCAGCATGCTTCCCTGCCGGAACTGTGAGTGGAGCGCCAAAAATCCGGGCCATGCAGATCATCGATGAACTGGAATCAGAGCGACGGGGGCCCTATGCCGGTTCGGTAGGGTATTTTGGCTTTTCCGGCAATATGGATTTCTGCATTACGATCCGCACCTTTGTCATGAAGGGAAATGACCTCTGGGTTCAGGCTGGCGCTGGAATTGTCGCTGACTCCGATCCACAGAAAGAGTATGAAGAAACGATTAATAAATCCATGGGATTACGCAGGGCTCTGGAGCTCGCGGAGAAAGGGTTTTAGACCATGCTGCTGATCATTGATAATTACGATTCCTTTACCTACAACATTGTCCAGACCATTGCGGGCAATATGCGTAAAGATGGCATATCTGAAGACATAAAAGTGTATCGAAACGATAAGATTTCTGTGCGGGAAATTGAGGAAATGAACCCGCGGCGTCTTTTAATCTCACCTGGTCCCTGTACCCCGAAAGAGGCGGGTATTTCTATTGAAACGATCACTACTTTTGCCGGTAAAATCCCGATTCTGGGCGTCTGTCTCGGGCACCAGTCCATGGGAGAGGCCTTTGGCGGTCAGACTCTGAGGGCATCGCGTATCATGCACGGAAAAACCAGCCCAATGCACCATGACGGCAGAGGGGTATTTACCGGCTTGCCGGATCCTTTTGATGGTATGCGATACCATTCTCTGATTGTGGATGATAAGACTCTGCCGGACTGTTTTGAGGTGAGCTGTCGCACAGATGAAGGTGAATTGATGGGTATTCGGCATAAGACTATGGCTCTTGAAGGAGTACAGTTTCATCCAGAATCGATTATGACACCTGCAGGTGTCAAACTCTTGAAAAACTTTATGGATCCGAAGTATCCGGACCTGTTGAAATAAAGATTCCCGGAACGGGGCAGA
This sequence comes from Desulfopila sp., assembly GCA_041582995.1. Classification (GTDB taxonomy): domain Bacteria; phylum Desulfobacterota; class Desulfobulbia; order Desulfobulbales; family Desulfocapsaceae; genus Desulfopila. The sequence goes on along the minus strand of JBFHGS010000319.1, from coordinate 3,069 downwards.
AAAAGAGGGCGAAACATCATGGATATACGCGAGGCAATTAACCGGGTAGTCAACAGGCAGGACCTGCAGGAAGATGAAATGCAGGATGTGATGAATGTGATCATGGCCGGAGAGGCTACTTCTGCTCAGATCGGCGCATTTATTACAGGATTGCGGATGAAAGGCGAGACAATTGATGAGATTGTCGGCGCTGTCCGGGTTATGCGGAAAAAGGCCACGTTTGTCGATACAGGAGTGAACACCAGTGGTGGCGAAATCCTGATGGATATTGTCGGTACCGGTGGAGATGGTTCAGGTACGTTTAACGTAAGTACCACGACCTCATTTGTGGTTGCCGCCGCAGGTGTTCCTGTAGCCAAACATGGAAACAGGGCGGTTTCATCAAATTGTGGTAGTGCGGACGTGCTTGAGGCTCTCGGTGTCGACTTAAGTCTTCCGGCTGACAGCGTTGCTGAATGTGTAAAAAGCGTGGGGATAGGTTTTCTGTTTGCGCCAATGCTTCATGGGGCAATGAAACATGCAATCGGGCCTCGTCGCGAAATCGGAATTCGCACGATATTCAATATTCTCGGGCCTATGACAAACCCTGCCGGGGCGAATGTACAACTGACCGGAGTTTTCGATAAGGCTCTGACAACCACTCTTGCTGAGGTGTTGGTGCGCCTTGGCATGAAAAGAACGCTTGTTGTCTGGGGAGAAGGGAATCTCGATGAAATGACCATAACCGGAACCACCCATATTGCAGAGGGGCGCGACGGTAAAGTAGTCAGCTATACCATCAATCCTGAAGATCTTGGTTTAGAACGTGCTGGAATGGAGCAGATTCGCGGTGGAGCTACCGCAGAAGAGGCTGCCGCGCAGGTACGGGAAGTCCTTGGCGGCCAGGCCGGGCCAAAACGTGATATGGTTCTGTTGAATGCAGCAGGGGCGCTGCTCGCTGCCGGAAAAGCTGTTGACCTGCAGGCTGGTGTCACCATGGCCAGAGAATTGATTGATTCCGGTAAGGCAATGGCAAAACTCGATCAGCTGGTGGGATATTGCAAGAAATAACATTACCCTGAATTTTACCGGTTGCAGTTCCGGGATATACTGAATTGATATTATGATTTTAGATACAATAGTTGCACGAAAACTGGAAGAAGTTGCAGAACTCCGCAGGAAGGGGATTCAGCTGCCGCTATCGTTTCAGGATAAAGAGATCTCCCCGCCGCGTGGATTTGCCAAAGCATTACTGAGCTATTCCGGAGTGTCTATTATCGCTGAAGTAAAAAAAGCATCTCCGTCGAAAGGTGTTATTTGCCACGATTTTGATCCTGTCAGAATTGCGCTTAATTATCAGCAGCTTGGTGCTCAGGCTGTATCCGTGCTTACCGATGTGGATTTTTTTCAGGGAAGTCTTACCTTCCTGATGCAGGTGAGGGAGGCAATCTCGCTGCCGGTCATTCGCAAGGATTTTATTATTGATCCCCTGCAGATTGAAGAGGCGCGCCTTCATGGGGCAGATGCTATTTTGCTTATTGCTGCTATTCTTGATGAGTCTCAGTTGCGTGATTACAGGTTGCTGGCCGAAGATGCAGGTATGGACAGCCTGGTTGAAGTTCATGATGAAGCTGAGCTTGAACTGGCCTTGAAAGCGGGTAGTACGTTAATTGGAGTGAATAACAGGAATCTGAAAGATTTTAGTATGGATCTTGGTACGACCTTGCGGCTTAAGAAATTGATACCTGACCATATTCCTGTGGTAAGTGAGTCGGGTCTGCGCAGTCGTGACGACATCGGAAAACTTGCTGAAGCGGGTGTGGCTGCTGCTCTTATTGGCGAATCCTTGATGAGAGCCGGGAGTTCTGGTACCCTTTTGCAGGAGTTGCGTTAGTCTGCAATGATACGTAAGCATGATTGTGCGTCGAACTGAGCTCATCATGTTAGTTGCCTGCAGTGAGCATCAAGGTAAGTGGTTTTATATCTGTAGGATGATTCTTCAATGTCAGTATTTGAGTGGGTGAAGTGCCTGCTGACAAGGTAAAATAATGACAGTATGAGTGTCTCGATATTGAACTCATGCTGTGAATGAGAAAATCTCAATAGGAGAGAAGATGCACGGCAGAACGCGGATAAAGGTTTGTGGTATAACCAATATCGAAGACGCGAAAGCAGCTATACAGGCGGGTGCGGATGCACTTGGTTTTATATTTGTTGAGAGTAGCCCTCGTTATATTTCCCCAGAACGAGCCAAAGAAATAGTGGCTCAGTTACCACCCTTTATCCATTTTGTGGGAGTCTTTGTAGATAGTGACCCCATTGAGGTTGAAGAGATAATAGATTACTGCGGACTTTCTTATGTTCAGCTACATGGCCGTGAGGATACTGAGTATTGCAGCAGGTTGTCCCACATAGCCACGCCTTGCAAGATTATAAAGGCATTTCGGGTAGGGCCCGGAACGCTTGCTCAGGACTTCAAACCATATGAAGACAGCGTTAAAGGCTTTCTACTGGATACGTTTGTCGAAGGGCAGGAAGGTGGCACCGGTAAGCCGTTCGATTGGTCAATGATAGAGTCGCTTGACCTGCAACTTCCAGTGATACTTGCTGGCGGCCTCACGCCTGAAAATGTTACCGACGCAGTCCGTAATGTCAGGCCTTTTGCCATTGATATCAACTCCGGGGTTGAAGATGAGCCGGGAAGAAAAAACTACGAGAAGCTGCAACGTCTCGTAAAGTGTGTGGCAACTGTTGATTCAGAGTAGCACTACTGTATCTGTGTTTTTGCAGAGAATGCAGGACCTGATATTTCCAGCGTTGATATCACCTGGCAACAACAAATGCACCTGAGTATCCGTGTTCCAGAAGGGCTGTTTCCGCCCTTTTGGCAGCACTCAGTTCTTTACCTGCATATACATGGACCCTGTAATAGACTTCTTTAGGTCCAAAATATTTCTGGACTACCGTGGTATGTCCTGATTCCGTAAACCTTTTTTGTAATCTGAAGGCATTCTGCTGTTCACTGAATGCGCCGACTTGCACGTAAAATTCACCACGTGTCAGGTCCGGCAGTGCGGTTTTTCCTTCACT
>JBFHGS010000318.1:0-5023 GCA_041582995.1 Desulfopila sp. | reverse complement strand
GATCCGTAACAAATCACCTGCTACAACGGTCCACACAGACAAAACCTGACACTGAGCTTGTAATCGAGAAAAATGCAGCTTCGGAAAACGTTGAAACGACGTATGATACAACGGAACTGTTAGCTTCTGAGGATGCTTTCCTGAGAGCACCTGAAGTGCAGGTTGAAGCTTCCGCCATGCCAACTGACACTGGAAATGTCAGAGTCAAGCTACGTGATCTTGACGAACTCGTAAACATTGAAGGTGAGCTGGTAGTTGCAAGGGGATCAATTGAAAAGTTACTTGACCGATTTTCTGAATCGCTTGACGAGCTGAACACGATCAAAGATACCCTGCGCAGGAAATCACAGGAGCTTGAAGTCGGCTTTGAGGCGCAATCGCTTTATGGCTTCGGTTCAGGCCCACTCTCTAACAGCAATTTCTCCAATCAGGACTCCACTGCAGCACTTTCAGAGTTTGATCCCATTGAACTTGACCGCTATTCTCAGTTAAACCTCATCATTCGTTCACTTAATGAGATCTCAATTGACGTAAACGCTATTTACTCTGAGATGACTTCACTTGGTTCAAGTTTACAGGGACAAGTGAGCAAACAGCAGCTTGCAATGGGGTTAATGCAGGAAAAGCTGATGCGTATCAGGATGACTCCACTTTCCTCAATTTCCAGAATGCTTTTCAGGACCGTCAGGCAGACTGCTAAACGTCTTGAAAAAAATGTACAGTTATCCATCACCGGCGATGACGTTTTTATGGATCGTTTTATCTGGTCCAAAACTATTGATCCTATGATGCATATTCTTCGGAATTGTGTTGATCATGGCATAGAGGACGATCAGACACGTATTGTTGCAGGTAAAACAGCAACCGGACACATTTCTATCAATGCTGAACAGCGTGGGCGTTTAGTCGTTATCAGGATTCATGACGATGGTCGCGGTATTGAAACCGATCTTCTTCGTACACGTCTTATCCGGGATGGTATTATACACGAGTCTGATCGTATCGGAGATCAGGACTTGTTGCGGTACATTTTTCGACCAAGTGTCAGTACTCGTGAGGATATTAGCCAGATTTCCGGTCGCGGTGTCGGTCTCGATGTCGTTCTCAGAAATATCCAGGAATTGAGAGGCACAGTTCAGATCATTAATACTCCGGGAAAAGGCATAGCATTTGAGCTGAATATTCCAATAACCTTGTCGGTAAACAGAGCTATCATTATTGATGTTTCGAAAAATCAGTACGCTGTTCCTATTCAGGATATTTCAGAAGTACGTAAATTCAGCGAAACTGAAATAGTGCACGGCGATCAACCGCAGGTTATCTGGAACGAACGCCAGATACCTCTCATCAAACTTGCCCCGCAACTCCAGCTGCCAGCAAACATTACTGAGCAGACCGAAAAAAGCGTTCTGACCCTCATCGTAAAAACAGATAAAGACCATGTCGCAATGCAGTTTGATCGCGTTGAAGAACAGCGTGAGATTGTCATCAAGGACCTTGGCAGTCATCTTCGTTATGTTCGCGGTATCAACGGGGTTACTCTCACAGGTGAAGGTGACATTATACCAATCCTTAACCTTCGTGAACTTTCTGTTAAAAGTCATTCAACTGCAGCTCCTGTAAAAAGTGTTGCACCGCCTGTAACGAAACAAGAACCGCTCAAAGTACTCGTTGTCGACGACTCAATCAGCGTGCGCTACAGTATCAACCGTCTTGTGAAAAGTCAGTCCTGGCTCTCATTTCAGGCTGTTGATGGTATTGACGCCCTGGAACGACTTGAGAAAATCACCCCGGATGTCATTATTCTGGATATTGAAATGCCACGAATGAACGGTTACGAGTTCATGGGAGTTTTTCGCAACAATGATGCCTGGCAGGATATTCCGGTAATTATGCTTACTTCCAGAGCATCTGATAAGCACCGCAAGAAAGCTAAAGAACTCGGTGTCAATCATTACATGACTAAACCATTCCAGGAAGATGCTTTTATTGATCTTGTTTGCTCGATAGAAAAATCCAAACGCGTGAAATAATGCGATGCCACACGAAAGAATTATGAAAAATGAAATCTTGAAACAACCGGAAATTGCTATATTCAAGGCCAACACCACGAATACGGAAGGCCGAGATATATACTGGGTACTCAGCAAAATTCAGATCGAGTACATCCTGCATGAAATAACTGCACTTCCACCAAGTGCAGAACAACCTCAACTGCAGCGGACCCAATATCTGGAGGAGTCTCTGCCTGTACTGAGTCTTGAAAAATATTATGGGCTTCAAGAGTTACCATTACGCTCAACATACGGGTATGTTGTTGCCAAAATCCCTATGAATACCGGCAGCATGCAAAAAGCAGTCTTGCGCACGAACAATCCTGTTCGCATACGTAAATTAACGTTTAATGCTGAGCCTGCAGAGCATACCGGACTTCCAGAGCACAGCGAAGATATTATCGGAATGTTCTCTCTTCCTGAAAACCAACTCTTGATTGTCCCGAATATAGCAGCAATATTAAATAACGTCAGATAGTTACAGGGTCACAGCTATAATAACAGCGCAGTTGTTCAACCAAAGTAGTTACTCGCCCATGCATACGTCAAAATGGCACAATAAGAAAGGGGGTAAAAACAATGGCTATGAATGAAAGGATTAAAAAGAACTGGATAGAAATCCAAAAAAAACATACAGTACCAGTCAATGCAATTGGCGTTAAAATTAAGGATAACGACAAGAAAACAATCCAGAAATGGAAAGAGGAAGGGATAGACGAATACCTCAAAAAATAGGATGGGATGTAAGCATGAGTAACAAACTGATCTTAATTGTTGAAGACAGTCCAACGGACCGTCACATCGCAGAGAATATCTGTAAAGAAAATGGCTACCAGGTAATAACCGCCGGTGAGGGAGAACAAGCCATAGCATTAGCTACCGAACACAAACCCGCACTAATTCTACTTGATGTAATTCTTCCCGGCCAGAATGGTTTTCAGGTGTGTAGACAACTTAAAAAGTCACCAGGAACCGAAGGCATCAAAGTTATTATGGTAACAAGCAAATCCCAGCCAAGTGATAAATTCTGGGGAATGAAGCAGGGAGCTGACGAATATGTCTTCAAGCCGTATAATGATGCGGACTTACTGGCAGCAATTGAAAAACACATGTGAAAGAGCACTGTGTTAAAGGACATACGAAATGGCCTGTTGCGAGATTCAACTCGTAACAGGCCATTTCTTTTCATGCATCAGGAATGATTCAACCGATTGCTTGCTTACATACGTTTATATATTTCCAGAGTACGCTCCCTGGTCATAATATTTCGCCAATCAGGTCCCAGACAATTCTCCCAGAGCGGTACCAACCCAAGAGCAGTAGTCACCATTTTGTCAAGTGCAGCATGATCCATCTCGGCAGTAAGGTTTCTCGGCAGGTTTATGGCATGTTTTGTCATCATCTTCCGAAACTCTTCTACGCCTGCAGGATAGATGTCTTCAAGATAATCAAAAGCTATACAGCAACCAATACCGTGATGAATACCGAGGACATAAGATAGTCCATACGAGAGAGCATGACATGCACCGACCTGAGAGTAGGCTATGCTCATACCACCGAAATACGACGCCATCATGAGTTTGTCATCTTTTTCTGGATGATCCTCCAGAAAAACCTGGCGGCAAAGTTCAATAGATTTTTCACCATAAGACTTGCTGAATTCGTTAATAAAGGTACCTTGTAACGACTCAACGTCATGGATATAGCAATCCATTCCGGTGTAGAACCACTGATCTTTCGGCACACCCGCAAGAAGCTCAGGGTCCATAACTATCTGGTCATACAGTGTATAGTCTGAATTAATTCCAAGTTTTTTATCAGGACCAGTCAGGATTGTGGTACGGGATATCTCTGCACCTGTTCCTGCCAGCGTTGGAACTGCAACGTGATAAACCGCCGGATTTTTGATAATATCCCAGCCTTGATAGTCAGCAGAAGAACCGGGATTGTTTAGCATCAGTGAAACAGCTTTTGCTATATCCATGGTGCTTCCACCACCTATACCAATGATACCTACCGGTTTGACAGGATTCTGTTCTCGGAGTTTTTTAACCAGTTCATCGATATATTGTGTTTTTGGTTCATCATCGACATTGACGTGTAGTAACACATCATTTGCTTCAAGCGGGAGGCGTGCTTCAAGCGGAGAACCTATAAACACATCATCCAGGACGAAAACAATATATGAATCAGGGGAAACACGTCGGTCCTTAAGGATATCACCAAGTTGATTGAATGAACCCCGACCAAACATAATTTTAGGCACTATACTGAAGTTTCTGTACATTTTTTTACCATATCTACTATAAATTAAAAAATCAGGTCAACATTACTTTTCCTGCTACGTTCATGTTACTGCTCCCTAACAGATAATTCGAGAAAACTCAAGGTTGAATTCAGTCGTGAGGTATACAGCGCTCTCATTATCAGTCGAGGATATTATATAAGCATCTGTTTCCAGTATAATATTTACTAACAATATACTTACCTTAACCCCATAATTCACAATGTCAGTTATAAATGCAAATAGCGTCTTTACATCACTACAGCAACACGGCCCTCTGGCAGTTGAAGATAGTGTAAACCTCTTTGAACCATTTTCCCAAAAAACACGTAACTGGGTTAAAAAGCTGGGTGAAAATAGGAATAATATAACCAAATATCGGGCCCTGCGCGGTCAGATATTTGAATTTCTTGAGGTGGCAAACTTTTCCGAAATAAATGCCCTTCTCTACAACCCGGCATTACGTGCGGAACGGAGTCAACGCGCCTATGCACGACTTGGCAATATGTTCGGAATTCAAGGCACAAAGCGTGAAATTGAAGCACGCGTGCATGAATATGCACGTACTGCCGACGCAGTAGTTAACAGTTTAAAAAACAAAATTTTCAAACCATACGCCTCTCACATAGCAGCAACGAATGAAATCGAAGTAGCCAACGATCCCATAGAGTTACTGCTGATCATT
>JBFHGS010000317.1:0-5032 GCA_041582995.1 Desulfopila sp. | reverse complement strand
GTCTTGTACACGCCCGCGAAATGCGTGGCATAGTAATAGGAAATTTCTCCGTCCAATGTGCCGTACTTCTCCGCAAGAGCCTCAACAGCGTCTTTATCCACAGAATCCTGACGCATAAACTTCCGGAGTTCTTCTGATATTTCCTGCCGCGTTGATACGATTTTCTTCAACGGTTCACGCTGGATGTTCACAAGGCTGGTAATGAGTTCACGCTGAGACCTATTCAGAATTTTCAGAAAGGCTTCTCCGCTATCCCCTGTAATCACTGTGCTTATGGAATAATCCGGATTACCCATGGCTGGAATGTCTTTCATGTAAAAGGCACCAAAGTACATCCCATGCCGCTCAGGGCAAAAGTAGGTGTCCGCTTCCACTGAACCGGCATACCAGCTGAACATCTCACTGGCATAAGTCATCACCGCTACATGTTCTTCATGTGAATAGCTCCGCTTATCAACTTGATCCGGCAGTTCCTGCCAGGATAAGGAGTTTCCGGCAGCCATCCTGTCTAAAGAGGCCCGTTGCTCTTTGTCCAGTGACCGGATAATACTTCCCATTACCTGAGCCCGCTGAAAACTGAGTTGCCCGTCAAGGCGGTATAATTCTGCTGAGTATTCCATGACAGCCTGTTTATCCAAACCATGGCTGTCCGCCGGGATCTTTCCTTCCAGGTTTCGCCGGAACGCCTTTATCAGGGGAAAGCGTTTGTAGCCGAATGCGTTGATTTGCGACACTTGTTCTTCGGCAAGTGCGATCAGTTTGGCTTTTTGTACGCTATTGAGGATAGATAGTATGTTGTTCGCACTGCGAGGAACAAAGGCGGTATTATGTCCCATCTCTCCGCTATCGGTGTCACGCAAGTACTGAAAACCGAAAAAATCAGAAACTTTTCCTGGCGGCAGAAACGTATCACCGCACAGATCACCAGTAAGATAGGCCAAACCGGCAAAGGCGATGGTGGTGAGTTGAGCACGATCGGATATTGCCTGTTCCACACTATAGCTGCCGGGTCCGCCTTGCTGTTTGCCGGATCTATCGCTTACATTACCGCTTTTTGCTTGTGGTCGTTTGTCCCCGGCTACAGGTTCTTTTGGTCCAACATCACTTCTGACCTCATTTACATCCAGAAATCCGTCTTGGTTTCGATCCAGACTATCCCATCGCTGTTGCACTTCAGCCGAAGCCTCTCCCTTACTCATAACACAGGCAAGCTGATTCTGAAGAGTATGACACAGCCCTGTAAATGTTCCGCCAACGGAACAGCTTTCCTGTTCACTCTTGCCTTGGCAGGCTGCCACAATTTCTGCAGGCAACCTTTTGTTGACAGGATTTTGAGCCCTGTTAGCGGCTTTTTTAGAAGTATGAGGATCTGATTTCTTGAAATTCGCTGCATTACAGGCATCACGGCAATAATGGCGGTCTCCGCAAGCCAAAGCATCCGAGCCGTCACAATATTCCTTGCAAACCTGTTCACTGCCAGCATCAAGGGCAGCTGAGTAATCGCCATCAGGTCCGAGCATAGACGTTGCATTCACAGGGATAAAATCGGAATTCAGGCTGAAATCATGAACAGCACAATCATTTCGGCAACTTCTACGAGTCAGGGCGTCGACATCCAGACAGTCGCAACAGTTCTTACACTCACTTTCGTCGGTGGTTCTGGTCAGACATGCATACGATGGTGTTTGAGCATCCACTTTGCTGATATGGATGGTTACAATGAAACACGTCATATATGCTATTAAGATTTTTTTCATAGCTCTTCTCCTTATAGATGATGAGGCTACGGTTAGTTTTTTAAGACGCCCAAATCTTGCGCCAGGAGGCTCTTTGACAATGGCCCTGTGATAACACCTTATCTTGCCTTCACTATAGAGTCTGAAGATGAACCAGAGATGAAACGAACATTTTTTTAGCTTAACCTGGTTTTTAAAGGACAATTCAGGAAAACAAAAAAAATGATTACTCCAAGGCCCAGCACAGTTCTATGACCTGAGGCGACTGAATTGGATTATCTGTCGCCCGGATCGAAGCTGAGGATTAGTGGTAAGCTGAGAAAAAATTACATTGGTTCATGTTTTATTCATCTTTGCGTGATACAATTTATATGAAGGTATTGTGGGATGGAAAAACTGTAGTTGCTAATATGCCCAGACGTGTAATCCATATGAATAGTCAGTAACATGAGGAGATGCAGAAATGGTAAATAACGTTAGCAGCGTGGGCAGCTCCATAACAATGATGCACAACAGGGAAATGAAGGGCCCACCGCCGCCGCCTAAAAATACAGATACCTTTCTCGTAGGAGACACGAATGGAGATGGTGTGCTTTCTGCCAGTGAACTTGCAGCCCTTGCTGAAGGTACTGTGAATTCCATACATGTTGAAGAATCTGCCACTAGCACGGGTGTCAATAAAGATGGGGACTTGAGTGGTCAAGAGTTACTGGAAAGGCTTAACAGTAATGGCTTATCTTCACAGGATCTGACGATGAGTAAAAATAGTGAATCGGCAACGATACCACCTCCGCCGCCATCATCTGAACAAACATTAGCCGCTTATAAAAAAAATAACGGTAATGATCAGATAGCACAACGTGTTGAGTTAGTGAAAAATAGTGATGCTGGCGCTGGCTACACTCCTATTGATGTCACCTCATAAAAACTTTCCCTGAAATGATTTGATCTCAAAACGGGTCAATCGTTTTCTTGTTTACAGTCCTTTTGTGCTGGGTTTCCTGGTTCTTTCTCTAATCAATTTCAACTCCATATCTTTGACCATGAGAAGTAACCGCATTTCATGTCCCATTCATCTTGGCATGGTATAGTTCTTCAATACTGAGGGGACTGATTTTTTTTTTCGTAGTTCAGTGAAAAGAAATCTGTCTCCCGGTTTTGGAGCTGTACGTAATCAGTTAGTGAAAAATGTCATGAGATGGAGAATCGACTGCGACTATGCGAATTCTGATTGTTGATGACGATCAACGACTATGCGATACCCTTAAGAGAGGGCTTGAAGAAAACACATATGCTGTTGATTGTGTTCACGATGGTGTGGAGGGTGAGATATATGGATGCAATGATATCTATGATCTCATTATTCTGGATGTCATGATGCCTAAAAAAGATGGGGTCCAGGTCTGCCGGGATCTTAGAGCACGGAACATTAACACTCCAATACTCATGCTCACTGCCAAGGATACAGTCGAAGACCGGGTGAAGGGACTGGATACAGGTGCGGATGATTATCTGGTAAAACCTTTTTCTTTTAGTGAACTTCTTGCTCGGGTGAGAGCACTTTTACGGCGTCAGGACTCATCCAGATCACCTCAATTGAAAGTAGATGATCTGACATTAAATACAGTTACCCACGAAGTTTACCGACAACAGGAACAGATTATACTGACCTCAAAGGAGTTCGCAATTCTAGAGTATCTGATGCGGAATCCCAATGCAGTAATCTCACGAGCCATGATCGAAGAACATGCCTGGGACTATAATTTCGACAGCCTCTCCAACCTGGTGGACGTATATATCCGTCGCTTGCGGCAGAAGATAGACCCAGCTCAAGGAAAAGATATTATTGAAACGGTACGGGGAGCAGGATACAGATTGAGGGTTAATTCAAAATCGGCATGAACTTTCTCCGCAGCATAACATTTCGCTTTACTCTCTGGTATCTCGTTGTCCTTTCTATCCTACTGGTTTTCCTGGCAGGAGGCGTCTATTTTTCACTTTCTCAAACCCTGTATCGAAATTTCGATCAAACACTCGGCAGGCGAGCTGAACATCTTAGCGGATTCAGACATGTTATCTCCATTGTTGCCAGTGGTACGTTCGAAGAAGAATTAGGTGAGGTGGTCTCTTTTTATTATTATGAAAAGGATCAACTTCAGCAAACAACGCAGCCACGACATAACGTCAACACTGACTTGCCCAACTCCCTGATAGAAAATGCCTTTGCAGGGGTGAGTTCTTTCACAACAATCTTCACCGAACAGCGTACACGGTTGCGGTTTTTTATCACACCGTTCAGCCCGGTTAATCAACACTTAAAGTTAAACACCCCAAGGCAGAATGAACCCGATTTTTCGCCCCTGCAAATGGAAAACGATCGACCAGCCCTTAAACCTTTAAAAATTCATACAGCAGAGAATCTAAAAGCAGTTTTGGTTATCGCAAGGCCCATTAGTGATATTGAGACCGCCCTCGACCGACTCTTTCACATCCTGTGTTTGGCTGTACCCCTGACCATTGTTTTGGCAGGCGGTGGCGGCGTATTTCTTGCCAGACGGGTGCTCAGACCAGTTGAAGAGATAACTGAAACAGCTAAGAAGATAGAAGAAAGCGATCTCAGCCGCAGAATTGAGGTGAGATCAAAAGATGAACTTGGCAGGCTCGCAACCACACTTAACCAGATGATTGCCAGGTTGGAAAACGCTTTTATTCGCCAAAAAGAGTTTACCAGCGATGCATCCCATGAACTTCGCGCTCCTTTGGCGGTTATTCAAGCGGAATCGACTCTGGCACTGCAAAAACCAAGAGAGACGGAAGAATACCAAAGATCTCTGGAGGTGATTGTCGATGAATCCAACCATCTTGCCGGGATAATACATCAATTACTGAGTCTTGCTCGTGTTGATGCGGGAAAAGAGCTGAAGTTTGAAAAAATTAACCTGACCAATTTTATACGGGATCTGTGCGACGATGTGAGCGTCGTCTGTCAGTCCAAGAGTCTTACACTGAAGCAGAATCATTTTGACGAAGCCTGGGTCATGGGCGACAGAAGAAGTCTTCGGAATCTGTTCCATAATATTCTCGAAAATGCGATGAGATATACCCCAGAGAGAGGCATCATAACTGTTACGCTACGTCATGTGGAAGACCAGGTCGTGGTCTCAATACAGGATACGGGGATAGGCATTTCTGCCGATGAGCAATCGTTGATCTTTGAACGGTTTTATAGGGTTGACAAGGCTCGGTCACGTAATGACGGAGGTAGCGGTCTGGGCCTTTCTATCTGTCGTCATATC
>JBFHGS010000316.1:0-5061 GCA_041582995.1 Desulfopila sp. | reverse complement strand
CAGTTGACTGAGCATTTTCATGAGGTGCGCAGATGGATTGCAGAACTTGATCGCGGCGCAAAACAGTACAGGCTGGTGATGCGCACCATCAATCATCGCATTCTCGGAGCAAACAGCGTTCCGGCGGAGATCTGGATTGATACTCTTGATGATGCGCTGGCATTTATCGGCCGGACGCGGGATGCGCAACGTTTTGCCGTTCTTGTTCAGCACACGGCGACCAGCCAGCCCCGGTTAGTATCCTGGCTGGCCAGAAAGCCCTTGGCCGGGCTGGAACTATCAGATGAGTGGCCGCGATTACTGCTCATTGTCCAGTGGTTGCAGAACAATCCGCGACCGGGGATCTATCTGCGGCAGGTAGATATCCCCGGAGTGCACAGTAAATTCATTGAAACACATCGAAGCGTGCTGGCTGAACTGTTTGATCTGGTGATGCCTGAAGCCGCTGTTGATACATCGGCACGAGGCGTGGCAGGTTTTTGCAAACGTTACGGTTTTCGCGACAAACCTGTACGCATTCGCTTTCGCATTCTCGATGCGCACTTGGGAATCCTGGCAAGCCGGTATATGCCCAGCGCAGAGGCGGAGCTGGATATCACTCTTACGGGAGACGCCTTTGCTTTGCTGGATCTGCCTGTGAAAAATGTTTTCATCACTGAAAACGAGATCAACTTTCTCACGTTCCCGGTTGTGGCAGAAAGCATGGTTATTTTCGGGGCGGGCTATGGTTTTGATATACTGGCTCAGGCGACCTGGCTGCAGCGGAAGGAACTGTATTACTGGGGCGATATTGATACCCATGGCTTTGCCATTCTTGATCAGTTTCGCTCACATTTTCCTGCCGCGCACTCTTTTCTGATGGACCGCTCAACGCTTCTTGCCCACAGCCATTCCTGGGGAAATGAACCAAAACCTGAGAGCCGTAAACTGAGCCGGCTACTGCCAGAAGAGCAGGCACTCTATGCAGATCTCTGCAAAGGGCGGATCGACAGTAACCTGCGTCTTGAGCAGGAGCATATTGGTTATGAATGGGTGGCGCAGGCAGTGAACAACGTGAGTGATAACAGCTAAAGTAAATAATTCTCCTTCCTTTTACGCACAATTTCATCACAGTATCCTTCGACTACACTGAAAAAAATATTCGATTATGTAACGTTATTGGAATATTTTCCAAGAAAAATTACAACATTGTGATATGTGTTGTAATTTTCTTTTACAGAAATGTATCTGTCAGCCCCTAATTGTACGAAAACTACATTGTGCAATGTCCTGCGGCAGGGCACGTATTTGTTGCTTTTCACTCCAGCGCTGAGCGTTCATTCCTATGAACAGAATTTTAAACTTGGTGATGGCACATTTATTGATATTAGAGATCCATATATTCGTTAAGATTTTAAATTTTGCAGTTGTATAACATCAATATTTAACCAGAGGCGAAAATGGACATCTCAAAGACGGTAAAAGCGACATTTGGCGTAACAGCACTTACACTTGCTCTTTCTACTACCTCCATGGCTGCAGACACAATCAAGGTTGGTGTGCTGCATTCACTTTCAGGAACCATGGCTATCAGTGAGACGACACTCAAGGATACCATGCTCATGCTCATTGAAGAGCAGAATAAGAAAGGTGGTCTTCTTGGTAAACAACTCGAAGCAGTAGTTGTTGATCCTGCCTCTAACTGGCCTCTTTTTGCTGAAAAAGCTAAGGAATTGATTGAGAAAGAAAAAGTTGCAGCTACCTTCGGTTGCTGGACATCAGTATCAAGAAAGTCTGTATTACCTGTCTTTGAAGAAGAGAATAGCCTTCTTTTCTATCCGGTACAGTACGAAGGTGAAGAGTCTTCAAGAAACGTGTTCTATACCGGTGCTGCTCCCAACCAGCAGGCAATCCCTGCGGTTGATTATCTTATGAATGATATCGGTGTACAACGTTGGGTTCTGGCCGGCACAGACTATGTGTATCCGCGTACCACCAACAAAATTCTTGAGGCGTACCTGAAGGCCAAAGGCGTTGCTGCTGAGGATATTATGATCAATTACACTCCGTTTGGTCATGCAGACTGGCAGTCAATTGTTTCAGATATTAAGAAATTCGGTACTGCAGGCAAGAAAACAGCCGTTGTTTCGACCATTAACGGTGATGCTAACGTTCCGTTCTACAAAGAACTGGGAAATCAGGGAATCACTGCTGATACCATTCCGGTTGTCGCGTTTTCTGTCGGTGAGGAAGAACTCTCTGGTATAGACACCAAGCCTCTGGTTGGGCATCTTGCGGCATGGAACTACTTCATGAGCGTAAATAGTGAAGAGAATGATACCTTTATCGATGCATGGCAGAAATTCATTAAGAGTGAAGATCGTGTCACCAACGATCCGATGGAAGCGCATTATATCGGTTTTAACATGTGGGTAAAAGCGGTGGAAAAGGCCGGAACCACAGATGCGGCAGCTGTTCAGGATGCAATCATCGGTGTTACAGTGCCTAACCTCACAGGCGGGTATTCAGCAATGATGCCGAACCATCATATCACCAAACCGGTTCTCATCGGTGAGATTCAGGCTGACGGCCAATTTGAAGTTGTCTGGTCTACTGCCGGCCTTGTTGTCGGAGATGCCTGGTCTGATTATCTTGAAGGCTCAAAAGACCTGATTTCTGATTGGAGAGCACCACTTTCCTGCGGTGCGTACAATGTTGTAACCGCGAAGTGCTCAGGAACCAAGTAAGTGTAGAAACGTCCCCGGGATCGAGAACCGGTTCCGGGGATTATTGCGAGCACTCTCTTTACGTTAGCCCCCCAATGACTATGAAGATTATATCACCACAATATTGTGCTAAGGCTGTGTTTGTTTGTCTGCTACTGGTTTTTACCTCGTGCGGCCTTGCCGCAGAGCAGAGCAGTCTTTTTGACGAAGGCATTACCATGCTCGCCAGCAAACAGTTTGAAGATAAAGAGCTTGGTATCAAATCAATTGGTGTAAGTGGTGATTCACGTGCAGAAAAAGTTCTGCAGGCATTGTTTGCAGGGGATTTATTTTTCACCAGAGATGACGATACACTGGTTTATGGAGAAGAAAAGGATGGAGAATACGTCATCTCTGCTGTGCTGACAGGTGAAAATTTAGGGGTTATCAAAAAGCGAAAACTTAATAAAATCACCATTAACAATCAGCTCCGCACGACGCTTAAAACGACTCTTGCCCAAATAAACCTGAAAAACAGCGATAAAACGATTCGTCTTGCTGCTGCAACGGAGATGTTAGGTGATGTCACCCCTGATATTCTGCCGGTGCTTGAAGAGTGTTATGCAACTGAACCTGATGCTGATGTAAAAGACGCCTTAGGCACTGCACTGGCCCTCGCCGGCTTACGCCATTCTGATGCCGAAAAACGACTCGCGGCAGTGGAGACGGTAAAAGGCAACCTGAACCCGGCTATTAAAAATGGGTTGGAAAGGCTTCTTGAAAAAGAACAGGATCCCGTCATAGCCAGGAAGGCAAAAGCAGCACTTGCACATATCGAGACAAGTATTGGCTGGTATACCAAATTGGAAACGATATTTTTTGGTCTGAGTCTCGGGTCTGTTCTCGTTCTTGCGGCCATTGGGTTGGCAATCACTTTCGGAGTGATCGGTGTCATCAACATGGCTCATGGTGAGCTTATTATGCTGGGAGCGTACACTACTTATGTGCTTCAGCAGCTTATGCCAAATTCTATAGGCATGGCTCTAATCCTTTCGGTCCCCGTTGCGTTTTGTGTATCAGGTCTGGTCGGTATTGTTATTGAAAAGTCAGTCATCCGCTTTCTGTATGGCAGGCCACTTGAAACCTTGCTGGCAACGTTTGGTATCAGTCTGGTGCTGCAGCAAACAGTGCGTACCATCTTTTCTCCATTGAATAGAAGTGTTGCCGCTCCTGACTGGATGAGTGGCTCAATTGTTTTCAACCCCCTCCTGTCTCTTACAACCAACCGGGTCATCATCTTTATCTTTGCCATGCTGGTTTTTGCAGGACTGTATCTTTTATTGAAGAAAAGTTCTCTTGGTCTGCATGTACGGGCTGTTGCGCAAAACAGGGCGATGGCCAGGGCGATGGGGGTACGTGCTGCACGGGTTGACGCGCTCACTTTTGGCCTTGGTTCAGGTATTGCCGGAATCGCAGGGGTTGCACTTTCTCAGCTTACTAATGTTGGTCCCAACCTTGGCCAGGCATATATTATTGACTCGTTTATGGTTGTTGTTTTTGGTGGAGTGGGCAATCTCTGGGGAACCCTGCTTGGCGGACTTTCATTAGGTATTGCCAATAAATTTCTGGAGCCATGGAGTGGCGCAGTGCTCGCCAAGATAGTGATCCTTGTTTTTATTATTCTCTTTATTCAGAAACGTCCCCAGGGCTTGTTCCCGCAGAAGGGCCGAGCCGCGGAGTAATTCATGTCACTATTTAAACCACTTTTTACAGATAAACCCGGTATGGTCATGCTGGCTGTACTTGCGGCGACGGCTTTTATCGTACCTGTTTGTAACCAGATTTTTCCTGAAACCCACGCCCTGCACATTTCGACGTACACGATGACCTTGCTGGGCAAATATCTGTGTTACGCGTTGCTGGCAATGGCTGTCGATCTGGTCTGGGGTTACCTCGGTATTCTCAGTCTTGGCCATGGCGCCTTTTTTGCTCTGGGCGGATACGCAATGGGAATGTACCTCATGCGCCAGATTGGCGACAGAGGTGTGTATGGAAACCCGATATTGCCTGACTTTATGGTGTTTCTGAATCTGCATGAACTTCCCTGGTTCTGGCATGGATTCAACTGGTTCCCGTTTGCCATGCTGATGGTACTTCTTGTACCTGCTGCGCTGGCCTTTATCTTTGGCTGGTTTGCATTTCGTTCCCGCGTGACCGGGGTTTATCTTTCGATCATTACCCAGGCTATGACGTATGCTTTGCTGCTGGCTTTTTTCAGAAATGAAATGGGTTTTGGCGGTAATAATGGATTAACAGACTTTAAAGATATACTTGGGTTTTCCCTGCAAAATGATGCGACGAAAACTGCATTGTTTAT
>JBFHGS010000315.1:0-5077 GCA_041582995.1 Desulfopila sp. | reverse complement strand
CGTTGACAAAAGGAATGAATGGTGAAAATACCGGCCCGGTCTATATCAAAGAGCGCCAGCTGCAGCCGCTTTTTCACTTTAACGCTATCAGTTATGGTGCCGGCCCATACCTGCATAGTCGCATCAGTTGAATTACCTGTACCTTCCAGCAGGTCACGAGCCTCAACCAGCCGCTGACGAATTCTGCTGCGCAGTTCTTCAGTTGCAGCCTTGGTAAAGGTCACCACCAGCACCTTATCTATGGGTACCTCAAGTTCTGTAATACAACGCAACACCAGCATGGCGATGGCGTATGTCTTGCCCGTTCCCGCGCTTGCCTCGACCAGATTCACACCTTTTTGCAGTGGTGTCGTGGCGCAATCCAGATAATTTTCAGTTTGCATTGGCACATCTCCAGATGGGTAGCAGCACTGCCTCACAGAGCTCTTCAAAGTCTTCCCCAAGTACGCTTTCGAGCGCTGTGTTGCGCAACAGCAGGGCCAACTCTGCGTCATAACTATTATCAAGGATGTATTTAAGTTTTGAAAGAGCAGCCTCGCGCATCCCTTCTCCTTTTCCAGCCTTTTGCACCCAGGCAAGCCCGGGCTCAGTATACAGAGAACTTGGCTGTCGACAGCCAGACACAAAGAGCTGAACCAGCGTTTCCAGAGAAGGTTCAGCTGTACACCCGGCACTCAGACGCGTACTGCTGTCTTTGGCAAAGATTACCGTGTCTGCCTGTCTGCCGGTTATCTCTGCATAGAGCAGATGATGCAGCCAGCCCACCAGCAGGTCCTTACCTTTGAGATTACTATACCGGCAGAGCATTACACCGTTTTCATACACATTTGATAGTGTCCCCGTGAGATGATACCCACCTGCCTCGATATCTATCGGAATATCTTCGCTCCGGCCTCCCATATCAGCCTCGGCTACGCTTTCGACAAAATCTCCAAGCTCTGCAATCTTGCGTTCATAGGCAATGGCACCGGGTGACCCGAGCGGCCAGCGTCCCGTTACCCGCAGTTTTTGCTGAGCGCATTCAGGATTACCGTTTTGCAAAAGCAGATCGAGCAACTCCTGATCGAGCAGATACTTATCAAGCCCCTCAGGGACAAAGGTCTCGCTTTCAGCAACCACCTCAATATCACCTGCCAATCGAACCCCGAGACACTTCTGTACAAACCAGCGCTGAGGGTTGGAATAAAAACGGAAGAGATCGGATATATGAATCTCACTTACCTCAATATCACGTTGTCCACTCCACCAGCTGGAGACAGGTGCCGCAGGTTGCTGCAGTCTTTTCGCCACTGCACAATAGGTCTCATCATAGCTGAAAAGATCCGGTTCCCGGCCTGTGAAATATCTGCTGCTAAACGGGTGCAGCGGATGAAACACCGCAACATCTTCCGCCCCGTAATAGTCAGTGAGCAACTCCTGCAATTCTGTCACCACAACAGATGGCGGTATTTTTTCATTGTTCTTGATGGACTGACCGATATAACTGAGATACAGATGCTCCCGGGCAGCCATCAACGCCTCGAGAAACTGGTAGCGGTCATCCATCCTGCGCGACCTGTCTCCCGGTTTATGGCTCGAGCCCATGAGATCAAAGGTTGAAGACCGGTCTATGGCCGGAAAGGCACCATCATTCAGACCGATAATGCAGACGTTCTTAAACGGAATGGAACGCATGGGCAACATGGAACAAAAGGTAAGTTGCCCCCGCAGGAAGCCGGAACTCGAACGCGTCTCTCTGGCCATATGCTCAAGCCAGGTACGGATTACGGTAAAATCCACCTCGCTCTGATGAAACTCACCGGGGTCATCCCCAAGACTGGCGAGTATCTCATGCAGTTCCAGATACTCTTTGGTATTGCTTCGTTCAGAATCATCGAGAAACAACTGTCCGGCATACTGAATCAGCACGGCAGACCATTCTTTTAACGTGTGCTTTCCGGCAAAGTCGGTACGGGCCTTTTCCAGCAATCCGACAAACTGGCAAAGTCCACCAAGAGCCGCTGCTCCGCTACCCTCTATATCGACAAACGGCAGGATACCGTCAACAAACTCCTCGCTATCAATAGCATAGCCCATAAGCAACCGTTGCAGCCCTGCATTCCAGCTGCATTCATCAAATTCAGGCAGGCCCATTTCCCCACGATGTTTACCGGAAAGGCCCCAACGGATTCCACACTGCGTCACCCATTGCTGAAGAGTTTCGAGATCGGACTGGGCAAGCTGCAGTTTTTCGGCAATTACAGGTTCTTTCAACAGGTCAAGGAGCTGATCCCAGCCGAAACGCCCCTGAAACAATCCCAGGAAATCATCATACGCAGCCAGCACAGGGTTTCGCCTGCGCAGACTGCGATCAGAAATCGAGTGCTGGATATCACTGAAAACTGCAGGAATAAGCGCGGAATACTCCTGAATATCAGGAGCCATGACGACAATATCACGGAGTTTCAATTCAGGGTCGTCGTAAAGCCAGCGCAGGATATGTTCGCGCAGCACCATTATCTCACGCAGCCTCGAGTGGCAGGCTGAGATCCGGATCGAATGGTCATCCTCAGGCCAGGGCACAGGATTTCGGCCGACCTCACCTTTCAGCAGGTCGGACTGCAGCTGGCGCAGCAGGGTCAGTTCCCCGGTGTCGAGCGGTTCTTCATAACTGTCAAATTCCAGTTCGAAATGCACATCATCAAACAGCATACGCTGAAAATCACGACCCTGCTGACCAAGTGATACCAGCAAAGGGTGAGTCTCAGGCGCGTCATCCATTTCAAGTGTCTGGGTATCACTGCTGTTTAAACTGCGCTGCAGCATTTTTCTGCGGCTCTCGATATCTCCCCAATACTCTCTGCAGGGTGAAAGCACATACAGATGTACCTCACAGTGCTGAGCCAGACCCTGAAGATAGCCGAGGAAGAGAGGTGGCATAATTGAAAGACCAAATACTGAAACACGTTCGGGTAGCAGCGGCGACAGGTTTTCCCCGGTCCGAAGTCTATCGATTACCTTCTGCAGCACCATACCGCGATGAGGGGCACCTTCAAGACGGTCGGTAAGACGTGCCCAAATCGACCTTTGCCATATCTCAGAAGGATCACCGGTCACCAGTCGATTTTGTGCCCAGGCAGCCAGCATTTCAGGCCGCATCATCTGGTACTGGTCATAAATATTGGAGAGCTGATCTGCCAGCTGATATCGCTTCAGATCCAGATTATCTCCCTGCAGATAACTCCGAAGCGGTTGATATTCGTCTCCGGGCAACTCACGCAGCAACTCTTCGATCCGCCATGCCATGATTTTTCGTTCATAGCCGTCCGGGGTAATCTCCATGCCGAGTTTTTCGGCACTGTGCTTCAGGAAACTGAGCGGCAGAAAATACTCGAAGTTGCACCAGCTGGTGAAATTCTCAGCAAGTGTCTGGGAAATCATCCTCTCCATTCCCTGACTTTGGATAAGAAAATACTCTTTCTCGAACAGGTCGCGCCGTTCACTCGCCCGGAAGACATGAACCAGATGCTGCAAAAGATTTTCTGTGCGGTTGGAGACGTGAAGGTACAACATGGCAGGTCACCATAAAGAAGTGGGATGATGCCGGCAGGATATCCACCGGAGTATTGTTGTGCGATACAAACGCAACCGGTCCGACAGAAGTAACACCTGAGCGCCAACCGGAACCGGGCAGTTCGTAAAATACTATCTGATGACCTCTCATTTTCAGCAACAATGGTGAGATAGAAGCATCAGGTGTAAGGAGTATACAAAGCCGGGCATCCCGGCTTTACATATTGCCGCAGATACGGTCACATATATAATATTTCGACGAATGCAGTTCACGCCTCACGCTTCACGCCTCACCTGATCAACCTGAAATCCAGGGACTAATCAGATAATAATATGAAAAAATGTTCCGCAACGTTACACCGCCGGGACCCCGACCTCAGGAACTTCGCGGTTTACAGCACAGGAACAGGCGGGTATTATTGCGGAAAGGTTCCCTGGCCTGCATATTCATAGATACCATAGACAAGACCGCTGAGGATACCCAGAGCAAAAAACAGGCGCAGACGACGATCCCATGGCATCGTTTTTCCGCCTGCCATATACTGCAACAGAGCAACGATTATATAGGCAACACCCGCAACAAATGGTGCTGTCTGAAGAATCTGCCAGCCTGTAGCCTGTGCTGTCGCCATAGCGTCAGCCCCCAGCCTCAGATTGAAAAGCAGATACAGAATAGCGGAAGCAATAAACGTAAATCTTTCTTTTAATTCAGACATATGAGCACACTCGAAGCATTATATTTTCCCGGAACAGAAATCTACTCCGGCAGTCAGTTCCCGATATTTCTGCTGTTTCAGAAAACGCATCTTCTCCAGCCCGTTGAATCAACCGAAACAACCGACAACGCCGCAGATATATTCAAAAGTAGCGGCCTCTGTCAAGCACATACTCCCTGCCCACTCGGTGAGAATCGTGACAGGTTTCTTCACCTTATCCGTGACATCCGGGAGAGAAAAGACGATTACGCGGCACAGCTCAGTTCTCTTACCGTAGCTGCACTCTCCGCTAAAAAGGCTTCTGTTGATGACAGTTCCCGAGGAATTATCACCTCACTCCTCGGTAGCCATAGTGTTGCACCAGTATCAAAAGAGGATATTGATCTACAACTCTGGCAGGCTCGACTTGTCCTGAAAATCGGGGAAATTCTCGATCGGGAGGAGGAAGAAGTGGCAATGCAGATGGCACTGCTTGAGGACGAAGAAGACAGCCTCTTCAGAACACTTCAGGGAGAAATGGAGGAGGAGGATGAATCTTTGTTTGAAGAACTGCAGCAGCTGAAAGAAACAATATCGCGTCCCACTGCAACTGCGATCAAAAATAGACTTGGCGCCTGGAGCCGGCTCTATCGTGCAGGCGAAGTTTCAGGCCAGAAAATATGGCTTACCCACATGGAAGAAGCAGCCGACATCCTGCTCGAAAAATTCGAAGACCAGAATGGATCTGCTGCCTCAGTCGTGGCAGAACTGGAGCTACCAGCAAATATTGGCTGGGGTAAAACAGATGCATTTGAACATATCCAGGAGTT
>JBFHGS010000314.1:0-5085 GCA_041582995.1 Desulfopila sp. | reverse complement strand
CGCTTCCGGTGACTACGAGATTTTCAATCCGCCTGTCTTTCCAAAAGGCGAGCAGCGTGGTGTCGGTGTTCACGAGGCTCCTCGGGGTCTCCTGTCACACTGGATCGTTATTCAGGACGGCAAAATCAAGAACTACCAGGCCGTTGTACCTTCAACCTGGAACGCAGGTCCTCGCGACGCACAGGGACAGCTTGGACCATACGAAGCTTCTCTTGTGGGCAATCCTATTGCTGATGCTGAGAGACCTCTTGAAGTTCTGCGTACTATTCACTCATTTGATCCATGTATCGCCTGCGCGGTCCACATGCTTGATCCGGAAGGCAAGGAAACGATTAAAGTGAAGGCTCTGTAATTACAGTTTGTCTTTTATTCGTAACCTTTCTTTTCCGGTACAAACCGTAGGAGGTAAATACAATGGCAACATTTGAAAAGAAGTACTGCTGGAGCGTATTGTTCCGGCTGTTTCACTGGATGTATGCCCTCTCTATTGTGACTCTGTGTGTCACCGGTATCTATATTAACGGACCGTGGACCAACACAATGATCGAGGGTAGCGCAAGTTTCCCGATGGCAATTATGCGCTTTAGTCACTTTATCGCCGGGTATGTATTTGCGAGTGCGATTATTATTCGCGCTTTCCTCTACATTTTCGGTAACTCTCAGGAAAGAGTATGGGATATTCTGCCGATAACTCCGCGCAATATCAAAAATCTCTTTTCTACAATCCTGCGTTATGCGTATATCAGTGAAAAGCATGATGCCCGGATCGGCCATAACGTTCTGGCCGGACTTACCTATCTTTTCACATTCATCGTCGCTATATTGATGATCATCAGCGGGTTCTATATGCTCTTTCCAGAAGCTCCTTTCTGGGAAGGACTCGGACTCGGTATCTTCGGCAGCCAGCAGTGGGGCCGTTACCTCCATCACCTGTTTATGTGGTGGTTCATGATGTTTGCAATTATTCACGTATACCTGTGTATCTGGAATGACGTGAAGGAGCCGGAGGGTATCATTTCCTCTATTTTTACCGGTGACAAGTTCTTACACAAATAAGCAGGACCAACAAGGGCTCGAGATCCTCATCCGCGGTACAGTGCAGGGTGTAGGGTTTCGACCCTTTGTGTACAATCTGGCCTCTCGTCTTGAGATATCCGGCACGGTGACAAATACCAGTGACGGCGTCCTTATCAGGGCATCAGCTCAAGACGACAGGCTTTTTTTGTTTGTAGAAGGTTTGAAAAATGAGGCTCCGCCTCTGGCCCGAATAACATCCATTGAAGAGAAACCTCTGACCGAACCGGTTGCAGAGGGGTCTTTTACCATCCTTGCCTCCGTTGCAGGCGCATCTGCTAAAACCTCAATTCCACCGGATATTGCAATCTGTGACGACTGTCTGCGGGAAATGCTTGATCCTGCAGATCATCGCTATAACTACCCGTTTATCAACTGCACCAATTGCGGCCCCCGATTTACCATAGTTGAGACTATTCCCTACGATCGACCGAAGACCTCTATGAAGGTTTTCCCTATGTGTCCGGTCTGCAGACAGCAATACGGAGATCCGAAAGACAGAAGATTCCATGCCCAACCGAACGCCTGTGCAGATTGCGGCCCGCACCTCTTCTGGCATGATCGCGACGGCTCGCATCTTGAATGCGATTCTCCGCTCGCTGAGGCTTCAGCTGCTCTTGCATCCGGCAAAATTCTTGCCATACGTGGTCTCGGTGGCTTCCATCTGACAGTTAATGCCCTTTCGCCCGATGCGATAGATCTTCTCAGATTGCGCAAAGGCAGACCGGATAAGCCACTGGCTGTCATGATGCCGGATATCGCCACAATCAGAAAACATTGCAGCGTGAGTAAGGCGGAAGAGGATCTCCTCCTGTCGATGATGCATCCTATTGTGCTGCTGAAGAAATCAGAAACATATTCCCTCGCGGATACGCTGGCCCCCCGCATAGGTGAACTGGGTGTCATGCTCCCCTACGCTCCCTTTCATCATCTGCTGTTCAAACAGCAGCAATGCCCGGATTGCCTGGTCATGACATCCGGTAATGCCAGCGGCGCACCAATCTGTACCGCAAATGATGATGCCATCGCGAGACTTGCAAACATTGCGGATTATTTTCTGTTGCATAATCGAGAAATTGTCACTCGTATCGATGATTCGGTAGCACGAGTGGTTGCAGGTAAACCACAGATTTTCAGGCGAGCCCGCGGCTATGTACCGTCTCCGATCGAAGTTCCCTGGCAGCTCCCGCAAACCATTGCCTGCGGTGCCGGCTTAAAAAGCACCTTCTGTCTTGCCAGAGAGCAGACGGTTTTCCCCAGCCAGCATATAGGCGACCTCTTTAATCTTGAATCTTTTGACTTCTACACCGAATCTGTCGAACATCTCAAACAGGTGTTCCAGATAGAGCCGGAAATTGCTGTCTGCGATCTGCATCCCGATTATATGAGCAGCCATTATGCTACAGGTCTTGGTCTGCCCCTCTATCAGGTTCAGCATCACCACGCGCATGCAGTTGCGGTCATGGCAGAACACGGATTGTCTGATCCTGTACTTGCCATCATTCTCGACGGCACCGGTTATGGCCCCGATAAAACCATCTGGGGTGGTGAAATCCTGCAGGCTGAGCTGACTCACTATTCACGACTGGCACATCTCGAACAACTGCATCTCCCCGGAGGCGATGCGGCAGCAGCAGAGCCCTGGCGCATGGCACTTTCCGCCCTCTTTCTGGCCAATGGCAATTCGCCCTGGCCAAAAGACAGGCTACCGGAAGGACTTGCCTCCATCACGGAAGGAAAAATCAAGATCATCAATTCGATGTTGGTCAACAACTTTAACTCTCCACTTACCTCGAGTTGCGGTCGCCTTTTTGACGCTATATCCGCGATTCTTGGTATCCGTGAAAAAATTTCCTATGAAGGTCAGGCAGCAATCGAACTGGAATCATGTGCAAGAAATGCAGCAACCACAATGTGGTACAAGCATATCCCGCCTTTTGACAGTCTTGGCAGACCTGCGTTGTTGTGCGAAAAGGGCGAAAAATGGGAGATTTGTTCATCAGAATTTGTTAAACTGACTCTTGCTGCTCTTGCTCAGGGTCAGCAGAAAGACAGCATAGCATTGCAATTTCATTATTTGCTTATCAGCACCATTAGCGAACTTATCCGTCGCCTCTCTACCCGAACCGGTATCAGACAGGTTGTACTTGCGGGAGGCTGTATGCAGAACAGTTTGCTGCTGGAAGGTTTTCAACATACGCTGCGAGCCGGTAATTTTGAAGTTTTCACTGGAGATTCACTACCTGTCAACGATGGTGGTATCTCCCTTGGCCAGACAATAATAGGAGGTTTGCAACATGTGTCTCGCAATACCCATGAGGGTCATCAAAGTTGAAGGTGATCCTGATGATTTCACCACCAGCCAGATAGCTACAGTAGACGCTGACGGAATCAGTAAAGAAGTACGACTCGATATTGTTGACTATTGGCCGAATATTGGTGATTACGTCATCATCCATGCAGGATTCGCCATTCATTCCCTTGTTGAGGAAGAGGCTAAGAAAAACCTCGACCTGCTGAAACAACTCGCAGACACAATGCCAGAGGAGTTACTCTCTTCACCCGACGGAATTGAACAATGAAACACCTTGATGAGTACAGGGATCTCGAACTTGTCAAGCCTCTTGTCGAAGAGCTGAAACAAGCTGTGACCTCTCCTTTACGGATCATGGAAGTGTGTGGCTCACACACCATGGCCATTTTCAGAAACGGCCTGCGTTCCATCCTCCCCGACGGCATGGAGCTTGTTTCCGGCCCCGGCTGTCCGGTCTGCGTTACCTCCGCACCGCATATGGATGCCTTTATTGCTATGGCGGACAGGCCTGGTGTACGTGTCGCTATCTTTGGGGATCTCTTCAGAGTACCTGGAAGCAATGGTTCACTGGCCAACGCCAGCTCACGCGGCGCAAAGGTGGATATTGTCTATTCCCCAATGGATGCCCTCGAAATAGCCAAACAGAATCCTGATGAGCTGATGGTATTTCTGGGGGTCGGTTTTGAAACAACAACACCCGGAATTGCCGCAACCATTATGGCGGCAAAAATGCAGAACGTATCAAATTTTGCAGTATTCTCTACCCAGAAGACTATGCCGCCACCATTGATCGCTCTGCTGGATGATCCTGAATTGAAGATTGACGGCCTGCTCTGTCCCGGGCATGTCTCTTCTATCATCGGTGCCGGAGCCTACGAGCCGCTTGCAAAAAAATATGGCCTGGCCTGCGTTGTCGCCGGTTTTGAAACAGCAGATCTGGTCAAGAGTCTCATTATGCTGGCCAGACAGGTTGCGACCGGAGATGTGAAAGTTGAAAACGCTTACCCGCGTGTTGTCAACTGGGAAGGTAATCCCCGTGCTCAGAAGATGGTATACGAAATCTTCGAACCAGCAGATATGGAGTGGCGCGGACTTGGCGTCATACCCGAAAGCGGTCTTAAGATTCGTGATGCCTACAGAGAATTCGATGCTCAGGTTCGCCTGGAAATCGAACTTCCGGAAGTTGAAGAAGCCAAAGGCTGCATGTGCGGTCAGATTCTGAAAGGTATCAATACCCCGCAACACTGCCCGCTCTATGCAAAACGCTGTACACCATCAAACCCGATAGGACCGTGTATGGTTTCCAGTGAGGGCACCTGTGCCGCTTACTTCAAATACGGCCAGGATATTTGATTCGACGTTGTTATCACAGTCCGGAGTAATATCTCTCAGGTGCTCTTCCCGTACCTCGGCAGTATTGCTTCGGACATTGTTATTTAAATATATTGTATAAAATGAGTGAGATATTGCATGGCTGAAAAAACCATTCTTCTTGACCACGGCAGCGGCGGACTGGCCAGCCAGGAACTGATCAGCAACCTGTTCCTGAAGCATCTGGATAATCCGACCCTGCACAGCCTCGAAGACAGCGCGATACTGGAGAACCAGCCGGGCAAACTGGCTTTTACCACCGACTCTTACGTCGTCGACCCGATCTTTTTTCCGGGTGGTGATATCGGCAAGCTTGCGGTCCACGG
>JBFHGS010000313.1:0-5172 GCA_041582995.1 Desulfopila sp. | reverse complement strand
TGGGTTGGTGCAGTTGATTGGGATGTAAGAGATTTTCACGGCTATTCCACCTACAGGGGGACAACGTACAACGCATTTCTTATTATTGATGAAAAAGTCACCCTGTTCGATACTGTCAAGCGGTCTCACATGGATGATCTGCTGCGGCATATCCGGGCAATTATCGACCCCGAGAAAATAGATTACCTCGTTGTAAATCATGTCGAAATGGATCACTCCGGTTCTTTACCGGAATTGATTGATATAATAAAGCCTGAGAAAGTTATCTGCTCGCCAATGGGTCACAGGGCTATTCTCGACCATTTCCATCAGAATAACTGGCCTTTTGAGATTGTAAAATCGGGCGACGAAATAAGCCTCGGCAAACGTACCATTCAGTTTCTCGAAACCCGCATGCTGCACTGGCCCGATTCCATGTTTTCATTTATTAAAGAGGACGGTATTCTCTTTTCAAGCGATGCCTTCGGTCAACACTACGCAACCAGCGCCCGGTTTGATGATCAGGTACCAATGTCTGAGGTAATGCAGGAAAGCGCCAAATACTATGCGAATATCCTCTATCTCTTCTCACCACTGGTGAAAAAACTGCTGCAAGCCGTTGCCGACCTGAACCTCGATATCAAAATGATAGCTCCGGATCATGGGGTTATCTGGCGTACTCATCAGGATCAGATACTTCAGGCATATCATAGATGGAGCGCTGGTGAGTGCAGCGAAAGAGCTCTGGTTATTTATGACACGATGTGGCATTCAACTGAAATGATGGCAAAATCCATCGCTACGGGTCTTGAGGAAACGGGGGTAGCTACTGAACTCATCAACCTCAAATTCCACCATCGCAGCGACATCATGACCAAAGTACTCGACTCCAAAGCGGTTATTGTCGGCAGCCCTACCCTCAATAACGGGTTGATGCCGAACATGGCCGGGTTCCTGATGTATATGCGGGGCTTGAAACCTCTCGACAAAATCGGCGCGACTTTCGGCTCGTATGGCTGGAGCGGCGAATCGGTAAAGTTACTGAATGCAGCTCTTGAAGAAATGAAAATTGAACTCATCGAAGACGGTCTCAAACACAAGTATGTACCCACCGCCGAGATACTCGATGAGTGCATCGCTATGGGACACAGGATTGGTAAAGCGATAAAAACTCATACCGTTGCTGAACAGAACTAATTCAGCAACCCACTGACAGGAAATACGGTTAAATGCAAAGAATAGCTCAGCATAAGATCCTGGTGGCAGGTAAATCCTATGAACACTGCTGCCAGCAGGTTCAAAAATTCTTCGACCTCACCTCTCTTGTCATTTATGACTGCATCCAGGTTATCGACGACAAATGCCGTTCGGGCCTGGATGCGGATTTCTATACCGATATCGCAGCCGCCCAACAGAAGAACAAGACGACTGTCAGCTCTCTTATAGAAGAGTTGCGGCAGACGGGGGTGCAGAACATTACCGACCTGAAAACCCTTGAGCATGGCTATCCCAGCAAGGTTTTACATGTACTCAGCCATCTGCTCGACGGATTCATCGGCATCGATTCTTTTTTCTACAATCTTCCTGCCGACAGTCACTGGCTGCGCGATGATGAAATGAATGCGATAAGAGATGCAGCCGCAGATTTCTGGCTCATCCATATCGATTGCTACTCTGCTACACCGGAAGACGCCGGCATTCTGCACAAGTAGAAGAAGACACACCAGGCGACACCGAATCGGTATACCACCACACGCCTGACAATCATATTGCGTTTCATCGGGAGATTCTCGTGCAAACTATTACAGGGGACAATTTACTATGAATTGGATGTCACTCTTTGCCAAAAATGAAAATATCAGCCCGGAAGAAACTCGGGAGTACATAGCTTCCAAGCCTGCCGGTTCTTTTCAATTGCTGGATGTTCGTCAACCCGGGGAATATGAGCAGGCCCACATCCCAGGCGCGATACTTATTCCACTTGGTGAATTACCGGACAGACTGCAGGAGCTCGATCCGGAGCTCGAGACCATTGTCTATTGCCGCAGCGGTGTACGCAGCAAGGCCGGTTGCCAGATTCTCACCAAAGCCGATTTTCCTCGTGTGCTCAATATGACCGGCGGTATTACCAGATGGCAGGGGCAGCATATTGGTGGCACAGAAGAGCTCGGCCTGGAATATTTCATTACTGGTGATTTTTCTTCAGCACTCAGTATGGCATATGCAATGGAAATGGGGCTGAAGCAGTTCTATCTGCTGTTGTCCGTCAAGACAGACGTGCCGGACCACACAGAATTGCTGGAATATATGGCTAAACTTGAAGATGGCCACATGGCTAAACTGAACGCTCAGTATCAGGACATTGCTCTCAATCCGGCCGATACATCAGCTGTTGTTGCGGAAGGTGGAATTGATGTGGATGATTTTCTCACCCGTTTTGGTAATCAGTTTAAAGATATAGAGTCAATCCTGCAGGTGGGAATGATGTTTGAGTCTCAGGCATACGACATGTATACTCGTCTTGCCCGAAAACAAACTGATGAGG
The DNA here is from genome assembly GCA_041582995.1 of Desulfopila sp. Classification (GTDB taxonomy): domain Bacteria; phylum Desulfobacterota; class Desulfobulbia; order Desulfobulbales; family Desulfocapsaceae; genus Desulfopila. The sequence goes on along the minus strand of JBFHGS010000313.1, from coordinate 2,648 downwards.
AACTCAAATCGTTTTATCTGCAAATGGCCGCCGAAGAGCGTAAACACCTGCAGCGCCTGACCCGGGAACTCGAACAACGTTTATAAGGCATACAGTATTCATTGTCGCTACTGTTCATATTCCGTATTTAAGCATCTCAATAAAGAGGTATCGTATGAGCATCTTTCGTTATACCGCCCGTGAGCTGTACGACTGGCTCACCACCAATCAGGACATTGCACTCCTGGATGTACGTAATTCTGAGGATTTCAGCCGCTTTCAGGTCGAATCGCCCTTCCCGTTTGAAATGCACAACATCTCCTATTTCGACTTCATGGAAATCGAAGAAGAGTGCGTCAGCAAACTGAAGAAAGACAAACCGGTACGCGTCATCTGTGCGAGTGAAGGCTCAGCAAAATTTGTAGCTGAAATTCTGGAAAACAATGGATTCGCTGACGTAGGCTATCTTGAAGGCGGTATCAAATCATGGGGTAACCTGCTTGTTCCTGTATTACTGAACCCCGATGAAACCTTTGCAATGTATCAGTTCATCCGTCCAGGCAAAGCTTCCTGCAGCTACGGTCTCGCCTGTAATGGTGAACTGATGCTCTTCGATCCTTCCCGCAACGTGGATTTCTATGAAGAATTCGCCAAAGAAAAAGGTTTAAAGATACTCTGCAGCTGCGAAACCCATCTGCAGGCAGACTATATTGCCGGTAGTCGAATACTTCAGCAAACAATGGGTATTGAGGTCTTTGCCAATGCCTCCGATTTCAGTGAAGCACAATTTCCGTATACCAGACTTATTGACGGTCAGAACCTTTCATTCTCAACCGAAGGACCACAAGTCACAGTGAAGTTCACCCCGGGTCATACTCCCGGTTCGACCTCGTTTATCATTGATAATCGTTTTATGATCACTGGTGACACCGTGTTTCTGCAATCAGTCGGGCGCCCCGATCTGGGCGGAAAGGTTGATGAATGGTCCGATATATTGTTCGGGACTCTCCGGAACATCCAGCAACTCGACCATTCTATGTATGTTTTGCCCGGACATTATATCAGCTGGAAGGAAGCCAATCCGCAACTCGCTTTCACTGCTCCTCTCGAGGAGGCGATTGAACATAACCAGCATATCTTCGGCATCGATAACGAAGCTGAATTTCTCACGTTCATCAAAGCAAACATGCGCGATCAACCCAAAGAATACGCCACCATCAGAAAGATCAACGCCAACCTCGAACACGTCGATGACGACAAGGCGGAAGAACTGGATCTCGGCAAAAATGAGTGTGCAGCTTCTGCGTATGCGGCTGATAACGCGTGAGGAGAGAGTCGGCGGCTGTGAGGGGTAAGGGCTGAGAGGACTATCGTATTTTCAGGTAGTTCAGTGAAAATACGGTAAGCAAAGACTCAGATCTGTCCTTTGCTCTGCGTCCCTGACTCAAAATTAAAAAGGTGAACTATAACCAATCAGTTCACCTTTTTATACTTTTACCTACCGCGAACGAAGCGGGAGGAGACGGCCTGATATTCGAGAATCTGTTATTGTTGCTCTATTATTCATGTGCGACAATACCTATGACGAAAGAGATCAGACCGTATCATCACGCTATTATGCGAAGTACCTTTTGAGAAGACCTGCAAATGCCTGCCCATGACGTGCTTCATCCTTACACATCTCATGTACGGTATCATGGATTGCATCCAGGTTCAGCTGTTTGGCACGGGTTGCAAGTGCCTTCTTGCCTGCACAGGCGCCATGCTCTGCAGCAACACGAGCCTCAAGATTGGCCTTGGTATCAGCAACAACAACTTCACCAAGTAATTCTGCAAACTTGGCAGCATGCTCTGCCTCTTCCCAGGCAATACGCTTGTACGCTTCAGCAACTTCCGGATAACCTTCGCGGTCAGCCTGGCGAGCCATGGCAAGATACATACCAACCTCAGTACACTCACCGGTAAAGTTCATTTTAAGACCTTCAATCACCTCAGCATCGACACCAACCGCAACACCAACGACATGCTCATCGGCCCAGGCCTGTACGCCTTCTTCCTGAACTTTGAATTTTGCAGCACTTGCACCACACTGTGGACATTTTTCAGGTGCTGCACCATCATGAGTATAACCGCATACTGTACATACATATTTCTGCATTGGAGTACCTCCGTAATTATTATTATTTGATATTGATTATCATTACTGCTCATTTACGGGCACAATACAAATACCGAATTAACTTTGCAACTCTTTTTTTCTCTTTGTATATAGAATCCCAGATTATTTATTCTAAGAACCGATCGCCGATCGGCCTGCAACTGTTGAGGCAATCCAGTTCAACCTGTACTTTTCACTACACGGTAGGGAGATAGCGAATTCCCCACACTCCCTTTTTCAATTTCACTTTCGCCGGGGCCGATATTCTCCCTGGTAACAGATGTCATTTGCGGAATTTTCAATGAAGATCCACTCCAGTTACGACGAAGAACCTGAAGATGTATACCTTCCACTCCCCGAAGGTCTCTATAGAGAAATCTATGATCTTGAAATGGGCAGTTTCCAGCAGGATCTGGATTTCTATCTCACCGCGTTGCCACACCATTCGAGTATCCTCGAAATTGGCTGCGGCAGTGGCAGGCTCACGCGATTGCTTGCTGAGGCAGGGCAT
>JBFHGS010000312.1:0-5209 GCA_041582995.1 Desulfopila sp. | reverse complement strand
GGATACCGGAGAAGGTGGCATCATTTTCTTGATAACTGATTCCTTAAACTCATCTGAATAACGTTTTGACACTGTCGAATCTCGCTTCGCCCATTGGATAATTGGAAATATGGGAGGCGAAAACTATCCTGACACATAGGGGTCTAGAGTTATCAATACTTCTGCAAAAGAGTTGAGAATTTTGACTAATTTCATAGGTACAAAAATAAATCTACCAAACCGTTTCGCTCCAGATCAAGATTTTCTCTGCTACCATCGGAAAAATATTTTCCTAGGTTAGCTGATGAATCTCCCTCCCTGTCAACGAAACATCTAGAACGATGCTTTGCTCGGTTATACTAAAGAACTGTGAAATAAAACTCTTTATAACTATTGCGCCCCAAAAGAAACTATCCTCCACTGCCTCTTCTAACTTCATTACTTCCCCACAAAAACAACAGCATGAATCGCCAAGTAATACTTCTCTCCCTCTGCCAAGCCCTACTTGCCTCTGGCAACATCCTCCTCGTCTCCGTTACCCCGCTCATCGGGCGCGGCCTAGCGCCTTCGCACCAATGGATTACCTTCCCCATTGCCATGCAATTTATCGGGCTGATGTCTGCCACTATTCCCGCATCGCTCATCATGCAGCGGTTTGGGCGTAGGCGTGGGTTTATTATGGGGAATCTTACCGGTATTACCGGGGCGGCTTTTGCTGTTTTTGCCTTGTGGAGTGAGAGCTTTGTGCTGTTTTGTCTGGCGACAACGCTTATCGGGATCGGGATTGGTTTTTCAACCCTGTATCGGTTTGCGGCGATGGAGGTGTGTGAGCCGGAGCATAAGAGTCAGGCGGTATCGCTGATTATGGCGGGTGGTGTACTGGCGGCGGTAATCGGGCCGAACCTTTCTATCTTCAGTCAGAAGTTGCTGCCGGGTTTAGGTTTTTCGGCAGCGTTTGTTGGCTTGCTTGGCTTGTATATAACTGCGTTTATATTGCTTACTCAGGTGAAGATTCCGCCGCTGAGTATATCTGAACGTAGTGTGGCACAACGGCCTTTGCGCGATATTACTCTTCAGCCCGCCTTTATCGTGGCAGCTCTTACCGGAGTGGTGAGTTATGCGGTAATGAATTTGCTTATGACTTCTACACCGCTGGCTATGAATCTACACCGCTGGCTATGAATCGTCTGGGGTATAGCTTTGTTCAATCCACCTTTGTTATCGAGTGGCATGTGCTGGGGATGTTTGTGCCCTCGTTTTTCACCGGGCATCTGATCCGCCGCTTTGGCTACACCACAATGATCTGTGTCGGATGCGTTATCATGCTTGTATGCGTAGCGATCAACCTGCACGGTGTGAGCCATCCGCACTTTATGACTGCCCTTATTCTTCTTGGAGTCGGCTGGAACTTTATGTTTATCACCGCAACCCGAATGGTAAGCGACACCTATCTTCCCGCAGAAAAAGGCAAAACCCAGGCAACCAATGAGTTTATGATATTCAGCATGGTTACGCTCTCTGCCCTGGCCTCCGGCTGGCTGGAAAGCTCACTCGGCTGGCAGCGACTGAATATTGTTGTGCTGCCGCTGCTATTTATCACCCTGCTGGTCGTTATCACTCTGCGAAACAGGATAGGCGTGAGCGGCGCAACGCCCGCCAAGCAGTAACTACAAACCACGCTGGGTAAAGAGGCAATACACTGTTGCCATCTTTACCCAGTTTTTTTAAGAGTACGGGTTCTACTTTTGCGTTGTATGAGAAATGTGGTGCAGCTCCGCCCGCACCTCAATCGGCAATCGCTTCCTGCTCCTCTCCCGCATCACGCTTCAGCCGAACCAGGGCATCCTCACCCAGCCGTAACCTGCCGTTTCTGTCTTTGAGAAAGTAGAGGTTATCTGCTACATCCATAGCTTCAGGGCTTGCGAGAATCGGGGTAAAGCCAAGCTTCAGCGACTGGTCGACAATGGATTGCACGTTTTCACGATCGAGACTCGAGGCTTCATCAAGGTAGAAAGGGATGGAGATCTTCCGTTTTTCATCCATAAGACCTCGAAGAAGCATAAGGTTCATCAGCACCTTAATCGTGATGGTTGTGCCGTTCGATTCAATTGCCTCCAGCTTGGTATAGAGCTGAGAGATCCCTTCAACATTGGTTACTTCAAAGTTAAGTTCAAAGAGCTGCAGCAGTTCAATTCGTCCGGAGTTTTTTAAGAACTCACCGACAAATTCCAGCGCCTCTTCGTTTTTATCCACTCCGGCAAAGAGCGGCATATCATGCCGGGCAGACACCTTTCTGAGACGGGGCACGAGCTGATGGTTTTCATTTACTATCAGCTTCAAGCGGCTCAGATTGGATACAGAGACCTCACCCAGTTGCCGGTTGAGATTTTCAACCTTGAGTTTCAGGGTATCCAGATCTTTCAGCATGTTCTTTATGGCCGTCTGCAGGTTTGCAGTAAGGCCCGACCAGAGGTTTTCCACAGCCTCTTCTTTCTGGGCCAGAGCATCCAGCTCTTCCGACAGCAGGCTCAGGGTCTGATCCTCGGTTTCGCCCTTTATTCTGCTGTAGGTTTTGCTTTCAATTGTATCCAGCTTTTCGATCAGCCCTTCTTTGGTGCGGCGTTCTTCACGACAGTGCTCATCATAGAGCTGAAAAAGTTCTTCTATGTCGTCGGGGAACTCACTGAAAATCTCCTGTATCGACCAGTTGTCATCCGGGATTGTAAGAGAACGAAACTCCCGCTTAAGCTCTGCATCTTCTGCCGCAATCTTCTTCAGTCTGCTCTCCAGCTCTCTCACCTGAGCTTCATGGGCCCGGCTCTCTTTGCCGATTTCACTCTGCTTTTTCTCGAGCTGTTCTTTTTGCTCCTCAAGAGATGCGCGATTCTTTTCCAGATCTTTGCCGTTTTTGCATTCCTTCTGAAATTCCAGATACTCATGTTGCCTTTTGATCAGCAGCTTTAAGCTCTGCTCTTCAGCATCCTTTTTCTTCTGGATATCTTCACGTTGCAGAGCAGCCTGCAGCGTGCCGGTATCTTTTGCCAGCTCCGCACGCAGGTCTTCAATGGTCGCAGCGATGAGGCGTGGATCAAAATATTTCTGCAGATCCGGCTTCGACGATGAAGGGAAGACAACACGCAGCATATCATCCACGTATTCTTCACCATTGGTCTTTGCCAGCACTGCTTCAAACGTTGCTGCCAGTATATCTTCATCCAGTACTTCGAGCTCTCCCGCTGCCACCGTCATACCGAGCAGATCGTGGTTAAAAAGCTGGAAGACCCGGGCAATCTCTTCATCAGAGTAACGTGCCTTGAGGTAACTTACCGTCGAGTTGGCGATCGTATTCAGCAGCAGTTCCTGCTTACGCAGCTCTGCAGTGTTCTTTTCGATACGGGCCTGAACCCGCCGAACCGGTTCGGCGCTGGAACTCTTCAGCTGATAATCGTAATTTTCTATCTGATATTTTACCCGGGCTATACCGGCGTCTTCAAAGGCTAAAACATACGAAGAAAACTCCTCTGTTTTTCGCTGCAGATTTTCAAGATCACGCACCACAACGCCAAGAGACTGATAAACAGTACTCAAAGTGTTTTTAAGAGTCTTCTGCTGTCCTTTGTTCTCTTCGATGATAGTCACCAGCCCGCTGCGCTCTTTCTGTATCTCTTTCTGGGCCAACAGGTTGTGTTCAGCGATACGCTCAACCCGTGCCTGAATTTCGGTATAGAATTGCGGCAGCTCAGAGCGGACAGCGTTTCTCTTCTCAGCAAGCGTCAAGGCTGTACGGATATCTCCCTCAACCGCCTTTAAATCCTTTACTTCATTGGCTGAGTCTTTGACGATCCGGTACTGACTTGAATAACTCGACTGCAGATCAATAACACTCTGCTGAAAGTCGTTTTCATAAATCTCGTAGAGAAAGCGCTTCAGGTCATCCTGGCTGATATGGGCCAGTCGCAGCAGGTTTGAGAAGACCTTTCTGAACCGCCTGTAGCCACCTCTGTCGCGCATTGGCAAAAGCTCAAGCCGCACACCTTTGCTCTCGCCGATCCCCGTCAGAGCCGCTCGCAGCTGGCCCGGTTGCAGCAGCCTGTAATCACGGTCATCCAGCCGGATACGGATGGCGTTATTGGTGCGTACCTTGCGCTCTTCATCAATAAAATCTTCAAGCTTGAGTTCACCGGCGTAGGTGAACCGCTCGAAATCAAAACCTTTTACCGGCCCCAGCCCATGTACGCCGACCACCCTGTAGCCTAAGGGCGTCATACATTCGAAGAGGATATAGCTGTTCGGATCCGGAAAGTAATATTTTCTGGTCTGCTGGATGTCTCTGGAAAAGTGCATCTGGTCCTGCCGATCGATATACAAAAACTGCATGGTCGAAATCAGCGAGGTTTTACCGACATTGTTCGGGCCAATGAGATGCAGAGGGCGAAGTAACTCAATTTCGCCAAATTCATATTTACCAGATCTGATAAGCACAAGGCGTGTTGGGCCGATATTCATCATAGTTGCTCCTTCTCGTTCACACTGCTCTTTCGGCCTTCCTGCGCGATGCCACTGCAGATATCAAAAAAACGGTATACCGGGGCCTTGAAGCGAAACGATTCGCCCTGACGCTGAACAAAACCGAATTTTTCGAGGCTCCCCACGATACCGGCCAGATCCGCCAAGCTTTCCAGCCCGCTCTCTTTCATATAATTCTGATATCGTTCACTGCTGAAATGCGGGAGCTCATCTATCACAAAATTCTTGGTCAGGATTGCATGCTCAACGAGTTCACCCTGCCCTTCGATATGTTCCATGAGGATGAACATAAACAGAGACATCTTTTCACTTAAGGCACTGAGACTTTTGCCCCCGTGGAAATAGTAAAATTCTCTGGAATGCACCTCGAGCTGAAAGCCCAGATGTAAAAAGAGCTCGGTATAGGCTTGTGGATTTTCGCGCAAGGCAAAGTAGATGTTGCCATCTTCAATGCAGATATGTCGACCGCGGCACAGCAGCTGAAAAATCTCGGCTAAGTGCGGCAAGGCAAATGGACTGGTTTTACTCATGATTGCTGTTCTATTGTCAAAGGATACGCTGTAAGGTCTACACCACGGAATCGATAGGTCTTTTGGGTTTCGCTGAAGTCACTGGCATAACGTGCGGAATGTATAATTCTGCCGTAAACCCGCAAAAGACCTGCCAGTTCGAACTCTTTATAATTTTCAAATAACCAGCCCAG
>JBFHGS010000311.1:0-5227 GCA_041582995.1 Desulfopila sp. | reverse complement strand
GAATAAAGATGACCTGCTCGATGATATTATCAAAAGGGCAGATAAAGCTCTTTATCATGCCAAAAAACAGGGACGTAATAGAATCATCGTTCTCTAGAATGCTGTATGAGGAATTCGAAAGAATGAAAGGCAAGGGGGAAGTCTCTGTTTCGATCTCAGGGCGGATCTGAGGATGTGAAAACAGTTGGATTTTAGTCGAAAGATTACGAGTATGTAGTCTATCTGTTTTCTGAACAATGAGTATGAGTCCTATAATATCTTGTTTTAATGGTTAAAATGGCATTGTTCCTGAACAGCCCCTTCAGGTCATTTCAATCATTATAGAATACCTGTAGCAGGGTGATGTTGAGACTGTACCTTTTCATAGGTGGACCGGTTTTTTAAGTGTCCGATATATGCCTCTTGCCTCGATCTATTCAGGATTAATCTGAAAACGCTCACGAATTTTCTGATACGATACCAGTTTACTATCACGTTCTGATGGGGTGAGAAATGACTCGAGTTTAGTTTTGAGGATGATAGGGTTCATCTCAGATTCGATAGCGATTACACCTTCCATGATGATTTTCTGCAGCAGGAGTTCCTGATTTGTTCTTTCTTTTATGTTGGCGGCAAACGGCAGAAAAAAGAAATTGGAAAAAACCAGACCATAGAGGGTTGAGGTGAGAGCGATGGGAATTGCTTTCAGGATGATTGAGGTGTCACCGATCCCGCCGAGCATGGTTATCAGGCCGACCACCGAACCGATGATACCGAATGACGGAAAGAAGTCGGCAATAGAACGCAGAATGCGTTCAGAGTCTTCCCGGCGTAACCTGAAAAAGTACATTTCTGTATTGAGAATATCGCGGATCTGCTCTGCTTTATAGCCGTCAACAAGGCAACCCAGAGCCCGGCGTAGAAAGAGAATGGTCGTCTCGTTCTCATGCTGCTGCAGCGAGAGGATACCTTCCATGCGTGACCGAATAGAAAGATCTATCAGAATGTTAATTATTTCTGGTTCTCTCTTTATTGGACGGTAATAGGCAGACCAGAGGACACGGGAAACGATCACTATCTGCTCAATCCTGAAGCTCAGGAGAGAAGCCGCAACAGTGCCTCCAATGACAATGAAAAGGCCGGAAAGATTGAAATAGAGGCTGAGATTACCGTTTAAGATAAAGCCGAGGCAGAAGAGTGCAACGAAGAGAATGAGGCCTAATATGTTTTTTCGTATCATTGAATTGTCGTTTTCCTAGTTGATAAGCTCTTCATTTGCCTTGACCGGATTGGGAAGACGTTTGCTTATGATTATTTCTACTCTGCGATTTTTTTCTCGATTGCCGGTATTGGTATTCGGTTTGACAGGTCTATACGACGAATATCCGCTAACGACGAACTGGTTCGGGTCCATGCCCATATCGTCAATTAAGAATCGGGCGACCCTGCTGGCCTGAGCAACGGAAAGCTCCCAGTTGCTGGCATAGCGCGCGGAAAACATCGGTACATTATCGGTGTGACCGACGACGTTAATTATATACGGTGTGGACTGTATGCCATTGGAGAGTTGTGCCAGTTTGAGTCTGGATTTCGGGGTGAGTTCGGCCTGACCGGTTGTAAAGAGTTCATCACCTCTGAGGGTAATGCGCATGGCGCTATCCGGTATGATATCGATTGCGGCAAAGTTTTTCAGATCATTTGCAGTAATAGCCTCTTTGCTCATTCTATACGTTTCCTGAATGTTATCCTGGCTTGCGGTCCGGTCAACACTTTGTGGCAGCGGCTCCACGGCATCCTCTCCCTGAGGGCGACCCGGGACGATGTCGTTTGTCGTTTCCAGACGCACTTCGTCTCCGAGCTCTCCTGGATATTGAGGGAATCCTTCCTCGATAGGTACTTCGACAATTTCTTTAATTGGTGGCGTTGGCTCAATTATTCTGGTGAATGGTGAATCCCGATCAATGTCATCAAGGTCAAGCGTTTCGCTTTGGCGTATTTTTCCACCTGTCATCAGCGGTAGACCGGGGGCGATGGGTGCGAATGGAGTACCGGCCTGGTTGAACTGATCTGTCTGCAGAGCATCAGTTGTATCGCCGCCTATTACTTCCAACCCCTGATTTCTGAGGAAATCGCTGTCGGCAGTCTTGTATACAAACAGTGACAGAAACAGCACAAACATGGTCATCATCAAATCTGACCAGGCGATGGACCAGTGTGTCGGCTGCGGCATGGAGGAGTGAAACGGGGTGTCATCAACGAGAAATACTGTGTCTCCTGACGCTCTGCGTTCTATTGAAACATATTTTGCTCCGAGGAGCGGCTGGTGAATATTTTCACTGGCTGATGTCTGTTCTGTACTGGTCGCCATTGGTTACGTTGTCTCTTAAGATTTTCGAAAGTTTTTCACTGTGCAGAAAATGATCTCTTTGTAGTATCGGCAGGTTCTGCATAAATCTCAAGGGTGAGGTGGCGGAATGGCGAGAAAACTTTCAGGCGGTAGGGGAAGGGCGGGGAATTCGGGGAGGAGAGAGCTGACCGACCCTGCCGTCAGAGGCCAGGAGCCGGTCAGATTCGCGATGGACGGGGTACTGCTTACAGTACGGCTTTTTTCAGCTCGTCAATACCAACGCGGACCACAAAACTACCGGTACGCTCGCGGGTTTTGGCGTTAGTGGTGTAGAACTCGATACATTTTTTAGCAAGTGCGACAGCTTCGTCATCACTCAGATCTTCGGCAATAACATCTGCTTCACGAACTTTACGTCCGGAACCACCGCCGAAAACGAGGGTCCAGCCATTTTTCTTGCCAATAAATCCGAGGTCGCGCACAAGACTCTCCGCACAGAGAAACGGGCAGCCGGATACACCGACTTTGAATTTTGCAGGCATTTCGATTCCGGAAAGAATCTCTTCAATATTCATACCGAATCCGAGAGAATTCTGAACACCGAATTTACACACAGAAGTTCCCGGACAAGCCTGAACATAATGAAGGCACAGTTCAATCGCTTTTCCTTCGCTCATGCCCAGATCTTCATAGATGGGCAGAATCTGTTCTTCAGTCATACCGACCAGGGCAATGCGATGACCGGAGGTAATTTTTACGATGGGAATATCATATTTCTCTACAACCTCTGAGAGTGCCTTCAGGTGTTCGCGCTTGATGACACCTGCAGGAATTCGGGGGACGATTGCATAACTTTTCTTATCTCGCTGGAGTATGGCTCCTTTCGGTCCATCTGCTTTAGACATGTTTCTTCTCCTTACTGCCTGTATTGAATATGGATTGAGGGATGAAATTGTGTGTGTTGTGTCGATGATAATAATACCCGCTGAATCGATCCTTGCAAGGATTTCTCAACAATCCTGCTACGGCTATATGGTCGAATTAACTTTCAGAAACGGCGTTTCTGCGCCGTTTTAGTTGACGAATCAACGCTTTTTCCAACTGGCAGAAGTCAATTGGTTTGCTGAGATAATCGTCCATTCCTGCCTGCAGGCATTTATCTTTGTCTTCGAGACGGGCGTGAGCGGTGAGAGCAACGATCGGAGTGGTCGCTGCAGTGGTGCGGAGTGCACGAATGGCTTTGGTTGCACCGAAGCCGTCCAGCTCCGGCATCTGCAGATCCATCAGTACCAGATCGAAGTGATTGAGGTTGATTGCTTCAAGTGCTTCCTGTCCGTTCTTGACAGCAGTAACGCTGGTGCCCAGTTTTTCCAGCAGCACTGTGGCGAGAGTCTGGTTGATTGGTTCATCTTCGGCCAGCAGAATCTTGCTGCCGCGAAGCAGTATATTACCCGATTCGAAGAGATTACCGTTGCCGGTTGGCAGAAAACTGTCCTGCAGGGAAATTTCTGCAGGAAGCAATATGCCTATAAACCAGAAACTCGAGCCTTCTCCCGGCGTTGATTTCAGATAAATTCTGCTGCCCATGAGTTCAGCGAGTCGAGAAGAAATTGCCAAACCGAGACCTGTGCCACCGTATCGTCTGGTAGTGGAGGTGTCAGCCTGGTTAAATGATTCGAAGATCAGGTGCTGTTTCTCAAACGGGATCCCTATCCCCGTATCGATTACACTGAATCGTATGTAAATATCCTCTTCAGACTCTACAGGCAGACACCGTACATCAAGGGTCACGGAACCATGGTCGGTAAATTTGATTGCATTGTTCAGCAGATTTATGAGTATCTGCATAAGTCTGTTTGAGTCTCCGCGCACGCGCACGGGGATGTCGTCGCTGATGTTGCAGATAAGCGAAATGTTTTTCTGGCTCGCCGGAAGGGTCAGCATCTGGATGCAGCTTTCAAGGGTCTCGCGCAGGTTAAAGTCGATGATATCCAACCGTAATTTGCCCGATTCGATTTTGGAGAAGTCGAGAATATCGTTGATGACGCGGAGGAGGCGGTCTGAAGAGCGTTTGACCAGATCAAGATAGCGGCGCTGTTCTGCATTGAGTTCTGTTCCAAGAACAAGATCGGTCATACCTATGATGCCGTTCATCGGCGTACGGATTTCGTGGCTCATGTTGGCCAGGAAATCACTTTTGGCGAGATTTGCAGCCTCAGCTTCGCGCCGGGCGCTGTTCATCTCTTCACGAAGGTTTTTTTCGTTTTTCGCCCGCTGATCGAGGTCTTTTACTACAACATCCAGATTGGCAAATTGTTTGGCAACCAGTTCCGCTGTGATAGCCGCGGCTTTCCGGGCAACCTTCAACTCTTTGAGCAGGATGTCGTTTTCTCTTAGCAGTTCGTTGTAGGTGAGACTACTATCCTTGTTCATATCTGGTTCGAACAAACCTAAATGTGGCTGGTGGTTACATTGCAATACTGCTATTTTCGTGAATATACTGCAGGCAACGATCTGCCGCTTGCCTGCAGAGTTGGTTATCAGCTCTTCCCTCTATACCGATGAGTAACACTTTGGGCATCGGCGTGTCTATGACATCAGGAGCCACCCGCAACAGATATGAGAGGCCTGCATCGTGACCGTAGTCTTCATCCTGTTGCAGAGTGATTGCGGGATTATCAATTAGCAGCACCCCGCTTGAGTCGAGAAAACCGCTGACGGCATCAATAAAAATGACCAGATCCGTGTATTCAAGATACCGGAGCAGGTTTAATCCTCCCAGCCCACCGTCTACAAGTTCGGTCTCGGCAGGTAAGTGGGTATCCGCAAGAAGTTCATATGTTTTCGGACCCGCGCTATCAGGAGAAAAAAGACAGTTGCCAATGCAGATTATTCGTGTTC
>JBFHGS010000310.1:0-5291 GCA_041582995.1 Desulfopila sp. | reverse complement strand
CATGTTAGAAAAATGCTGGGTATAAAGAAAGTAGGTCATGCAGGAACTTTGGATCCGTTTGCATCGGGCCTGCTTATTGTTTGTGCAGGAAGACCTGCTACAAAGATGATATCTTCATTTATGGATGGAGATAAAGAATACCTGGCAACAGTTTGTCTTGGCAGGCAGACCACAACACTAGATCCTGAGGGTGAGGTCGTTGAAGAGAACCCTGTCGGGTTTCTATCAGCTGCCGCTATAGAGAATTGCCTGGAGCGCTTCAGGGGGGAACAGATGCAGAAACCACCTGCTTTCTCGGCTCTCAAGCATAAAGGTAAGCCGTTGTATTATTATGCGCGCAAGGGTATTACGGTGGAAAAAGAGTCTCGACCCGTTAATATCATTGAACTAGAACGTGTCGGCGAATCACTCGATTTGACTGGTGATTTTCCTGAACTTACGTTGCGGATTGTCTGCAGTAAGGGCACATATATCAGAACTCTTGGGGCAGACATTGGTGACGCACTTGGTTGCGGAGCCTATCTCACACATTTGCGGCGGACGCGAAGTGGTCCTTTTTGCATTGATAAAGCTGTCGATGGTGGGCAGTTGACGAATCCTGAAGAACGTGAAATGATACTACAGAAGATGTTATCTGTTGAAGATGTCGGTAATCTGTTGCAATAATCGATAGAGTTGGCTAATTTAAGAGATTCATATTTGTATGTAGCATATGAGTAATCGCTCAGGCACGCCACCTGCCAGCGATTATTCGACCGGGTCAATGTTTTTGCTCCGGATTTGTATTGTGGAGACTATCTACCTCCACAGTAGAAATGAAACTGAAATTGAAAAGTAATCTTTTGAACAGATTGAGTATACAGCTACAGGAGGAACGTTGTGGCACAGACAACAGTACAGAAAAGCGAGATAATCGAAAAATATAAAGTTCACTCTTCAGATACCGGTTCTTCAGAGGTGCAGATTGCCCTTTTGACTGATCGTATCAAATATCTGACTGAGCATTTCAAAACCCACAAGAAAGACCATCATTCCCGTCAGGGACTGCTGAAACTTGTTGGTCAGCGTAGAAGCCTGCTTGACTACCTCAAGAAAAAAGATGTTACCAAATACAGAGAGCTTATTCAGGATCTCGGTATTCGTAAGTAGTCAATACCCAAAAAATTGGGTGGTATTCCATTACGTTTGGTAGTGCCATTTGATACCTCAGGCTGTTCCAGTTACCCTGGCAACAGCCTGAGGTTTTTGTCATTATAGGAATTCCGGAAAAAAGAAAAGAGCATACGGGGCTGGTGGATAATCCAGTCAGAATTGTGGCAATTGGCATTGCCCTGATGCTGAATCATTGGAGATGATATGTTTACAAAAGTAGAAGCCGAAATCAGTGGGAAAAATATTTCTATTGAAACCGGCAAAATTGCCAAACAGGCATCAGGTTCAATTGTCGTCCGTTGCGGCGGAACTGTCGTTCTTGTAACTGTAGTCGGTGCAAAATCCGCACGTCCTGACGCACCATTTTTCCCTTTAACAATTGAATACCAGGAGAAACTTGCCTCTGTAGGGCGTATTCCAGGTAACTATTTCCGTCGCGAAATCGGCCGTCCAAGCGAGCATGAAATTCTCACCTGTCGTATTATCGACAGACCGCTTAGGCCACTGTTCCCGGATGGATACATGTGTGAAACTCAGGTTATCGCCACTGTCCTTTCTGCTGATCAGCAAAATGATCCTGATGTACTGGCTCTGACTGGTGCATCTGCAGCTATCACTCTTTCCGATATCCCCTTTGCGGGTCCGGTAGCCGGTGGACGTGTAGCTTGCATTGATGGTCAGTATCTGTTGAATCCGACACGCGAAGAACTGGCTTCATCTACCATGGACATTATCGTGGCTTGTACACGAAACGCGGTTGTTATGGTTGAAGGAAAGGCTGATGAGCTTACCGAAGATGAGGTTCTTTCCGGTATTTTCTATGCTTTTGAAAATCTTCAGCCGCTTATTGATCTTCAGGAAGAGTTGCAGAAAGCTCAAGGCAAAGAAAAACGTACTGTTGTTGCTCCTCAGGTTGATGAAGAGTTGATGGCTAAAGTCAAGGAAATCGCTGCTGAAGGAATGGCGAAGATTGTTTCCTGCTCGGATAAGATGGAGCGCTATGACGCATATGACGCTCTCAAAGATCAGGTTGTTGCTGAACTTGATACCGAAGGCGGCCGTGCTTCTGAAATTTCTGAGTGCCTCTCCTCTTTCAAGAAGACTCTGATGCGTTCTAAAATTGTCGAAGAAGAGACTCGTATCGATGGCCGAAAGTTCAACGAAGTGAGAGATATCAGCTGCGAGGTTGCTTATCTGCCAAAGACTCATGGTTCCGCTTTGTTTACCCGTGGTGAAACTCAGGCACTGGTAACAGCAACTCTCGGTAGTGAGCGTGATCAGCAGCGTGTTGAGACCCTTCTCGGTGAAGAGAATAACCGTTTCATGCTGCACTACAACTTTCCCCCATATTGTGTAGGTGAGGCCCGCATGCTGCGTGGACCTTCGCGTCGTGATATCGGACACGGTACACTTGCTATGCGCGGTCTTTCCGCGGTATTGCCGAGCGAAGAAGATTTCCCATATTCCATCAGGGTAGTTTCTGAGGTTCTTGAGTCTAATGGATCTTCCTCTATGGCCACCGTCTGCGGTGGTTCTATGGCACTCATGGACGCTGGTGTACCAATTACCAACCCGGTTTCCGGTATTGCTATGGGACTTATCAAGGAAGGAGAAAAAGTTGTAATTCTCTCCGATATTCTTGGTGATGAGGATCATCTTGGTGACATGGATTTCAAAGTTGTCGGTACTCGCGATGGTTTGACTTCTCTGCAGATGGATATCAAGATAGACGGTGTTGATCGCAATATTATGAGTCGTGCTCTTGAGCAGGCAAAAGAAGGACGCGTTCACATTCTCGCCGAGATGACTAAAGGAATATCTGTAGCACGTGAAGAAGTGGCAGATCATGCGCCGAAATATTTCGTTCACAAGATCAACCCGGATAAAATTCGCGATCTCATCGGTCCTGGCGGCAAGATTATCAAAGAAATCTCAGCTCAGTTTGATGCCAAGATTGAAGTTGATGACAGCGGTCTCGTAAAAATGTTCACCCTGAATGGTGCACTTGGTGATGCGCTCATTGCTAAGGTAAAAGAGATCACTGCCGAGGTAGAGATCGGTGCCACCTACACCGGTACTGTAAAGACTATTAAGGACTTCGGAGCATTCGTTGAAATTCTTCCAGGCACCGATGGTCTTGTACATATCTCTGAGCTTGATACCAAGCGGGTAGCTAAAGTATCCGACGTTGTCAACGAAGGTGATGTTATTGAGGTTGTTGTTCTTGACGTTGATAATCGCGGACGTATTCGTCTGAGCCGTAAGGCATTGATGCAGGAATAAGCTCAGCAGTGATTGTACGAAAGTAATATGAGCCGGCTCTGATTTTTCAGTAGCCGGCTTTTTTTTTTAATTTCCTCCCTCTTGTTGTTATATTTCATATGACCCTCAAAGCCTTAAGTCCAGCATCAGAACAACAGGTGACTATTTGCTGGCTGTTACCCGAAGAAAAACGTGATCTGCCGCTTCCTGGTTATGAAACCTCCGGATCTGCCGGAATGGATGTCGGTGCGGCAGTGGACATTGACGTTGTCATCGGGCCAGGAGAAATAGCTCTTATACCGACTGGTTTTTCAGTTTCTATTCCACCAGGCTATGAGATACAGGTCCGTCCACGTAGTGGTTTAGCTGTAAAGTATGGTGTGACTGTAATTAATAGCCCGGGGACGATCGACTCCGACTACCGTGGCGAGGTCAAAATTGGTCTCATAAATCATGGCAACGTCAGTTTTACTGTAAAAAGAGGCGATCGGGTTGCGCAATTGGTGCTTGCACCCGTGGTTCAGGCAAAATGGCAGATTGCCGAGTCACTTGATGAGACCGAACGCGGTGCTGGTGGTTTTGGACACACTGGAGTCAGGTAATATGAGGTTCTCGGTTCTTGGCAGCGGCAGTCGCGGTAACTCTGTCTACATTGAAGAAGGGGCAACCGGAATTCTTATAGATAACGGTTTTTCCGGTAAAGAAGTTGAAAAAAGACTTAAAGTGATTGGCCGTAGTCTGGAAAATATTACAGCGATTTGCCTAACGCATGAACATAACGATCATATCAATGGGGTGGGTGTTCTTTCCAGACGTTGTAAGATTCCTGTATATGGTAACTCCGGAACCTTCAGAGGTGCTGAAAAAACAATCGGTAAGCTGCACAGGTTTGAGGAGTTCGAGACTGGTGATGAGCTTAGTATTAACGATTTTCAAGTGAGATCGTTTCGGGTCTCCCATGATACTGAAGATCCGGTTGGGTATGTCATCAGCAATGGCAGTGAGTATCTTGGTTATTGCACTGATACTGGTAAAGTTTCAAAACTTATGGAATTGCGTCTTGCTCGATGCCATGGATTGATTCTTGAATTTAACCACAACCTGGAAATGCTCAAAAACGGACCTTATCCTCTGGTTCTTCAACAGCGTGTACGTTCAAGCCAGGGGCACCTTGCGAATGAGGATGCTGCGGATTTCCTCAAAAAACTCATGCACCGGAAACTCCAGGTAACCGTACTTGCACATTTGAGTGAAACGAATAACAGTCCGGAACTGGCGCTTGCTGCCGCAGGACCATGCTTTACAGATGATTGTGAAGCGAAACTCATGCTTGCCAAGCAGGATTCACCGACACAACTTGTTGTTTTGAATAGATAACGACCTATTTTACCATCAATGTATGAGCTGGGGATACGCCGACGGGCAGTAACTCAATACATGTCATATACTCTGGCAGTTCCAATTCTTGCCAATTATATCCTGGCAGAACTGCTTTGAGTCCGATAGCTTCTATATGGACTGATGCTGTTGGATGGAGTAATACAATAACGACAGAAGCCTGACTTATTGATCGAGGCGAATTCGCATATATTCATACTTTTGTTGGTAATTATGTTCAATCACGGTTTCCCAGAGGTAAGCAATGCCTCCGATAACGTGTTTGTTGCGGAAACCGCGATCATTCAAAGATGGATAGTCCTGTGAGCAGTTGCGGTGTGACTTGACAGTATATGTGTTGTAAGTGGCATCATCTTTAAGAAGTGTTTCTTTTTCTCAGCGTTATTTAATCGGTATGAAGCTCAATATCAAAGAAGGCTTGCAGTTCTGACCTCTGAACATTTTGACAGGGGTTAACGTACTAAAAGGCGTTTGATAAT
>JBFHGS010000309.1:0-5319 GCA_041582995.1 Desulfopila sp. | reverse complement strand
TGGAGGCAATAACACCATCTATTGCCCTGTGATCCCAACTCAAGGAAAGAGGAAGGATCAGTTTAGGTACAAATTCAGTCCCGTTCCATACCGGTTGCATCGCAGATCTGCCAAGAGCGAGTATTGCCACCTCAGGGGCGTTTATAATTGGAGTAAAATACGTTCCACCAACACTACCTAAACTCGATATTGTAAATGTTCCACCCTGCATCTGTTCGGCTTTCAACTTGCCATTGCGGGCAAGCGCCGCCAGGTCAGACACTTCAACTGCTATCTGCAGTAACCCTTTCCTGTCTACATCCCGAATTACCGGAACCAGCAATCCGGCTGGCGTATCTACCGCAAAACCAATATGATAATACTCTTTTATGACTAACTGATCTCCCTGCAGCGAACTGTTGAACCGCTGAAATGACTGGAGGTTATGCTGTACTGCCTTAATGATAAATGGAAGCAGAGTCAATTTCACATCCTGTTCCTGATTAAGCTCCCGACGAAATGTTTCGATATCTGTTATGTCCGCCTCATCACAGCTGGTAACGTGCGGAATCGCCGCCCAGTTTCTGGCAAGTTGGGTACCGCTGATTTTCTGGATGCGGCTTAGCGGTTGCAGGCGGACAGGACCATAAACCGAAAAATCGATCTGCGCCTCCTGCTCTGAGCCTCCGCGCTGACCTCCATCTTTCAGGATCTCTTTTACATACGCTTGAATATCTTCTTTTTTCAACCTTCCTTTAGAACCTGAACCTTTGACATCTGCAATCTTAACACCAAGTTCACGCGCCAGTCTTCGAATTGAAGGGGAAGCAGGGCCACTACATTTTTCACTACAACTCTGAACTGACCGAGGATCTGCCACTACCGGCATTGACACGGGCTCCACCACAGTTGCAGCTTCTTGAGCAGGTGATGTTGTTTCTCTCCGTTCGGGTATTGTAGTGTTCCCGACTCCATTCTTTGAATAGCGGAGCAACAGACTTCCTTCAGAAACAGTATCACCCTCCTGCACCAGAATTTCTACTATCACCCCTTCCACTTCTGCAGGAACTTCCATGCTGGCCTTATCCGACTCCAGTATCACTACCGACATATCGGCTGTAAGCCTTTCCCCTGTTTTCACCAGCAATTCAACAATAGGCACATTCTTAAAATCACCGATATCCGGCACCAGCAATTCACATATCTGTCCCATGCTGCCTCCTAATCTACCAGTGGATTTGGCTTGCCAGGATCTATCTTCAATATGTCTCTGGCTGCAACCAGTTCTTGTTGCTGCAGAGCACCCTCATGCACAAGACTACTGATCGCTGCCAGAACAATATATCTGGCATCTATCTCAAAAAAATCACGTAAACCCGAACGCGTATCCGACCTGCCAAAACCATCGGTTCCCAAAACTCGGTATTGACAGGGAACCCAGGCCCGAATGAGCTCCGGGTATGCCCGCACATAATCAGTTACTGCCACCACAGGTGCTTCGGACTCACGTAATTGAGCAGTAACATAGGGAATGCGCCGCTCTCTATCAGGATTCAACAGATTCCACCTGTCGCATTCCAACCCGTTTTTTCGAAGCTCTCCAAAGCTGGTCACGGACCAGACGTCAGCTGTTACACCGAAATCATCTCCGAGCAAACGCGCGGCTTCAAGCACCTGTTGTAAAATTGAACCACTCCCCAGCAAACGCACGTGAGGCCGCTCTGACGATTTTTCACTTTGCTGCAACCTATAGATTCCCTTTAAAATTCCTTCCTCAGATCCGGCTGGTAATCGTGGATGATGGTAATTTTCGGTGTATAGAGTCAGGTAGTAAAAGCCGGTATCATCTTCAGTCATCATCCTGCGAATACCTTCTTCCATTATGACCGCAAGTTCATAACCGAAGGCCGGATCATAGGCATGGCAAGTTGGAACAGTTGCCGCATAGACATGGCTTTGTCCGTCCTCATGCTGCAACCCTTCTCCCGAAAGTGTTGTCCGACCTGCCGTGGCCCCCAATAAAAATCCCCGGGTTTTACAGTCAGCAGCGTTCCATATGAGATCTGCTACCCGCTGAAAACCGAACAGCGAATAAAAGATATAGAATGGGATCATTGGCTGATTACTATGAGAAAATGAAGTACCTGCAGCAATCCATGAACAGAGAGATCCTGCCTCTGTAATTCCTTCCTCTAGTATCTGTCCTTTGATGTCCTCCCGATAATACGCCAGTTGATCCGCATCCTGAGGGATATACTTCTGTCCCCAGGGAGAATATATGCCAAACTGACGGAACATATCCTGCATCCCGAAGGTACGTGCCTCATCTGAAACTATCGGTACAACCCGTTCCCCAATCCTTTTATCGCGAATCAGCTTTGTCATTAAACGGACTGCTATCATTGTTGTGCTGATTTCCCGTGTTCCGGAATCTCTATGAAACGAAGCAAACACTTCTGATTCTGGCGGAGATATTTTTTTGGCAATCCTCCGGCGTGAAGGTACATATCCTCCAAGCGCTTTTCTTTTATTCTGAAGATAACTGACCTCCGGACTCGCGTCTGCAGGTTTAAGAAACTGCAGTGTTTCAACCTGGCTATCACTTAAAGGCAATCCAAATCGATCCCGGAACTCTTTTAACGCCACTGTGGTCAGTTTTTTCGTCTGATGCGAATTGTTTAACCCCTGCCCTGCCGCCCCCATGCCAAATCCTTTGGTCGTTTGGGCGAGAATAACTGTCGGCTGCCCCGAATGCGCAATAGCGCTTGCGTATGCGGCATAAATCTTGATTGGATCATGCCCGCCCCGCTTGAGTGTATCAATTTCAGCATCGGACATATTCGCAACAAGTGCCGCCAGTTTTGGATAACTTGAAAAAAACTTCTCCCGGTTATACAAGCCGTCAGTTGCCGAGAGTTTTTGAAATTCTCCATCAACGGCTTCAGCCATGCGTCGTAAAATCCAGCCTTCACTATCTCTTGCAAAAAGCACGTCCCAATTGGATCCCCAGAGACATTTCACCACATTCCATCCAGCTCCTGCAAATAATGTCTCAAGTTCCTGAACGATATTTCCATTCCCGCGCACCGGCCCATCAAGTCGTTGCAGGTTGCAGTTGACCACCAGAATCAGATTGTCGAGTTGCTCGCGTGCCGCAAGTGATATTCCCGCCAATGATTCAGGCTCATCCATTTCGCCATCACCGACAAAAGCCCAGATTTTACGATCAGATTCAGCCAGTAACTCGCGATGCTGGAGGTATCGCTGAAAGCGTGCCTGGTAGATAGCAGAAAGCAATCCCAGGCCCATCGAGCCTGTTGGAAACTGCCAGAAATCCGGCATCAATGTCGGGTGAGGATATGATGAAAGGCCCTTGCCCATTCCACCACTTACTTCACGCCTGTAATGGATAAGGTTTTCTTCATTTAATCGCCCCTCAAGATAGGCACGGGCGTAAATACCCGGGGCTGCGTGTGGCTGAAAATACACCATGTCTCCAGGATGTTTATCACTTGCTGCTCTGAAAAAATGATGAAAGCCAACTTCAAAAAGATCAGCAATTGAGGCATAGGTAGCGATATGTCCACCCAGCTCAGCATGCGCAAGATTAGCCCTCATAACGAGCATTAAAGCATTCCAGCGATGCATTGAAGTGATTCGAGCTTCCAAATCTAAATCACCCGGATATGGGGGTTGCTCAGCAACTGGAATTGTATTGCGGTAGGGAGTGGTATGACGGGTATGGAAACGTCCCCCTGCTCGTCGCCCGTGTTCAATAAGTTTATCTATGAGAAATTCAGCCCGCGATATTCCCTGCCGCCCGATTACCTCGACAAGACTTTCCAGCCAATCCTCCGTTTCTTCAATATCTGTTTCAATTTGCATAATCGGGAATTGTCCGGGAGAAATCGGTGTGTGAGTCATAGTTCCCTCCTCTCTTACAGGTTGCATACTCCTCATCTAATGAACATGCTGTGATTATACCTGAGTGCAGACGATTAAACATTGCGTTATACAGGGAATAACGCATAATATTGGCAATATTATCTACTCCAGGAGGTGAAATGCGCAACGAAACTCTGCAGGTAACTATCGATGCTCTTGATTTGGGCATTCTCAATCGACTTCAACTCGATGCCAGGATCACAAATGTAGCTCTCGCAGATGCAGTCAATCTTTCGCCGGCTCCCTGCCTGAGACGTGTTCGGGATCTTGAAAATAAGAGGGTAATACGTAGTTACAATACCCTTCTTGATCCTGAGAAACTTGGCTGGCATGTCAGCGTTTTTATCGAGGTACGGCTTGAGAGACAGATAGTGAGCGATTTAAAAATATTTGAGGATTACATTGAAAGTTATCCAGAAGTTATGGAATGTTACCTTATGACAGGTACATCTGATTATCTGCTCCGTGTTGTTGCCAAAGACCTGAAATCGCTCCAGGCGTTTGTTACCGACCAACTTGCCAGCATTCCCAACGTCGCCAACCTGCGTTCATCAATAGCTTTGAAGCAGGTAAAATATAAAACAGCACTGCCAATAGCCGAAGACGGCAGTTAAGCACTCTCTCCTTCAAACGCCCAAACGCTCATAAGTATATACGTACAAACATCCATACACACATATCCATGCAACTCTATTCACGTATTCTTGGTGAAGGACCGCCAATATTGATTTTTCACGGACTTTTCGGCATGTCAGACAACTGGCTGACCATTGGCAGAATGCTTGCGCAAGAAGGTTTTTCAGTCCATCTGCTTGATTTGAGAAACCATGGCAGGTCACCGCACGCTGATACACACAGATATCCTGATATGTGCGATGATGTTCTTGAATACCTCCAGAGGATAAAACTACATGCAGTTCATATAATAGGGCATTCGATGGGCGGCAAGTTAGCAATGATATTTGCCCTGCTTCATCCGGAATTACTAAAAAAGATGGTAGTCGTTGATATTGCACCATCAGATTATCGCCACCCGGACAACACCTTTCACGCAGAACTCATTCATACACTCTCTGAGATTGATCTTTCTCTGCACAAAGGAAGAGGAACAATCAGAGAAGAGCTGGAACAAAAACTGAACAATCGGCCATTAGCAATGTTTCTTGCAAAAAATATACGCAACGACAGGAGCGGGAATCACCTCAGTTGGAAGTTTAATCTGCCGGTGTTACAAAAGTTTTTACAGCATCTCTATATCGGATTGGAAGAATTGGAACTCTATGCACCATGCCACGTACCAACACGTTTCATAAAGGGCAACAACTCAACCTATTATCTTCAGGAAAATGAGGCAGACAGAGAGTTGTACTTTCCGGATTCTGAAGTTATCGGTAT
>JBFHGS010000308.1:0-5326 GCA_041582995.1 Desulfopila sp. | reverse complement strand
GGTATAAGGTTGCGGTCCTGGCCATTGATCCGAGTTCCACCCGCAGTGGCGGCTCTATCCTCGGTGATAAAACCCGGATGGAGAAACTCTCTGTCGACCCGAATGCCTTTATCCGACCGTCACCATCAGGTGGTAATCTTGGCGGAGTCGCCAGAAAAACCCGCGAGGCAATGCTCGCCTGCGAAGCCGCCGGGTTTGATGTGGTTATTGTTGAGACGGTTGGTGTCGGCCAGTCAGAAACAACTGTCGCCTCCATGGTCGACTTTTTCATGGTACTGATGATTGCCGGAGCCGGAGATGAGCTGCAGGGCATAAAAAAAGGTGTTCTTGAAGTGGCAGATGCCATCATCATCAATAAGGCGGATGGCGACAATATCATACGGACCGAAGCAGCCCAGAAAGAATACCAGGCAGCCCTGCATCTGCTGATGCCGCAAAGCCCCAACTGGAACCCGCCCGTGCTCACCTGTAGTTCCGTTAAGTCAACAGGCCTGAACACAATATGGGATACCGTACAGGAGCATAAAACAAAACTCACAGACTGTGGCGAAATGGTTGAAAAGCGACGAAGTCAGGCCTTGGACTGGATGTCGTTTCTTTTAAATGAAGGTTTGCTTGAATGGTTTTATGGCAGGGAAGAAGTAAAAAATGCACTTCCCGGTCTGCGAAAAGATCTCATTGCAGAAAGAATCTCTCCGACCGCAGCTGCAGCTGAATTGCTGAAGTTACTGCATTCGGAGAAGTCCTGAGAGGCTTATCGTTTATATACCGGAGAACAACAACCTCGTGCCCGGATAAAAATCGATAAACCTCAGATATACAACAACATCTTCAACTCTCAGGAAGCAGGCAGACATTTTACCTGCTCTAACCAGTTACCACCTTTCACCAGATCATACTTTTCCTGAAAAAGCTTTTCGCTCTTGTACAGCTTTCCGGACGCGCTACGCTCCGGAAATTTTTTCAGCTGAGCCGGTCCTCCGTTATACAACGCGTATAGCCAGGTCGCCAGGTATCGTCTGCCTTCTGCTGATTCAAAGTTCACTGAACTTTTCTGCTTGGCAATATAACGATTAAGATAGAGAGCCAGAATCTCCAGACCGGCAACACTGTTATACTCAATATTCCAACGCAACTCCTGAAGATCATAGACACCGCGCCAGACCTTCTCGTTGACCTGCATGATGCCCACCGAAGTGTTATTGTACGACAGCAGATAGGTAAGCTTCTGATCTTTAACTATAAATTGCCTGAAGCAACTTTCCTGCCATGCCGTAGCTTGAACCATATGATGGCTCCACGCTTTGCTTTTAGCCACTTTACTGAGCTTTCCTTTACCTGAGTTGACCGTATTCACCAGTACCTGTTCAACTTTGGGCAACAGGATTTTAGCCGGTGTCATTTCAGCCGCCCAGCTCTGAACATCCTTAATCGCCGGAGTACCGGCAGCGTGAGCTTCGGCGATACCGAATACCGTCTTCCAGTTCGGTCGCGATATACACTCATCAATCCAGTTAAATGCACCCGAATCGTCATAGCCATCTTCATCCGAAGGTTCCTGTTCCTCTACAGCTTCCGGCAGCACCTGGGGCACAGCATCCCACGGGTCCTGCTCAGACTCGTCCACTTCTGACTCATCATACTGTTCTTCCTCATCCGCTGGCGACGATTCATCAATCAAACCAATACCCAACGTTGCACGCAAACGGGGATTCACAGTTCCATTCTCAAGCAATTTCTCATTACTCAACATATGAGCCAGTCGATAAAAACCTTCCCGACTGATATCAACTCCTATCATCGGGCCTATCTTATCAAGGGTAACAAGAGCATCCGCAGCAGTAAAAAAGCTCATATAACCAAGCATGCTGTCAGAGGTACCTTTCACAAGATTGTTCAGAAACAGTGGTTTCAGAGATACCCAGGCAGTTATGAACTGGTGACGTATAAAGGTTGTTGTAAGCTGCTGACTGCCAATCACTTCGCTGAAGTCGTAACGCGCCGACAGCAAAGTATCAAGAAGAAGCTGCCGATTATCTTCAGTCAAAGACTGATCTGACAACTGATTGATCATATGCACCAGCAGCGAATCCCAGGTCTGCCATAATGCCATCAACTGTTCCTGCTCCTCAGGAGACACACGTACCGGCTGACTTTCAGATGTTTTCGGGATGTCGACGAAAGCCAGGATATTAATCGCCAACCCCTCATCCGTAGTTTTTGGCTGTTCCGGTCGCATACTTGCCAGGAAAATTTCGGCGGCGGACATTGGATCTTTCCGTTTCTCAGGACCTATGACTCTTTTAAGATTGTCTACCGGGGGAGCCATGCTTAAAACTATAGAATTAATATAGTTATGAATATTGCTTTTCAACAGATCCCAGACCATACCGACCAAAATAGCTCGCTGCCCCGACGGATCCAGCAGCATTGAATCCTGCGTGCGGAAACGGAGCTGCCACTGCTCGTCAATAACGGGTTGCTGCCAAAGCACAATAGAACCTGTCCAGTAAATTGGAGAAATGCAGTTGCCGGGAAGAGGCGCGCCCCATATTATGTTTATATCTGTCTTAAATCTGACCAGGCCACGCTCCTGACTCAGTTGCGGATTAGACAACCAGATCTCGTTACACCCCTCGTTCATCGCTGTTACTCTAGCACGTTCCTCTGGAGCAGTGTATGCCTTCTCAACAATCAGGGTTCGCAACAGTTCAAAATCGATACTCATTGGTAAACTGACAGTTTCGGCTGAGGCATAAACTGGTGCAAACACAAACAGCACCACCAGCAAGAGAGACCTGCCAGGTACACAACGTTTTTTTCGATAACCAGAGTTCACCATTTCGTACGCCTCCTCCAAGAGGAAAGGATGTCAGCTGCTTGTTCCTGCACACGTCATTACCAACCAATCAATATCCCAGTCAATGAGAAGCTTGGACTTGCAGATAAATATTGGCACTCCTGCCGCAACAACTTCTAAGACCTCAAGTGTTTCAAGAGGAGAAGTAACCTTTTCACGACTATAGTAAATGACACCTTTACCTGATGTCGGGCAGAGAGTTCATTTATATATTTTTTCACGTATGAAACTGACGTGTGGTCTTAACAGAGCTTTCTGCCAGTTTTTTCAGAGTTTCTGAACTGCTTAAGATTGAGATTACCGCCTCATCGACCTCGAGAACAGCATCCGTCACTGCATTCGACATTTTAGCTATATTCCCCGCATATTCTGAAGCCTTAGATACCTTACTGTTGGAATAGTCGAGTTTGCCAGATGCGTCTGAGAGAGATTGGGCAATTTCATTTACAGTTGCCGTCTGCTCTTCAACTGCACTTGCAATTGTTGACACTATTTCGGTATTCTGGGAGACAATCTCTGTTGCGTCATTGATGCCTGCAATAGTTGTCCGGGTCACTTCCTGGACCTGGTCTATCCTATTCTTAATTTCCGTTGCCGCAAGGGCTGTCTGTTGTGCCAACTGCTTAATTTCGTTTGCTACGACAGCAAACCCTTTACCTGCCTCTCCTGCACGGGCAGCTTCAATAGTCGCATTGAGGGCCAGGAGATTCACCTGCTCAGAAATTTCAGAAATCGCTTCAGTGACTTTACTTATATCAGTTCCAGCTTTTTCAAGTTCGGTAACTTCGCTTTTCAGCTGTTCCATTTTATGTTTCGCATTCTCGGTATTAAGATGGGCTTTACCGGAGGTCTCTGAAATTTCTGTAACAGAAGATGTCAGCTCTCCAACTGCCGCAGATATCACAGAGATATCACCTGCGGATTCCTGCAAAACAGTTGATATTTCCTGCATATCTGAGTTCATATACCCTGCTGACCTGAAAGCTGTTTGTGACAGGGTTTTGGTCGAATCAGCTTTTTCGCGAATTACCTCAATCTGCTTATGAATCGATTGGGCTGCAGTCATGAGATGATCAGCATCTCCCTGCAATGTTTTTATAGTTCCACGGAGTGTTTCGAGAAATCTATTGAAAAATAGAGAAATTTTACCTGTTTCATCCTCACCTTCAACTGTCAGTCGTTGAGTGAGATCAGCATCCCCTGAGCTGATATTCTCCAGACGAAGTGCAACTTTCCGCAAAGATTTTCCTATTATACCTGAGATAATCATTGCTCCCACAGTGGCCATAATGATAACCACAGCCACAATGGATATAAAAATTATAGCTATACTATGAATTTTAGCGTCAGCCTGCTCTGATAGGTTCTGCAATAAAACATTTGCACCCGAACGTAATTGCCCCTGACTGCCCTCAGCAATCATTTGCGTAACCGCCTGTTCAACGCTGGAGAGCACATTCACCTTGTAATCATTGATAAAATATAACGTCAGGCAGGTCATTGCAACACCGAATGCGATAGTCGATGGAATGATAAAACCGGATATCTTTGCTCTGATAGATACATCTTTGAAAAATTGAAGCATGACAATTTCCTTTCCGCGGCAGGATATTCGAGGCTTCTTATTGTCGTCTCGAAAAGTATCTCAACAGAAGACTCTTTATGAATGTCGGCTAACACCATATATTTCATTATATTCTAGAGTAAGCTGAAGTAAATCTACCATTTAAGCATAATGGACTCAACTCTTCTGTTAACCTGTAACGTAAGAATACGCGCATATTCATATTTATGCCCCAGGAGACGGTGCTATTGCATTAACTGATATTTTCTGCATTTGCGTCCGCACACATCACATACAACCATACCGCTTGCAGAATTAATTTGACAGGCAAACAGTCTTGATTTAAGATGAACACGTTTTCTATTATCGTGTTCGTTTGTGTGTGGCAGGGAGAACATCTCCGATAATCCAATACCGAAACGGTCGCACGATTTTTTTTGGCTCAATCAGTAACACGTTTTTTATTTATGTAACACCAAGTCGTAGCATACACTATCAAAGGAGAACTTTATGCACATCCGGGCATTCCAATGCATCTGTATCTGTCTTCTCTCCGTCCTTCTCTCTTTTGCACCTGTCACTTACGCAGAGTCTGCACCTCCGGAAACCCTGATGCTTGCCATAAAAGGAGAACCAGCAGAGGGATATGATCCTATTCTTGGTTGGGGGCTCTACGGCAATCCGCTTTTCCAGAGCACGTTGCTCAAACGTGATGAACAACTGCGGATAACGCCATCGCTGGCAACTGACTGCACACAATCTGCAGACGGCCTGCAATGGCAGGTATCCATTCGGGAAGATGCCGTCTTTTCAGATGGTCAACCACTCACATCTGAGGATGTGGCATTCACATTCAAGATGGCTAAAACCAGTGGCGGCAAGGTCGACCTCACTCATCTGGG
>JBFHGS010000307.1:0-5326 GCA_041582995.1 Desulfopila sp. | reverse complement strand
GTTTATCAACATGCATATGGATAGTAAACTTAAGGCTTCAAGCAATGCCAGTAAGTTTCTTGAACGCCAGATTGAAGGTGCGCAGATCAAGCTTGAGAGTTCTGAGGTGGAATTACAGAAATTTGCCAGGGGTATCGGCATAGTTTCACTGGATCCAAAGTTGAATATGGTCATGCGCCAACTGGAGGAATTGAATGAAGCGCTTGCTAAAGCACGCTCTCATCGTATAGCTCAAGAGGCGAGATATCAGCAGAATCTGAGTGTCGACTCGGGTAATGTTGCTCAGGCTGTGGAAAATGAATTGATTCAGAGTTTAAAAAATCAACTTGCTACTTTACTGGCAGAATATCAGCAACTGGGCACAACCTTTAAACCGGGTTACCCTAAAATGCAGCAGCTCAAAGCCAGAATGGATGAGCTTGAAGGCCGTATAGTAGCGGAAAAGCAGGCGATTATTGACTCAATCCGTAATGATTATGAGACTGCCTTGAAAACAGAAGAGTATTTGGCCGAACGGGCTGAAGAGCAGACTGAGCGGGCAATGGATCTTGAGGAGAAGGCGACACAGTATAGGATCTTTGAGCGTGAAGTTGAAACCAATAAATCAATTTACCAGAGCCTTCTGCAGCGGGCTAAAGAGATTGAAGCTACAGTCGGTGCTTTGGTCACAAATATCCAGATCGTTGACACTGCACGACCTCCATTATACCCCTTCAAGCCACGAGTTCCCCTCAACCTTGCTCTTGGTTTTGTCTTGGGGCTACTGGGAGGAGTCGGCGCAGCATTTCTCTTTGAGTACTTTGATAACACCATTAAAAATCCTGACGAAATGGCAGATCGGTTCGGGATTCCTGTTTTAGGTCTTATTCCTTTTGATAAACAGGCTGTTGATGATCGTAAAAACATGTCTATGAAATTCTACGCTGAACCTCGTTCACCAGTTGCTGAGGCATTTCGGACAACGATGACTTCTGTTCGTCTGTCTGTCGCCGATAGTCCGCCAAAGACAATCCTTATCACAAGTATTCTGCCGGGTGCAGGTAAAAGCTCACTATCGAGTAATTCCTGTTTTTCATATCTGTCTGAAGATGAGAAATGCCTGTTGATAGATGTCGATTTACGCAAGCCGAGTTTACATCATGTTTTTAAAGACGGAATGCGCGGTAAGGGACTGTCTTCTGCATTAAGTGGAATGTCCAGTCTTGATGAGGTTATCATTGAAACTGAGTATCCTGGCCTTGATTTCATCAGCAGTGGACCGTTGCCGCCAAACCCTGCCGAGATGCTCTCTTCAAAGCGGATGCGTGAGTTATTACAGAACGTTTCGAAAAAGTATGATCGGGTAATTCTCGATGGCCCTCCATATCAGGGGTTTGCCGAAATTCTGGTGCTGGCGAATATGGTCGACGGGGTAATTCTGGTGTCGGTTGAAGGTAATACGCCGCGCGAAGGTGTTAAACATTTCCGGCGATCTGTGACTAATGTAGGTGGTCGTATACTCGGCACAATCATTAATAAGAGCGGGCAGCGAAAGGGCTACAGCTCATATAGCGGCTATAAATATTACTCCTATAACTACAACTACGGGCAGGAAGCAGAAAGTTGAGTTACCAGCGCTTACAGTGGCTTTACGAGAAAAAAAGTGTACGTATCGGTTGTTTTGTTCTGTTGCTGGCAGCTGCTTGCCTGCAGTTGAAACTGGCAATACAGGATCAGCTGATATTCGGCAATAATGTGAGTTATCTGAAAACGGCGCAGATTCGGGATGCTGGTATTTTGACGTTTTCTGCCAGGCAGAAACATGTTTTTGAAGCTGATTTAGCTTCTGCTCTGCCACTTTTTCAACGCGCTTTGTGGGTTAATCCGTTGTATGTCCCTGCCTGGTTAGGACTTGCAGAGATATATAACGACCTTGGTAAAAAATCTCAGGCAGGTCGTGTCCTTGCTTATGCCGATCATTTAACAGAAGGCATAAAGCGCTGGCGCTGGGATAAGGCGATGACAGCGTATCAATTGAATAATAGAGAGATGCTGCCGGGGGAGCTACACTTCATTATTGCTGAAATAGCAGGGAAAACGAGAAACGACGCATTAGAAATGGCTTTTTCACTCTGGGAAGAGCCTGAAGAGCTGCTGAAAAACGTTGGTGTAGAGAATGTTTTTCACCTGCATAAGCATGCTGTGAGAAAGAAGATGCCGCAAAAGGCACTTTTTTTCTGGCATGAAATAGAGAGAGAACATCTTCCCTGGCAGGAAAAAGATGTGCTTGCCATGCTCGATATGCTAATGGCGACCGATAATACTCCTGAAGCTACGGG
This sequence comes from Desulfopila sp., assembly GCA_041582995.1. Classification (GTDB taxonomy): domain Bacteria; phylum Desulfobacterota; class Desulfobulbia; order Desulfobulbales; family Desulfocapsaceae; genus Desulfopila. The sequence continues at coordinate 3,008 of JBFHGS010000307.1, read as the reverse complement.
AGTTTGGAGAAAATACTTTAACCCTGATTCGATAATGTATAATGGCGATTTCTCAAAACCTTTTCTTAAGCAGGCCTTTGGTTGGCGGATTGGTAAAGACAAAGACTTTGTACAACGACTTGAGCAGGGTGAAACCGGTAGCAGGATGATGTTCAGATTTAAGGGTTGGGATAATCTGAATTTTCATCATTTCACTCAGATTGTGCCGGTGACTGGTGGAAAAGTATATGAACTTACAGCAGAGATTGCCTCTAAAAAGCTCACCACTGATCAGAGGCCATTTTTAGAAGTATATGGCTACAGATGCCAGACGTTTCGTGCCAATTCGGAGATGGTGCTGCCTGACCAGGAAATGGTTCCGATCGCTTTTCGGTTTGGTGTCCCTGAGGATTGCAACGCTATTGTTGTACGATTACGAAGAAAAGAGAGCAGACAGATAGACAATAAGCTGAGCGGGCAGTTATGGCTGGGAAATCTGGCCATTACCGATACTGGTGAGGGGTTTTCGATATTGGACGAGCCACTTTAAATGACACCAGAACAAAAAAATCATATTTCAAGATTATTACGTGAATACTCCGGGAGAGTCTCGACCGAGACACTCATTAATTTTGTGGCAGATACAAACGGGATGATTTCTGCCTGCAGAGAATTGTTAAGAGATCTGGATTCTGATCGAATTCTTCGGAAGTGGCTTGAGCAAGAGTGTGATGCGAAGGATCTTGAGCCCAGATTGTTTCTGGATGAAATAGCAATGATAACAAAGCTGTTTCATCCGGAGAAAGAGGAGAAGAATTATCATGCTGTGCTCGGATTGGAGCCTGGTGCGAGTCCTGAACGTATAAAGCAGGCATACCGGCGTCTCAGTATGAAATATCATCCTGATACGGCGGTGAAGGGAAGCTCAGGAGACAATAAAAAGTTCATTCAAATATCGTGTGCATACCAGGCACTGCAGGAGTCGATAAATAGCACTATCGAAAAGGATCATGGACATTCGAGCCAGCAATGGCGTACTTCCGGGAAGCATTATGTCTCATCGGAACAGAAGAAATGGTTCTGGGTACTGTTGATGGCCGGGGTCGTAGTTGCAATTGTGGTAATTACAGTAACATCAGTGAACTACAGAAAGCGGGTGATGCTTCACGGTTTGCAACAGGGACGCGGATATCAGACGATACCAGTTGTAGTTACAACAAAGAGTGTGCAGGTAAAGAGTGCAGAAACAGTTTCTCCGCCTTCTAACCAATTGAGAGAGATTACATATCAACAAAAAGAAGAGAATGAAACTCAGGCGGTGGAGGATGATACGACAGATGTACGAACTGCTGGGTCTCAATATGAGAATGTCGGGTTAAGCAAGATAAGTGGCGAAGAGAATACGGAAAAAGAGATTTCTTTAGCAGTAAACCAGGGAGTACAACAGGAATTTGTGGAAATCCAGGAACAGGAGAATACACGTGTTGCTACATTGGTTCACTCTACTGAAGCAATAGAGCCACAACCAGCGGTACCCACAACTTTGAACGAAGTCCAGGTCGTATCGGTTTCTGCTGAGGATGTTCACAATGAGAAAGATAGGGCTATAACGCCGCAAAAATTGCCAGTTAAATTTGAGAAACCAAAGGCCGTAAGCCAGAATACACCAAAAGCAGAGAAGGCAGTGCTGAATGACCTGAAAACAGATCTCCAGCAGGCAAAGGAAATAGCAGAGACAGTGGCTGAACGAAAGCCGATTGCACCATTACCAGTTGAACCGCATGAGTATAAACGTGCTACAAAATCACCAGATCAACACATTATGCAGGAAAGTATTCCACCGGTAGCACAGGTAGTTTCTACCGTGACTGCCAACAACGACGATAGCTTGCAGGAACGTATTGATGCATTCTTGAGAGACTATAATGCAGCATACGAAGAACGTAATATTATACTCTTCTCCAGGTTTTTCGAAGTTAATGCGATAGAAAACGGTGAACCGTTTATCAAGATGATGGCTGTTTATACCGATCTTTTTGAGAGTACATCCTCCCTAGCGTTACATTTGCAAATTATACGGCGAATAGAGAATGACGGTGAGTTTGAACTTACCGGTAGATTCAGAGTGTACCTTGACTATAAAAATGGCAAACAGCGGACAGGGTCGGGCCCGATAAAGTTTATCCTGCGAGAAGTTGGAGATGCTCTTCGTATCAAGGAGTTGGAGTACACTTTTAACGGATAATGAAGTGTTGGTCGCAGCACATTTAGAGTTGATACTAACAGTCTGACCATAATGGCTTAAGCAGTAGAACAGGATATGAATTCATGAGAACTTCATTTGTAACTGCTTTAATTGAACAGCCCAGAATCATGCGAAATCTCGCAGTGAGATCGAATTTCTGGATTGTTCTGCTATTTGATATCACGTTGATTGTTCTGGCACATATATTGGCATATGCAGTGCGTTTTGATTTTGAAGTATTTGGTAGTCTGCAACGTGGTGCTGGTATCTTGCCACTATTAGTAGTTGTGAAGATCCCGGTTTTCTATTGCTTTGGGCTTTATCGCGGTATGTGGCGATATACAAGTATTACAGATTTGATAAGTATTGCTAAAGCAGTGGCCGTATCCTCAGGAATCATCATTATGACGGTACTGTATATGAACCGGTTTACAGGATTTTCCCGATCGGTATTCTTCCTGGATGGGGTGTTCTGTTTTCTGTTGATAAGCACACATCGAGGAACTATTCGGTTTGTGATGCAAAGCAGTGAATTGCTCGCCTGGTTCAAGGTTAATACAGAACCGAAGAAGCGGCCAAAGCGACTGATGCTTGTTGGTGCTGGAGCCGCTGCAGAAAAAGTTATCCGTGAGATTCGTGATAACCTTCGTGTTCCTTATGAAATCGTTGGATTGGTGGATGATGACCCGCAAAAACATGGATTGAAGATTCATGGGTACACGGTTGTCGGAAGTACAGATACACTCAATGAGGCGGCTTCCAGAACAGGAGCTGAAGAGTTGCT
>JBFHGS010000306.1:0-5330 GCA_041582995.1 Desulfopila sp. | reverse complement strand
TATTGTCATTCTGGACCAGCTCTTTGAGGCTCTCTTTCCTCTGGCATTCCTTAATCTCTATCTCTCACTTAATATCCTTCAGAATATCTCGATTCTGCTTTTCTTTATCCTAATTGCCCATATAGCTTCCCGGATCTGGACCTATGTTACCAGTCGTCCAACACCACCTGATTATCCGCGAACTATACAGTCAGGCGTGAGATTCCGTGAATGGAAAGCATGTCACACCCCCCTTGCAAAATGGCAGGTCTGGTTCAACCTCACCAGTTTCCTCTCGGATCAGATAATTCTCACCTGGTTCTTTAAAATCACCGGCCTGTATGCCAAAGGTGAAAAGAACGCCTTACGCATTATCCTGGAAGAAAAAGAATACACCTTTCAAACACTTCCCGCTCCATTTGATGGTTTCCGTATTCTCTTCCTCACAGACCTGCATCTCGATGGATTGCGTAATATCACAGAAAAAGTTCAGGAAGTGCTAAAGGATACCGAAGCGGATCTCTGCCTCATAGGAGGAGACATTCGCATGAAAACCTACGGAGAAACTTCAGAAAGCATCGCTCAGCTGAAAAAAGTCATGGACTGTATTCTGGTTCCGCATGGAACATTTGGAGTTCTCGGCAATCATGACTGTATAGAAATGCTGCCCGAACTCGAGGACACCGGCATCGTCATGCTGGTTAACGATGCTGTACATCTTGAACGTGATGGAACAAAAATATGGATCATCGGAGTCGATGATCCTCACTATTACAAATTGCATGATGCGGGACAGGCCACGACAGATGTCGACCCCGACCATTTTTCGATTTTCCTGGCCCACTCGCCGGAAGCGTTTCAGGACGCTGCAAAGTTGGGCAGCGACCTCTACCTTTGCGGCCATACCCACGGCGGCCAGATCTGCCTCTCTGACGGGTCACCCATCATTACCAATAGCCGGGCTCCGCGACATACAGCATCAGGCGATTGGAAACATCTGAACATGCAAGGCTATACAAGCCGTGGAGCAGGTCCGTCAAGCATTCCCGTACGGTTTAACTGTCCCGGTGAGATCACGATTATCACCCTTCGTAGACCATAAATAGTTCTTGTACCTGCATGACAGAATAAATTAACGACAGGTTACTAATGCCTTGACATTATCTTTATATTTTTCCAATTACTCCTGTCTCTTTGCTAAACTCCCTATCAACCATACCTATACCCAGAAGAGGATTTGTGGAACTTTCAGGTTTTTCCTTCGAGATACTGCTGTTTCTGTTTGTTATCGCCACAATCGCAGGTCTGCTCGACACTCTTGCCGGTGGTGGTGGACTCATTGCCCTGCCAGCCCTTATTCTCTCGGGAGTCCCTCCTCTATATGCACTTGGCACCAATAAACTGCAGGGAAGTATGGGGACGGCAACAGCAACCTTAATGATGCTCAGAAAAAGAAGGGTTCAATGGCATGATGTGAGGTTTCTTATGTTATCCGCTTTTATCGGCTCGACACTCGGGACAATCGCCGTGCAGTTCGTCAACACAGATATTCTCACATTTGTGGTCCCCTCCGTACTGTTATTTATAGCGATTTATTTTCTGTTTTCTCCATTACCTAAAGAAAACCGGACGGACCCAAAGCTCTCACTGCGAACGTATCAGAGATATATAGTTCCGGTGATTGGCTGGTATGATGGCATGTTTGGCCCCGGAACCGGCTCATTTTTCGCAGTTGCCGGAGTCTCTCTCAGAGGCCACGGCCTGATCGAATCAACAGCTATCGCCAAGACGCTCAACTTTTCCACCAATATAGCTGCCTTATTTGTATTCCTTATCACAGGGAAAATCGTATGGCTCGCAGGCATATTAATGATGGCAGGCCAAATGCTTGGCGCCTGGGCTGGTTCACATTGTCTCTATAAGATCAATCCTAAATATCTACGCTTTCTTGTTGTCACAATGTGTGTCGGAATGCTGATGAAATATCTGCTCTCAACCTGACCATACTCAGATACTCAACTCTCAGGATATCCGCCTGCTACACATGCCTTTCGTATCTGAGCGCTATAATCTATTCTTTTGAACCTTTCCGGAGAAAGAGGTATGGTGTGAGATGGTATTTTCATTTTCCCTTTACTGATACTCAAAAGATTCATAACCTTGCTGATATTATTACTCCATCTCAGGCTTCTTTTCATCCGGTCGGCTCTTGCTTGCTGTTGTCTCCTTTGCACACTCAGCGTAGTACATTCGTGTTTAGCGCTGCAGACTAATCAAAAGCCTGTAGAGTCAATTACACCGCACACCATCACTGACGCCACCTCATTTCTCAATCTTAGCCCTCAGGAGCGCCAATGGCTCGCGGACCATCCGGAAGTCACTGTCTCAAACGAATTCGACTGGCCTCCTTTTGACTTTACTGTTTCTGGAAAGCCACAGGGATTTGGAATTGACCTGATGAATCTCATTGCGGAAAGGGCCGGCTTCAGCTTTACCTACATCAACGGCTACACCTGGGATGAACTGGTACAAATGTTCTTTGATGGGAAAATAGATGTATTACACTCCCTCAGTGCCACTCCGGAAAGGTTAGAAAAAGCATTCTTTTCCCCCCCGTATTACCACAGTAAGAATGTTTTGATACTGCGCAGCGATACAGATGAGACCAATCAATTAGATGATCTGGAAGGAAAAATCATTGCTCTACCCCAAGGCTGGTCATCAATTCAGTTCTTCCATAAAAACTATCCCGGCATTCACATTATCGAAGTGGAAAGCTCCAGGCAGGCTCTTGAATATGTAGATCAGGGAAAAGTATTTGCGACCCTTGAACAAGAGGGAATAGCGGCATATTTCATGAAAAAGTTTGGTTTTCATGACCTGAAGCTCTCTAAATGGATTGAAAATGAAGAGTTACAACGCACCTCATCCATGCACTTTGCTGTCCTGCACGACAAACCACTCCTGTTCAGTATCCTCGACAAAGCTCTGGCAACGATCCAGCCTGATGAATTGGACAGTCTCGTTCAGAAGTGGTTCAGCCGGGAAGGGAGACAGATCGGCAGTGAGGATATAGGCCTTACCCCTGCTGAAAAAAATTTCCTGCTGGCAAAAAGCTCAATTGCCTACTGCATTTCGCCTGACAACATGCCATTCGAGGCAATCGACAATGGCCAGTTAACCGGAATGTCTTCAGATTTCATAGAGATGTTTTCTGAACAGCTCGATATTTCTTTTACCCTGGTTCCCACTGCTTCCCTTGCAGAATCGCTCTCGCAGATAAAAAATGGAACATGCGATATTCTGCCGATGATTAACCAGACGGCAGAACGCAAAAGCTTTTTAGATTACACAAGTCCCTATCTCACCTATGAGATAGCAATTATCACCAGAGAGCAGGAAGGATTTATTGGTAATCTTGGTGACCTCTCGGGGCGACGTGTAGCTATCCCGGCAGAAGTGTTCACTGGAGACCTGGTAACCAGAAACTTCCCAAAAATTGATCTGATTCGCCTGCCCAACACGCAACAATGTCTTCTACAGCTTGCTTCAGGAGAAGTCGATGCGGCGGTATTGTCTCTCCCGGCCGCAACTTTTCACATTCGGCATATGGGTTTAAACGACCTTAAAGTTGCCGGATATTCGGGCATGAAAGATATAATCCGGATTGGCGTTCAGAAGGATAATATTCAACTGCACTCCATTATGAGCAAGGTCGCCAGGACAATACCCTTACAGGATATTGAAACAGTAAACCAGAAATGGGTATCGCTTACATTTGAACACCGTTTTGACTATTCACTTATGTGGAAAATTATCGGTGCAATCGGAATAGTAATGACGATCGTTCTTATCTGGAACTGGCAACTCATGCGCCTCAACAAGCAGTTGGCATCAGCCCACGACGAGTTGGAGATCAAAAGCAAGCAGCTTGAAAAAATTGCCATCACCGATGCGCTGACAGGCCTATATAACCGGCGGTATATCGAGGAAAGACTCGAAGAGGAAATACGACGCCAACGGAGATATAATCATAATCTCTCCGTCCTCCTCATCGATATCGATCATTTCAAGCTCGTCAATGATGTTCACGGTCATCAGGCGGGAGACAAAGTATTACAAAAAATTGCTCATATCCTCCTGACAGAAACCCGTGAAAGTGACATCGTCGGCCGCTGGGGCGGAGAAGAGTTTCTCATCCTATGCCTGGAAAATGATATTACAGGCGCCGCAGTTCAAGCCGAAAATCTTCGACAACACATAAGTAAAACGTCTTTTGTGAAAGTACTCACGCAAACAGCCAGTTTCGGAATCGCCTGTTATCTTCCAGGGGAAAGTAAAGACGATCTCATACTGCGGGCAGACAAGGCCTTGTACAAAGCAAAGGAAAATGGACGCAACCGTGTCGAACTTGCATAATTGCGAAAATACCCTTCAATCCCTGAAGCAAGGCGATAGAGTTCGTTGCCCGGGTTACTTTTCCAGTATGTATCTCCTCTCTACATCTTGTGACCAGTTACAATATAGAGAGGATCGCTGCGTCGCAACTCGAAATAGTGTGTATCATCTTCCGGACGCAGCCAGTTACGATAACTGACAGTGTTGAAATCACCAAAATGCTCTCTCATGCTCCCCATCACGTAACCCATACGTTCAAAATCATGCAACTGCTGCCAGATCTTCGTCACTTTTTCCGGAAACCAACGGTTAGAAAAACTGATAATACAGAGACCACCTTGTTTTAATACTCTTGCAGTCTCCGCCATTATTTTTTGAGGATGCAGCAAATACTCAAAAGAGAGATGGCAGCAAACGGCATCAAAGGCTGCGTCAGAAAAAGGTAATATCTGATTGGCATTCAGGTCATGGATTATCCACTCCGTGAGTCTGTCATTGGCTTGCATTTCTTCACCATTCATGCCAAGACCTGTGGCCGTAACCCCTTGCGGCAGATGTGACTGTAAACTGCTCATCAAATCAAGCACTTTCATGTCAGCGTTTATCAGACCGGTGACATGAGACAACAGATGCTTCTGTGCCTGACTGTCGATATGGCTGACCATGCGGGGCTTGTAATAAAAATCGCTATCTTGCTGCTCATCACGACGCTCAAAAGCGTCTGTTTCAGAATAATCTGTATGCACATGGTCACGTATTCGCTGCATGCCGGGACCATCCGCCAACGCATCTTCAACCCAATCAGCACATCTGCCACCCCGCTCCTTCAAATGGTTACTGACGTCTTCTACAGTCACCCTGATAAGTAACGGTGCCCCGGCAAGCGGATGATTACAGTCAACGGCAATGCCATCTTCGCGTACATCCACAATCCGCATAGGCTGCAGTGTCTG
>JBFHGS010000305.1:0-5340 GCA_041582995.1 Desulfopila sp. | reverse complement strand
TCTTCCCCCTGGCTGATTGCATTATTTACGGTCATACGCATATTCCCAAATGTCACAGGTTAGGCTCAACACTTATGATTAACCCTGGTAGTTTCCAATCGACAGGCCGATATGGGGCACCTGGAACGTTCGCTTTGCTCACTGTCAAAGATACCGGATTGCAGGCTGCTATTCATGAACTTGACCGTCCCCGGTAATAGCATCTATATCTCTGTGACCTTCCCACGGGCTAAGATGTTTCTGCGCTGCAGACATCTCAATACTCAGGCGAACTCTTCCTCTCATTTACTCACCTTCACATAGAAAGTTATCTGTATGACTGCTACACTAAAACTTACCCCGATGCTTCAGCAATATCTTGAAATCAAGGAGCAGCATAAGGATGCTATCCTTTTCTACAGGATGGGTGATTTCTATGAAATGTTTTTTGATGACGCTGAAGTTGCATCTAAAATACTCGGCATTACGCTCACTTCTCGAAACAGCAAAAATGACGCTCACAAAGTTCCTATGTGCGGAATTCCATTTCATGCTGCTCAGGCCTACCTTGCAAAGCTTGTAAAAGCAGGTCGCAGAGTTGCGATATGCGAACAGGTTGAAAACCCTGCCGAAGCCAAAGGAATTGTTAAACGTGAAGTCATTCGCATTATTTCACCCGGAGTTGTCACAGACGATGGGTTGCTTGATGATAAGAGTAACAATTATGTCTGCGCACTCACCAGAAAAGAGCACTCAGGTCGACTCCTTTATGGAATGAGTTTTCTTGATGCCAGCACAGGAGAATTCCTTACCGGCGAATTTTATGATGCCCAAACTACCGGCGACACAATTCTTGACCAACTTACCAGGCTTACCCCTTCTGAAATACTCGTGAGTAGCAAAGATGTTGAAACTCTTCAGCCACTACTTGATGATGTTCAAATTCTTCTTCCCGGCGTATGCATAACTCAACGCTCAGCTTCACTTTTCCATCAACCATCACTTGAAGCTCTTCTACATGAACATTTTAGCGTTACGACTCTCGATGGTTTCGGTTGTAGCGGTTTCACACAGGGAGTAATCGCCGCTGGTGTACTGCTCGATTACATCCTTGAAACACAAAAAGCCGCCATAGACCATATAGCCCAACTTACTCCTCTGGACCTCGAGGCTATACTGCAAATTGACGATTCATCCCGTCGGAACCTCGAGTTGACGCAGACAATTATAGGTGGTAAACGCGAAGGATCTCTTCTTTCAGTTCTCGATCATACTTGTACGCCAATGGGCGCACGTATGCTCAAACATAACCTTCTATTTCCACTTCGTGAAACACACCGCATCAACCTTCGATTACAGGCGGTCAGCCACCTGTATAAAAATTCTGATGTTCGCAAAAAACTGAGGGAGCTTCTCGATACTGTCTATGACATGGAACGTCTCACCAGCCGTATGATCCTTGGTTCTGGCAATGGACGTGACATGCTCGCAATGAAACAGTCACTCGGCCAACTGCCTGCCATTCACCAACTTGCAGGTCAATGCAATATTCCGAAACTGCAGTCAATTTCAGAAGAACTCGACCAGCTTACTGATCTCTATACACTGCTTGATGAAGCCGTTAATACTGAGGCTCCGATCACCCTGAGAGATGGAAATCTTATCAAAGAAGGGTACAACAGTGAACTTGACGAGCTTATTTCAATTCAAAGGGATGGCAAGCAGACGATACTACAACTCGAACGAACTGAGCGTGAAGCTACTGGCATAACTAAACTTAAAGTCGGATTCAACAAGGTTTTTGGTTATTACTTCGAGATGAGTAAACTACACTCCGAAAAGGTGCCAGAACACTACATTCGCAAGCAGACCCTCGTGAATGCTGAGCGATTCATTACTCCGGAGCTGAAGGAATTTGAAAGCAAAGTTCTTGGAGCTCAGGATCGGAGACTGGAACTTGAATATGAGCTTTTTACTGCCATACGTAGCCAGCTCGCTGCCGAAAGCCGACGAATACTCAAAACTGCGCAATCCCTTGCCAGTTTGGATTTTCTCTGCTCCCTCGCGGAATGCGCTCAACGGTACAACTATAGACAACCTTCAATCTCAGAAAATGACACTATTTCCATCAAAGAAGGAAGACATCCTGTTATAGAAAGGTCTCTTCCAGCTGGTAAGTTTGTTCCCAATGACGTCCATCTTGATCAGGATACACAGCAGTTGCTTATCATTACCGGTCCGAACATGGCTGGAAAATCGACAGTTCTGCGCCAAACTGCTCTTATTGTACTGATGGCTCAAATGGGTAGTTTTGTTCCCGCGGCAGAAGCTCAGATTGGTATAGTCGACAAAATTTTTACCAGAGTCGGGGCAATGGACGACCTTCGCCGTGGTCAATCCACTTTTATGGTTGAGATGAGCGAAACAGCAAATATTTTAAACAATGCAACCCCAATGAGTCTTGTTATTCTTGACGAAATTGGCAGAGGAACTTCGACATATGACGGCTTGTCGATTGCCTGGGCTGTAGCTGAAGACCTCGTCCAAAAAAATGATAAGGGTGTAAAAACCATGTTTGCAACTCATTATCATGAACTTACTGACCTCGCCAGAACTCAGGATAGGGTTCAAAATTATTCTATCGCAGTTAGCGAGTGGAATAACACAATAATATTTCTCCACAAACTTGTAGAAGGTGGTGCTAATCGCAGTTATGGAATTCAGGTAGCCAGCCTCGCTGGAGTCCCTGACCATGTAGTTACAAGAGCCGGAGAAATATTGAAAAATATAGAACAAGGTGAGTTTGACCAGACAGGTCAACCAGCAATTGCCAAAACAAAGACCGGTAAAAAAGGGAAGCGACGCTCTCATCCTGACCAGCTCTCTCTCTTTACTCCACCGGCGAATCCGGTTAGAGACCTGTTGCTTGCCCTGGATATCGATGACTTAACTCCTCGCCAAGCACTTGAGACAATTTACACTTTAAAATCGCTACTTGATTAACCTTGAGTATAAATAAGTACCGCAGTCATATTCGGAACCATATGCATGCAATACGAGGCAATGCACAGATACCTGTTCATTGCCTGCCTTTTGTTTGCCATACAACACGCTTTTTTGTATACTCGTCTCATGTTTACAAGACTTATGGCAACCAGACAGATATGCTCCTGCTAACCTTTTTTCGGCACATATAACTGCAGTGATTACAGGCAGACCACACTCATTCGTTTATCTTTTCAGCATTTTCACATTTTGCTGTATCTTTTTACTTGGTTGCTCTTTGCCTGCTTCTGCTCTAAAGACTGAATCCGAGGAGCAGCTCCCCCCGGTTGAACAGAGGTATAATCAGGCGAAATTTTATTTTAACCAGCTTCTTACCAACGATACAATCTCATCTCAAAGAGAAAACTGGGCCAAGGGTGCCCAGAATTTCAGGCGAATCTACCTTGCAGAACCCAAATCCCCTCAGGCTGCAGCGTGTCTTTTTATGCTTGGACGACTCTATCACAAGATGTATTTCTCTTTTCATAAAGAAGGCGACCTTAACGAATCAATTAGCTACTATAAAGATACAGCCCGACTCTTTCCCGACCATAGACTTGCTGACGATTCCTACTATGCCCTTGGTCTTATTTATCTCTCGGAAAAAAAGGACACGCTGAAAGCTGCTGAAAATTTTAGTAAAGTGGTAACTAATTATCCGAACGGAGACATGCATCCACTTGCTGCTGACATGATGAAGCAACTATCAAAAGACCATGATATTGCCTTACCAGAGGCGATGGTTGGCAGTTCCCTACTTAGCAAACTCAACTACGTGCTTCCGGTTAAATACTGGTCCTCAGATGATTATACCCGGGTAGTTATTATGGCCTCAGGTCCTGTTAAGTTTCGAGAGGAACTCCTTCAGGAAACACACGACACACCGCGAAGACTCTATATCGATTTTCAGGAAAGCTATATAGAGCCACAATACCGTGCACCGGTACCAATCGAAGATGGCCTGCTTAAACAAATACGAACTGGACAATTCAGTAAAGACACTGTTCGCGTCGTTCTCGATATCGAGAGTATTGGCAGTTATAAAATTTATAGTCTTCCCGACCCTTTTCGGGTTGTTATTGACGTAAGGGGAGAACCACACTCAGATAAGCTAACTCAGTCTACAATCCCATCTCCCAATGGCCCACGTATATCCTCAAGTAACACATCGACCACTACCGACCCCGTAATACTCTCTGACCAGAAGAAATTTGCAACCAATGTTCGCAAAATCGGTAGAAAAGATAACAAAGCAAAAGTTACTGCCTCCGACACAGAAGAGCTTTCTTTAGCCCAGCAACTCGGTCTTGGTGTGAAAAAAATAGTTCTCGATCCAGGCCATGGCGGAAAAGACCCTGGAGCGATTGCTAATGGGCTTGAAGAGAAAGATATCGTCCTTAAGCTTGCCAAACAACTTAAACCTATCCTTGAAAAAGAATTGGGATGTGAAGTTCTTCTTACCCGAACTGATGACACATACATTTCTCTTGAAGAGCGAACAGCAATAGCAAATACGCAAAATGCAGATCTCTTCCTTTCTTTGCATATCAATGCACATACTTCAGCAAAAGTTCGTGGAATTGAAACCTATTACCTCAACCTCAGTACCAACGCTGAAGCGATGAGGGTAGCAGCCAGAGAGAACTCGACATCGACACATCAGATGAGCGATTTGCAGGATATACTTTCTGATATTCTCAAAAATTCAAAGATTAATGAGTCATCCCGTCTTGCAAAACAAGTTCATAGCTCCATACTTGCTGGCTTAGACAACAACACTTTTGGCTCTATTCGGAATCTTGGAGTTAAACAGGCTCCTTTTTATGTATTAATTGGAGCTCAGATGCCTGCAATTTTACTCGAAATTGCTTTTATCAGTAATGAAGATGATGCTCGAAATCTGCAATCTCCTGCTTTTATCAACACCCTTGCTCATCAAATAGCGTTAGGAGTTCGTGGCTATATCAGCAACACCAACATTGCCAGTCTCACCAGAAATTTTGAGTAACGTTAACCATTCATCGATTACCGTACATTTATCGAATATATCACGAGCAAACAAGCAGATCCGTCGATTGATATTTTCTTATAAATGCTTTCACACTCTCTAAGCCTATCGAAACTGCATCCTGCTAATCTCTCGTTTTTCCGCTCGGATAAATCTGTATCTGATTGCTCTTTTTCTCAGCAATATTGTTGAGCTGAAAAGTGTATACAAAGCTGTGTGTCTTTATCACCAATATTGACGCACCATAAATCGTTGTGTATTCCGTACATCTCACCATTCTTACTGAGAAAAAGGAATTATCAGAAATA
>JBFHGS010000304.1:0-5387 GCA_041582995.1 Desulfopila sp. | reverse complement strand
TTCGCGTCAGCCACATCTACAACAGTCCGCAAATCATCCTGTATTGCTGCGACGTTGTAAAGAAAGTCCGATGTCGCACTCATGATATTTCCTCCATCCGGAATTTTGCAATATCTTCACGGCTTCGCCAGTGTAACAATGCTGCTGCCACTATTTTCCTCTACCAGACAACAGCATCTCTTCGCCATAGCTATTTGCGTTCCTGATAAATATTCCAATTACCCGAAACCGGGTCATATTGATAATATAAGAGAAATTCGTTGGAATTTCGTTTAATCAATTCGATACAGGACATAAGAAACACCAGATTGCCACCGGCACGCCGGATGAACTTCACCCGCGGTGACTGCAATGCAGGCCCGTGCACACCTGGATAATGTTTTTTAAAAATTTCTTTGTAATGTTCCAGCAGATAATCTGTTCCTGCAGAGATAAACGCTCTTTCCTGGACTCTTTCGGCCTGGCGCTGCGACTCCGACAGAATTTGTCTCAAAACCGGATCGGTTGCATATTCACTGCTGCTGATGAGTATCGAAATACTCCGATAATGCTCCACAGCACGTTTGAAGTTATTATTTTTTTCTGCACTCTCAGCGTCTTCCTTCTGTGAATTGACCATTGCCAGTATTTTCAGCGTTTCGATCTTCCCAAGACTCGCAACTGCATCAGGAGGTAGATACTGCCGCTCATCTGTGATGGTGGCAACCGCTTCACCATAAAGTTCTGCTGACTCCTGCCATCTCTTCGCACTATATCCTGCGTTGGCACGGTCAAGATAGGCATCCAGCAACTTCCCTGCAGAAACCCGCCGTATATCATCTGCCGCTGCTTTAAACCCATTGGCGGTAGCCAGATCAGCAGCTTCTGCAAACACTCTCTTCGCACCTGCCCAATCACCTGCCTGCACAGATTCATCTGCACTACTAAGCAGTTGATCCACTTTCATGAGTGCATCTGCAGAACTGATCGCAATATAATCTCCTTTATATTCAATCCTCCCCTGTAACCCTTCAAGCAGGTTTCTCGAGGATAGCAGATCCTGAAACCTGACGACACGATCATCCCGGGCTGATCTGAGAATAATTGTACTTTTCAACGATTCCAGCGCCTCGGCACCTGCATCCTTTGCCTGCTGAAATTGACGTTCCGCCATCAATTGCTGTATCTGCTCATAACTCCGGTCAGTATCAGCGAACAACTGCTTATCTCTATAGAGCAGCCAACTGCCTGCAATCAAAAGTATACCAAGAATGACACTCACAATCAGTTTATAGGGCAGGCCACCACCAAACTCTTTAGACGACGACAGGCTGTCAGGATTCTGAAGATACTCAAGATCAGCCAGGGGAAGTTTTTCCTTGTTATCCACATACCATTCTGCCGCTTCCTGATTAAATGCCCCTGTAGAACTGAACACTTCACCACGAATCATATGGCCAATATGAACAACCAGATCCGCCAGAGACGGGTTACTCTGCCAGTACTCGGCAATACGTACGGCCTGTTCATCCACGTCCGGATGATATATACGGGTAAGTGGTTTAACAGTTGGAGGAAAATGTGGATAGCCGAAAGGCAGATTTATCTCAATCCTGTGCCTTCTGCCCACCAGAGTATTTCCATCTTTATCATACACATAACCTGAAATCCGGTATTCAACCACATACATCCCAGGCGGAACACTATCAACAGAAACTACTGTAATTGCAGGATAATACTTTATTTTCTCTTTCAGGAGCTCATAATCTTCGCTGAAAACTTCGTTGGTTTGATCCATGTTTATTCCGTTAAAACACACAACGTTATTGTCCCGGACATCAGCACCCACGTTCAGGCCGGTCAATATTTACTCTTGCTTCAATATCTAGCCTATCGCAACTCGAGATACGACTCAAGGGAAGTCGCTAAAAACATCTGCTCCTGATTTTTCCGCACTAACGGAAGAGAAATTCCAGAATTCCGGATAACGCAGAAGTACCACAATGTAATACTCTTGTAATATCGGAATATTAGGAGATATACACTACAGCCCAAATCGTATTCTGAGCATGATTATTGCAATGTGGTATATAACCACTTCATGGTGCAAGCAGCTGTCACCTGTCAACATGGACACTGCCTGCACCAACAGCACGAGGAGAATTCACTATGGCAACTCTTATCGAACTGCAGGCCTTTCAAAAAATGTGGACATGGCTCAGTGCTCACCCGGCCCATAATCAGGACTACTATATGACTCACGTAGCACGACTCGATGCTCCCTGGCCGAAATCCTGCCCCATGTGTCATACTGCTGGTGGTTCCTGTAATGATTGTGATCCGCTCTGGAAATCAGAACGTGGGGGATTATGTGATGATCAGGAGTCTCCCCTGAATAAGTGGCGTCAGACAAGTGTTGAAGACCCGGATAACAGGACATGGTTTGCCAATCGGGTGGCTATTCTCAGCCAGCAGGCTGTCCGCTTAATACAGGGGGCAAAGCACTGAACACGACTTTACTCATCAGGTAATTCAGCTTGATGTCGTGGAAAAGTCACGCAACAGGATCTCCAGTGCAGTTTGTCGCTTACTGGTGTCCTGTTGCCGTATTGCCATAGCCATTGCCCTCCGGGTTCCTACAAACACAGCAAGTTCACGAGCACGGGTAAGCCCGGTATATATCAGATTACGATACAGCATCTTGAAGTGCTGGGTAAGCACCGGCAGTATAACAGCCTTAAATTCACTGCCCTGTGATTTATGAATGGTGATGGCGTAGGCAAGATCCAGTTCCATAATATCATCTCTCTGATATTCCACCTCCCTGCCATCCGGAAAAAATGCAATAACACAGGTCAGATTAACGGTATCAATATGACGTATAGCTCCGATATCACCGTTAAATACCGCCAAATCATAATTATTACGTCGATGAATAACCCGATCCCCCACTCGGAATATCCGTTCCCCGACCTGTAACTGAGGCTTGTCATCGCGAGGCGGATTAGCTGCCTGCTGAATGACCTTGTTAAGATTAGCTGTGCCGAGGCTGCCTCGAGTCATCGGCGAGAGAATTTGAATTTCACTCTCCCGACCATAATATTTCGGAATCCAGTCCAGATAGAGTTTCACCACAGTTTCAACCGCTGCCAGGCCGTAATGAAGCGTTGACCATGGGTGTATCTTTTTCAATACCGCCTTCAATTCGTTTATGGCACCATCCGCCTGTACCACCCGCTGCAGATCAACATGCTGGAATTTTGGCGGTACCATAAATTCTTTCTCATACGATGAACTGATCGCTTCCCCGGTACGGAACTCATACGGGGTATCTCCAGTTGAAAGTCCTTCAAGCTGCGGAACCTGCAGATTAAACGTGCGCTTTACCTTCGATATAAAATCCATCTGCTCTTGAGTTGGTTCATCCGAATCGAGAAACAGGCAATCTGTGCCGTTCTTCCACACTTCAGGCCGCTTGAACGGAGACTCTATCTTCGGTGTCTCTCCGTGATTGATATCGTGCGCAAAACCGATAATCTGTGATTCCTTCGCCTGCCGAAAAACCTGGGTCAGTCGAAAACAGGGTAATGCACCTGAACCGATAATATCATGCAGTACATTACCGGCCCCGACAGAAGGCAGCTGGTCAGCATCACCTATAAACAGCACCTGACAGCCGTTCGGGACAGCCTTCAGCAATGAAGCAGTTAGGGAAATATCGAGCATCGAACATTCATCAACAATGAGGAAATCAGCATTCAGCGGCTGGTCCTCATTTCTTACAAAAGCCCCCCCCTGCCATTCCAGCAAACGATGCAGAGTTTTGGCCTCTCTTCCGATGACTTCTCCCATACGCTGCGCTGCCCGCCCTGTCGGCGCAGCCAGCAGCACCTTACAATGCATAGCCTCCAGCAATCGTACAATCACAAGAGTGGTGGTGGTCTTACCGCAACCGGGACCACCGGTCAAAACAGAAAACCTGTGCCGCACAACCTGCCCGACAGCTTTTGCCTGCTCTTCACTCAGCTGGATCTGTTGTTTGCTGCAATACTTCTCAATCCAGACCTTGGCCTGACTGGTATCAATATCAAGCGGCACGCGGAAACTATTTAGTTTCTGCGCCACCGTCTCCTCATCATAATACAGTGACTTGGAATAATAACATATTTCCTGCAAACCATCGTTACCAGGCAGCAAACGAACCCTGAGATGATTCTCCTTTTCCATCATGGAGAGTATGCCCCCAAGCCGCTCCCCAAGTTCAAGCTCGAGCAATTGCTCCACTTGCACACGTATCTGTTCCTTGGTGAGATAACAGTGCCCCTGCTCGCGGCTGGCTGAAAGCACATGCCGTACTGCAGCGACAAGCCGTTCATCGCTATCCGGTGCCAGACCGATACTGAGTGCCACCTTATCAGCAGAGAAAAAACCTATTCCGTAAAAATCATTTGCCAGCCGGTAAGGATCCTGGCTCACCATCTCGATTGCCTTGTCGCCGTATTTTTTAAAAATACGAACAGCAAAAAGCGTTGAAATGCCATGTCCCTGCAAAAAGATCATAACATCACGAATCATCCTGTGTTCAAGCCACGCCTCCTCGATCGATTCGAGTTTCTTCCTGGCGATGCCCTGCACTTCAGTGAGCCTGCCGATCTCCTCTTCGAAAATACGCAGAGTATCACCCTTAAAATGCTGGACGATTTTTTTGGCAGTCTTTGGTCCCACGCCTTTAATGAGGCCGGAACCCAGATATTTTTCAAGCGCAGCCGCCGAAGCGGGCTTTTTTTCTATAGCTTCAGTTGCCTTGAACTGACGACCGAATTGAGGATGGACCGACCAGGCACCATGAAATTCCATGGTTGCTCCGGCAAAGACCTTGGTCTGATGGACTGTGACTGTAACCTGCTCCCCCGGGTTGTCATAGGACTGCACTCGCAGAACAGACCAGCCGTTCACTGCATTATGATAGGTAACCCGTTGAACAATGCCCTGAAGTTTTTCTGATATAATGACCATGGTGCAAGAGAAACATATCGCACCAATTTCGTGAAGAGTATTTTTACTGCAGCCTCACTGTAACTCAGGCAGAAATGATCTACCGAACCACCTATCTTCTTTACAGGTCGAGATACTGTGCCCGTACTGCTTCCGCCCCGTACTTTGATTCCAGTCGCAAAACAATAAAATGCCCTCTGGCCATAACCTGAAAGTGATCGATGAAGAGGGTGTTAATCACTGCACCGCCCGCTGCTCCCAGCAAAGGGATGGACTGGGCGGCTATTTTCTCTGTCACCTGCACTCCGAAACGTGAGGCAACCTGGGTCATAAACCGTACCAATGCAGGCGCGGAACTTTCAGCAAGCCCTTTTGTCGCCACATATTTTGCGGCATCATTAACCGCTTTGGCC
>JBFHGS010000303.1:0-5392 GCA_041582995.1 Desulfopila sp. | reverse complement strand
TACAGCCTTACATCTCAAAAAGTCAGAATTTACACGCACCAATTGCACAAAGGTTTATGCATCTATGGCACTATAGAAAAGTTATATGGAACATGAAATCAGGCCAGTCCCTTTTCTTTTGTAGGGTATACACAGAACGCCTTGTAAGGAACTACCCTACACGGTCTGGTCCGACTTTGCCGATATGGGAGTTTTCTGTCCAGAGGACTGCACGACGGGTAAGTTCTGCAGCATTTTTAATGCAGAGTTTCTGTTTAATTCTATCACGATAGGTTCCTATTGTCTTCACACCAAGATTCATACGTGTGGCGATTTCACGGGTTGAAAGACCTGAACCAATCAAGCGGAAAACTTCAAGTTCCCTGTCAGTGAGCACTTCTTCTGTAGGTGCCCCCTGAGCCGAAGGCTTTACATGTACTTTTTCAAGCAATAGAGCCATCATATTTTCACTGACATGAATTCGGCCCTTGGAGATATTCCGGAGTGCAGTGATCACGGACTCAGAGGCCTCTTTTTTCATGATATACCCTCGTGCACCGGCACGTATTGCCCGTTCTGCCCAAACAGCCTCATCATGCATGGAGAGAACCAGGACAGGAATAGGGGTTGAACCGGAAGCAATCTCCTTCACCAGATCGAGACCATTGTCTTTGGCAAGGGTAATATCAACGATTGCCATATCAGGTGCATGTTGACTTATCGCTTTTCTTGCTCCGGCAATATCCTCGGCCAGAGCACACACAGAAAAATCCTCTTCCTGATTCAGCAACTCAGCCATTCCCATCCGAAATATTGGGTGGTCATCCACTATCATTATTTTTATCAGCATCAGGTATGTACCTCTCCTGAAATAGATATAATTGTACCGCCATCAATCTCAGAGCTGATGGTCAGCTCGGCACCTATGGCTTTCGCCCGGTATTTCATGGTGTGACACCCCAACCCCTTACGGGTTACACTCTCATCAAAGCCGTTACCGTCATCGACGATACGTACAGAAAAATTCTCAGGGTCAGTACGCATGAAAATACCTATGGTATCAGGACTGCCATGACGAGCGGCATTAAAAACCGCTTCACGTATAATATAATATACATGAGTCGCGACTGCATTATCCACCCACTCTCTGTCGCCTTCAAAGGAATAGCTGCATTGCACCCGAAACAGATTTTCCACCTCATTAACAAGTTCTTCAATCGCCGCTTCGAGTCCATGTTCAATGACATGTGCCGGATATAATCCCTGCGCCAGCCTGCGGGTCTTTTCAATGGCATCTCGGATAAGCCCGCGAATAGAAGCCACCTGGGCAGCTTTATCCGAACCATCTTGCTCAAGTTTCTGTTGCAGGACCTTACTTAACAGCTCAACACCTGTTAAATGAGAGCCCAGATCATCATGCAGATCGCGCCCGATGTTACTGCGTTCCTCTTCACTTACCGCTATTATCTGCCTCTCCAACCGTGCCATCTCCTGCTCGGAACAGGTTTTCAACACATGTAACCACATGCCTTCCAGCAGCATCTTCATCTGCCGTACATCGGAATTATCATACCCGTTGTTGTTATTACAAACACCTGCCACCATGACGATCTTGCCGTCATTATATACCGGCACATCGAGATGCCGCGTTATTCTGGTTGAATAGGGATATATTCCTTCTGATTTATTACAATTGTCGAAATCGTTACAGATAACTTCACCACCGTGACGAACCGCCTCACCAGCCAAACCACCCTTGGCTATGGATCGGGAAAGCTCAAGTTCAATGGATTTCTGCTGGACAACCTCAGCATCTGCAATAACAGCTGAACAGAGTGTAATATGGGTTTGGGCACCGTTCACCATTACCAGATACCCTTCCTGACTGCGTGTGATCTGCACTATCCGCTGCAACACAAAATCATATTTTTCCTGCAGGGAGTGCTTCTCCATCATGCCAAGTTTCAGTAGAGTGTCGAGACGCAATTCATCACGACGTAACAGCAATTCTTTCTCGATACGGTCGTCTACCATACGGTTTGCAAGAATGCGCAAGTCTTCGAACTCCGAAAAAGCAAGATCGGTATTTTTAATTTTTTTCTTGGAATCTGTAGCCTGCCTAAAGAAATTCGTAAACAGATCGAGACCTTGCCTGATCTTCATGGAATAAAAATATGAAATGAGCAGCAGCATTGAAACCGCAGCAATAAACAGTACTATGAAAACTGTGACATTTTTAAAAGCTATATCGCGATAGGATTTCGTTTCGTAACTTATAGCAAGTTCCATCTCTTCCATCGACATAGCTGTTCCGAAAACCCAGCCCCAGTCCCTATACTGCTTAACATAACTCAGATTCAGATGCGGAATGCCATAAGTCGGCTGACTGAGATATCGTACAAATTCACCTTTGTCCTGACGACCCGCATGGAGCAGCATAGTCCCATACTGAACTCCGTTATCATCGGTGAAGTCCTCTACAGACCTGCCGATAAGGCGCTCATCATGACTGCAGATCAGCGTTCCATCCTGCCTGAAACCAAAAACCTCACCATCTTTGGCAAATTTCATGGACTGAATCCGTGAAAGAATATCCTCCTGCAGATTTTTCTCTATCGATTCGGTATAAATACCTGCACCTATAAACCAGTCAAAAGGCTCAAAATACTTCACGAACGCCACTTTTGGAAAAACACTGTCGGGGAATTGCGGTTTTTTAAGATCGTAGCGATAAATGCCGGCCCCTTTTTCCCGAACAATCTTTGTGATATCCGAAAGCACATCGACCCCTTCAACACGATGTAATTCCGTTGAAGAACGACCCTCAAACCACGGTTCATCCGCAAACATATCGATTCGTTTAGTACTCACCGTACCTGCAAAATAATACCCTCTGCCATTGTTCCAGCGAATCGGGCGTAGCACCTCAGCCACCATTGAGCGCAGTTCCTCTACATCCTTTTCATCTTTATAGAGGCTGTAGACATGTGAAGCTATGGTATAGGCTGCCTGCACCTTATCTCGTATCTCATCCTCAATTTGCTGATCAGTCTGTGAACGTTTATACTCTATGAAATCTATCACTTTACTATGTTCTTCCTGAACCCTTCGCTGATAGTTACTGTTATAATTGGTACGTATATTCTCTATGCTCTCTTCATATGCCTGATACTCATTGACCATCCAGAAAATACCAATAAAAAGGGTCAAACCGAATATCACCAGCATCGAGGCGTAAAATGGGGCAGACGAAAGTGATATTCGCCATATTTCCGGACCCGGACTGACAAGGCCACGTATTATGCCACGAAATGGCCCGAGACCTTCGGAGAATTTATTCTTCCTCATGCAACTCCTCTATTTCCGGAAAAATCCTGGTCAGATAGATCGTATCCAGTCCCTGATGATCATCTTCACCAAACTGCAGCACCAGTCCCCCAAGGTCAAAGCGGCCAACCCTGTGCATGGTATCAATAAATTTTTCACGGGTCAGTGCTCCGGGTACAGCTTTAGCAATACGGGTAAAGAGTTTGCCGGCTATGTAGCCTTCAAGTGAGGTAAAACTATGCGGAACATCATGCTGATATTTAATCATTGCTCTGGAATACTCGCGAACCAGCGGAATACTCATGTCATTTGGTCGCGGTACAACCTGGGAAACTATGACATTCTCTCCATATCCTCCAAGAGTCTCCCTGAGACTTTCTGTGCCGACAAAAGATATATTGCAAAACAGCAGGTCCCGATCGACCTTGGTTTTACTGAGTTTAATGAACTCGGCACATGCTGAATACGCCCCGACCAGAATCACTGCCTCCGGATCCGCCTTGTAGATTTCCTGCAGACCACCCATTACTGCCACAGTATTTCGCTCATAACTACCGGTAGAAACCAGTTTCATACCTCTTTTTTCAAGGGCTATCTCTATACCGCGCAACCCTGCAAAACCATAGCTGTCGTTTTGGTAAAAACAGGCAATCC
This sequence comes from Desulfopila sp., assembly GCA_041582995.1. Taxonomy (GTDB): domain Bacteria; phylum Desulfobacterota; class Desulfobulbia; order Desulfobulbales; family Desulfocapsaceae; genus Desulfopila. The sequence goes on along the minus strand of JBFHGS010000303.1, from coordinate 1,432 downwards.
GATTGATATTCTTCTTCTCTATCAGATAACTTGCAAGTCGTTCCATTTCCTGAAAATAACTTGGCCGTACATTAATAACATATTTTCGAAACGGATCACGGAGTAGTTCAGCACCGGTAAATGGCGCAAAAAATGGAATGCCGTACTCTTCTGCGATGGGTACCACAGCTTTGGATGTAGGGGTACCGACTTCACCAATCAGCATCAGGGCATGTTCACGTTTAATCAGTTCACGAGTGTTGCGGATAGCCCTGTCCGGCTCGTACCCGTCATCCTTACTCAACAACACAATCTCACGGCCGTTGACTCCACCCTCATCATTTACTTTTGAGAATGCAGCAAGAAGACCGCCCCGAAGTTCCAGACCGAGATCCTTTGCAGGTCCAGTAAGAGCACAGGACTGCCCAAGAATTATAGGATGCGGCATTTTAACATCAGCCGCGAGCTCAAGCGGAACAGAAAGAAATACACAACAGCAAACGAGCAACATCAAACGACACAAATACTCCATGCACTCACCTTAACCATCATCTGTGAACGACACGTCCCTAAGCGGGAAATACCGTGAAGAAAAACGATTTAAATACGAAAAATAGAGGAGATTTCAATGAAAAGCAAGACCAATTGGTTTAGTTTATGATCCACCACCGATTGGTAACCACAAGCAATTGACATGGTAGAAACACTCTTGAAAATCAAGAATTCGAAAAATACAGATGCTGATGCTGCTGAAAAAAATTACAGCCTTGTCCTACGATTTCTGGTTGAAATCTTCACGTACTGTCTTTAGGGTGTACATTCTTCACACTAGCTGAGCAGTTAAGAAAAACCTCAAGAAGTAAGGTACTATGCCAGACCAGCGCCCAGTTCCAACCGCACTTACCATGAGTTGCACCACTACCATCGTCACTCCGGATACACGACTGGAGCAGCATGAGCAGGTGGCTATTGAAACCCCGTATACCATCGCGCTCAATGACGAGACCATCGGCTCATCCATGGTTTTGCCCATCGGCCTCGAAGAATTTGGTGCCGGTTTTCTATTCGGCCAGGGCTATATCACCAGTCCTGGAGAAGTAAGAGAAGTGGTGGTTTGCCCGGAAGGACGCATCGCAGTTTATGCAGATGTCGAATACACAGAACCTAAAGAAGTTATCATAACCTCCGGTTGCGGCGGCACGGGCAAAATTTCCAAGGAAATGCTGGAAGGGGCCTTTGAACCACTGCAGGAAACGACAATTACCTTCGATGAAATTCGCAGGTTTATACGCGAGTCCCTGCATTTTTCAACCCTTGGTAATGATACCCATTGCGTTCACGGCTGTGGGCTGTGGCAGGATAACTGCCTGAAAGTTTTTTACGAGGATGTAGGCCGCCATAACGCAGTGGATAAAGTACTCGGTGCCATCCTGCTCGGCAAAGCATCAGCCCG
>JBFHGS010000302.1:0-5408 GCA_041582995.1 Desulfopila sp. | reverse complement strand
CCCGCCTCCAGGGGCATCAATGACGTAAGTTGGTACAGCATACCCAGTAGTATGACCACGCAAGCCCTGATACACTTCCAAGCCTTTTGAAACAGGAGTCCTGAAATGTGAAGAACCGAGAATAGGGTCACACTGGTACAGATAATACGGCTTAACCCGTATTTTCATAAGACCATGCATGAGTGCCCGCATAGTTTCAACAGAATCATTAATTCCTGCCAGAAGAACGGTCTGGCTTCCAAGCGGAATACCTGCATCTGCAAGCATGGTACAAGCCTGACGTGACTCTGCTGTAAGTTCATCAGGATGCATACTGTGAATAGACATCCAGAGCGGATGATATTTCTTTAATATAGCAACAAGCTCGGGAGTAATTCTCTGTGGCAGAACAAACGGAGCCTTGGTACCAATACGAATCACTTCAACATGCGGAATCCTGCGAAGTCTTCCAAGTAACCAGTCAATCTGATCATCTGTTAGGGTCAGAGGGTCTCCACCTGAAATAAGTACGTCCCGTATTTCACTATTGGCAGAGATATAATCAATGGCCTGCTGCCACTGTTTCATACCGCCCCTTTTCCGCTTACCAACCATTCTGGATCGGGTGCAGTAACGACAATAGCTTGAGCAATAATCTGTCACCAGAAAGAGCACACGGTCGGGATAGCGATGAATAATCCCTTTCAGGGGACTATGGCCGTCCTCTCCCAGTGGGTCTGCAGCCTCCCCCGCAGAAACCACAAGCTCAGCACCTACAGGAATCATAGCGCGTCGTATAGCCTGGTTCGAATCATCAGGGTCGATCAGGCTTGCATAATATGGTGTGATTGCAACGGGCATCGGTGCCTCCTGAAACATGAAATCATTCAGTTCATCGGAGGACAGATTGAACATTTTTTTCAGCTGGCTGAGACTGGTTATACGGTGTCGGAGTTGCCAACGCCAGTCGTTCCATTTTTCGTCTGTAACTGTGGAGAAGTAGCGTTGACGGAAGGTATGAACAGGGTTATGAGGTGTATTGATGCGTACCGAATATTCTCCGGATTGGCTTGGAGGTTCGTCCTGATCATCACAGAGTATCTTTGGAATTATCATGATAAATCCTTATAAATAAAGAAGGCAAGTTGACCACACAATTCCCCCTCACAAGGGGAACACGTAGCAGTTTTTTCTCAGTTGTATTCGCTATGAAGATTCTCTTATTATAGAGAGAAAAGAAATGTATTCAAAAAAAAATTGAATATTGCCTGGTCGGGCGCAAACCAACAACTTCTGCGCATCGAGATGGAAACAACCGTACATATTTTAGTGAAGTCAGGCAATAATTATTTCTGCATAAACGATAAAATTTAGTTACCATAATTCCCAAGTAGTCAAGGGGAGTTGAGTACTTGAAAAATGCTTCGTGGAATGGCCTGAAAAAGGATACTTCTCTTCACCAGATCAGGACTTAAAAGATAGAGAAAATCAGGACCCGCACAGAATAGAGACTCAACCCTTTACCGCTGTAGTGGTTCCTTTATGCAGTCAGGTATCTACACGTCGCGCAGAGCATTCAATTCACGTCTGCACGAGTTCCAATGTGGCATTTCATACTCTACGGTTTATTCAGAAACACCGCTCGATTTGTTCAGGGACGCCGACCTGTCATCCGTTCGATCTCGTTGTCAATCTCAGGGGCAATCTTTTCCAGAATAAACGACGTCATGTTATAGGGGCTGTAGTTGGTGATATGCTTAAGTTTCAAATACAAGGGCTCCGGCATTTTCAACAATACCTGCTTCATCATATCTTCACGTACATACGGTTCTTCCCAGGAATATACAGCTGCAGTTTCAGCTTCAGCTTCAGACCTTACAGGCTGTCCCGCTCCCTCAGCAAAAGCATCCAGAGCTGCATCAATATCTTTGATCCCTGGTGCGCTCCGCAAGGGACTACTCTTTTTCTTAATTGCCATAGATTTCCTCATAGAGTGTATTCATCTCATGTACAGCTTTCCTATCCTGACGGAATTCCACTATGGAAAGGCCGTCTCGGGCCGCTTTACGAAAAGCTATACGGTCATGCACCATGGATGTGGTCAATTCAAGATTTTCAAATTTTTCCTGAAGAATGAACTCACGGGTATCCCGGTCTTCGCGTACCACCGGGTTAGTCGAAACCCGATTCAGGATAACATGCGCTTTCAATCCTTCATTAAGACCTTTTGCCATTTCGACAAGATTGTCCATCTGGCGTATTGTCCAGATATCAAACTGAAACGGTTGTACGGGAATGTATATCTGGTCAGCAACACCAAGAGCATATCGTAACTCAAGAGAATCACGGCCACCGGCATCAACAATCACTTCATCATACCGCTCAGCCAGATCTCGCACCTGAGAGGCGAGCCCTTTACCGAATTTCTGAACACAGGCAACGCGTGGTTCCACCTTGTCCTCTTCACGGACAGTAGCCCAAAAGGAAGCCGTACCCTGCCTATCTGTATCAAGAAGAAGTACATCCTTTCCCTGCAATGTGAGCATTGCAGCAATGTTTGTGGCTAGTGTTGTTTTACCAGTTCCACCTTTTTCTCCACCAAATACCGTGATACTCATTCGTCACCTCCGTTTCGATATAGAGAGTATATACTATATATACTCTCTATATCGTATATACAATACAACTTACATAATCAATATACTATCACCGACTAACAGGATGAAAACAACCACTCACCATCCTGACACCGTACACTTAAACAAAAAAAGCCGGAAATCACTGAATCAATGATTTCCGGCTATATATAACATGGTGCCGAAGGCGAGAATCGAACTCGCACTGCCGTGGGCAACTACCCCCTCAAGATAGCGTGTCTACCAGTTCCACCACTTCGGCACTATGATTTTTTTTGTTTCTACCTTCCAAATACCCTACAAGGTAGCAGCTACTATGAAAATATTTGTTTCTCACAAGTAACTGTGGGACATTCTTTTAACATACTTTTCATTACAGAACTAGAACTTTTTTTGCATTTAAAAGAGATATATGCAAAAAGTCGAAAGCCACTTTTCAGTGACTTCCGACTATATATAACATGGTGCCGAAGGCGAGAATCGAACTCGCACTGCCGTGGGCAACTACCCCCTCAAGATAGCGTGTCTACCAGTTCCACCACTTCGGCACTATGAAATCGCAACCTATAATTATTTCTGCCCGCCTTCTGTTGCGGGAGCTGTAGCTTCCTGTACAGTCTCTGCTACCGGCAGAACCTTATCTTCCTGAGCCATTGGCTTTGCTTCCTCAACAACAGCGGGTTGTTCTTTTACCACACTTTTCATTACAGAACTAGAACTTTTTTCAGTTGAAAGGTAGGCAAGTGTGACTGAGGTCAGCATGAAGATGATTGCTGCTGCAGTAGTGATCTTATTCAACAGCGGCAAAGGTCCTTCTGTGCCAAAAAGAGACTGACTGGACCCACCGAAGGTCGCACCGATATCAGCACCTTTGCCGTGCTGCAGCAGGACTATGCCTACCAAAAACAGGCAAACGATAACGTGTGCAATTGTGAGTAAAGTATCCATTCAGTCCTTCTCTAAATCTTTTCGAAATTAATGATGCGCCCAAATGACTCAGCATCAAGTGCTGCTCCACCAACTAAGGCACCGTCTATATCCGGCTGGGCCATCAACTCGTCAACGTTGGTTGGTTTGACCGAGCCACCATACAATATTCTTGTTTGGTCAGCAATGTTTTTTTCGTACATACTGCCAATAAGTCCACGGATAAATGCATGCGCATCCTGAGCTTGCTCCTTACTGGCGGTCTTACCGGTCCCGATTGCCCACACTGGTTCGTATGCTATAACCACTTTTTCCATGTCGGCAACATCTACCCCGGCCAGTCCTTGACGAATCTGCTTTTCAAGTACTGCAAGAGTACGATCGTTTTCACGTTCATCAAGCGTTTCACCAACACAGAGTATAACAGTAAGCCCAAACGACAAAGCACCTTTGGTACGCAGATTAATCAGCTCGTCGGTTTCCATGAAGATCTGACGACGTTCGGAGTGACCAACGATAGCAGCACTACCACCAGCGTCTTTCAGCATTGTTGGTGAAATTTCGCCTGTAAAAGCCCCTTTCTCCTCCCAACAAATATTCTGAGAAGCAACCACTATTGCACTGTCTTTCAATACCTTTGAAACTTCTGAAATAACTGTATATGGTGGTGCCAGCAGTACTTCTCGATCACTGAATTTTTTACAGGATTTTGCCACATCTGCGGCCAGTCGACACGCTTCTCCAACTGTGGTATGCATCTTCCAGTTGCCGGCCATTAATGATTCTCGCATAATATTCCTCTTGTTTGTTCAACAGCTACATAGCATGTACAGCTTAACCGAGTGCCTGCACTCCAGGTAATTGCTTTCCTTCCATCAAATGAAGGAATGCTCCGCCACCAGTTGACATGTAGGAGATATTCCGTGCCTCACCAGATTTTTTGACAGCTGCATTTGAATCGCCACCACCAGTAATTGAAAGCGCATGAGAAGAAGCTACAGCCTGACAAAGAGCCATTGTACCACGTGCAAAAGCATCCATCTCGAAAGCACCCATCGGGCCGTTCCAGACTATTGTTCTCGCATCCTCAAGAGCCTCTTTAAAGAGGATCGTCGTTGCCGGACCGATATCCAGAGCCATCCAGCTCTTTGGAATATCTCTGAATGTCACATTTTTCGTGACAGCATCAGCATTAAAGGAATCCGCTACAACAAAGTCAACAGGCAGATACAGTTTAACACCCTTCTGTTCAGCAGCCTCCATAAATTTTCTAGCCGTATCGAGCAGATCATTTTCAACTTTTGATGCACCAACTTCAACACCCATACTTTTCAAAAATGTATTGGCCATAGCACCACCGATAATCATCCTGTCAACCTTGCCCAGCATATTCTCAAGAGCCCCGAGTTTAGAAGACACTTTGGCTCCACCGACCAGTGCAACAAGGGGGCGTACAGGGGTATCCATAGATTTATGGAAATAATCCATCTCTGTCTGGAGCAGCAATCCTGCAGCTTTTTCGGCAATCAATTCAGCCACACCCACAACAGAAGCATGCGCTCGATGGGAAACTGCAAAGGCATCATTTATGTAAACATCGGCAAGCTTAGCCAGATTTTTGCTAAATACCGGGTCATTTGCTGTTTCCTCATTATAAAAACGCAAATTTTCAAGCAGCATGACATCTCCAGCGGCCATCCCGTCAATGCTCTCCTCAACTTCAGCTCCTATGCAGTCCGGAGCAAGAGTTACATTTCTGCCAAGCAACGTCTCAAGATGACGGGCAATAGGAGAAAGGCTGAATTTTTCCACACGCTGTCCATCCGGACGCCCCATATGGGAACAGATAATAAGTTTACCTTTCTG
>JBFHGS010000301.1:0-5421 GCA_041582995.1 Desulfopila sp. | reverse complement strand
TGGTTAACCGAATTGAAACAGGGCAAATTAGACCCGTGGTATCTGATGTTTTTTCCCTTGGCGAGATTGTTACAGCGCAAAAGCAATTTGAGACAAAACAGCATATCGGAAAACTTGTGATCGATATGTCGTTAAGCTCTTAATAGCTGTGAAGTACAACTGCCTAATTATCAGAGTTTTTCGGCACGAATGCCAATTCGTGTATCACACAGTATTCTGCTGGGCAAACACCTAATGCAGCATCCCGAACAATCCAGGCACAAGTTATCAGTGACTACACTTTTTTCTTCGATCCGGAGATGACAGGATGAAATAGTCTTCTCTGGATGAGGTTTGCTTGAGGTTTATACCGCTCTTCGGAACGTCTTTTAAACTGCATCGCAAATCGGGTGTTGAATAACGTGTCTCATTGAAAGATGGAGTATAAAGTGTGCACCGACCTGAAGCGGTGTACACTTTATACATCGCTGTAATCTACAGATATTATTGATTTATGTTAAAGCACAAGGACCTGCTTCCCCATCATTGTTCCACTCTCTTGTTTACTATGCATCTCCTGAATATTCTCAGGAGATAAGCCGGAAAACGTCTTTTGCCGGGTTGAAATAATGATGCCTTCATCTAACAGGCTGGCTACAGTTGCGAGCAATCTCCCCTGCTCTTTCATGTCGGCTGTTTCAAACATGGATCTGGTATACATAAACTCCCAGCACAGAGAGACGCTTTTCATTTTAAAAGCTGTAATATCAACCTGCTCCACGGGATCATCGATAAGTACCATACGACCTTGAGGGCGGATGCATTCTGCCATTGCCTTCCAATGAGTCTCCATCTGGGTCGTACAGAAAATAGCGTCAACAGATCCAGCTCCGGTGGCTTTTAACTCTTCAAACAAATTGTTTCTATGATTTAAGATGACATCAGCACCCAGCTTTTTGCACCATTCAACAGTATCCGGCCTTGATGCAGTGGCGAATACTTTCAAGCCAGCCCAATGAGCTAACTGTATTGCAACTGATCCGACACCTCCGGCACCACCTACTATAAGAACGCTTTTACCGGAATTTGCATTCTTCCTCGAAACAAACTGTAATCGTTCAAACAATCCTTCCCAGGCTGTTATTGAAGTCAGCGGCATAGCGGCTGCATCTTCCGGCGAGAGTTTTTCAGGAGCTAACGCAACTATCCGCTGGTCGACCAGATGGTATTCACTGTTGCATCCTGGCCGCGTGAGAGCCCCGGCATAGAAGACCTTATCGCCAACATTGAATCCTTTGACGTCTCCCCCGGTCTTTTCGACAATACCATAGGCATCCCAGCCAAGTACCCTGTCGGCTTCCATGCGTTCACGCACCTTGGTGTCGACAGGGTTCATTCCAATGGCAATCACCTTGACCAGAAGATCCTGTGATTCCGGCTCGGGCACTGGTTGTTCAACAATGCGGAAAGCCGCACTGTCTTCTGCTTTACTCCCACTCTTTGCGATTATGGATTTCATATATCTATCTCCATTATGGATTAGTCTTTGTGCAAGAAGGCCCAGGATTCGGACCGGTTAATTTCCCCAGGAAGACACCCAGCGACTGAGGTCAACAACGTCCCTCAATATTTCTCTGTCTACTTGTTCATTCGTAAACTTACGAACGCTTCTACGTTCCTTTATCATTTCAATCGCGTCCATTTTTCACCTCATTTATATACAAGAATTACCTGAATTCTCAGTTAAATGATGCGATTTCGTAAATCGTGGAAAATCGTTTCCAGTGAATCCGGTTTTCCACGCTGAATTTTGTCCACCTGCTGTTGGACGGAATGATATGCGGAAGATTCCTGAAAACCTGTCAGCCTGCCATAGTATCCCAGACGTCTTCCAAGGATAAAATTCTGCTGCAACGGGGTGTCGAGAGCAAGAAATGTATCAATGATGGAGAGTAATTCGGGTTTGTCCTCAGGGAGGATACCTTCAAGCTCTGTGAGCAGATTTATGCCGTGAAAGTTGCCATAGTGGCTATGAATACCCTCAAGCTGATGTATCAACTGGCGTTGCTCTTGAATCATTTCTCTTTCAGTGAGCATCGTGAACGAACAGTCTTTGATCTTTTTTCCAAGCTCAGTCTCCGGTTTCACAGCAAGAGACATGATACGGATGGAGTTTGGATTGATCGTATTGAGAACCAGTGCAGTGTCTCGTACATGATCCCCGGATAATTCCTTTCCCCCGAGCCCTAGAATCACAAATACCATGAGGCTCATTCCCGCCTGGCGCGCCTTCTGTGCAGACTGGATAAGGGCATCCTGGGTAACTCCTTTATTTACAGCTTCCAGAACCTTATCCGAGCCTGACTCGATACCACAATAAAGCATATTCAGACCGGCATCGCGGATCTCCCGCATTTCACTTTCAGACTTTCTCATCATAGTCTGAGCCCGCCCGTAGGAACTGATTCGCTGCAAAGTCGGAAACGCTTCTCTTAGCTCTGTAAGTACATCAATGAGATCGTTTGTCCGCATGGCAAAAGAATCTCCATCCTGCAGAAAGCACGTCTCAAAAGGCGCGCCGTTATAATGCAGTCTGGCTGAAGCTATATCGCTCTTAATTTCCTCGACAGACCGGATAGAAAAACGCTGTCCTTTAAATAAGGCGCAGAAATGACAACGGTTCCATGGACAGCCTCGTGTTGTTCGAATGAGAAGACTGTCTGCTTCAGCGGGAGGACGAATAGGGCCTTGTTCAAAATTGTTCTTTTGCATGGATTACTAACACCTTCAATAGATGGACTGTTCCTATCAATCAATACAACGAGCGGACAAAAAGGTTGTGCTCAAATGCAGTATTTTTTTGCCCCGGGTAGAATTCTGCTGATTGAAAACAATGCCAAGAGAAATTCGGGAAAGTATCATCGACAACGACTATCCCAATTTCCGTTAAGTAAAATACTATGCGACCCGGGTCATCTCATTGAGAGTAAACTCTTCAATCGCACCCTCGGTTGCAGCCATATATTCTGCAAGGTGCTTGTTACCCATGTGCGTCTGCCATAGCTCACGGGATTCCCAATTCTCATAAAATAAAAAGTGAGCCGGATTTTCATTATCCTGATGCAGATCGTAATTGATACAGCCTTCTTCAGCGCGGGTGATGTCGATAAGCTTCAGCAGTTCTGCTTTTACCAGATCAATTTTGCCTGCTTTTGCCTTGATGTTTGCAACAATAGTTAATTTAGCCATTATAGTGTTTCCTCTTTTTTTGAATGTTGGTGTTAAAAAATGTTTCTGCAACGTAATACGAACGATGTTATAGGGCTTTGTCGCCTTCTCTTCCCCCTTGTTCAGTACAAGGTGCAGGTGCAACCGATTCCGGACTACATAGAAATAACCGTTTTCTCTACCACATGACGACCTGCCTGCAAGGAGTTAACGCACATCAAATACCACTCATGCGACGACCTTTTTCATGACTTTTCCAAATTATAGATTGTATTGATAACACTGGCTTTTGTTGTTTGTTCCTGTAAAAAACTTGCAGAATGATCTGTTGACCTACCTGCTTCATTCCATTGTCTCAAATGGTGCATGCACGTGTTCCTTCATTGCGTAATATGATAGACCTTGATTGTTAAAAGATAAACAGTATAATATTTGAAACATTATCAAAATATATTTGACAATATGCTATTAGAAGATCTTCAAGTTATACTCAAAGTAGCGGAATTTCATTCCATTACCGCTGCAGCAACTCAGCTGGATATGCGCACTGCAACTGCGAGTGCAGCTGTCAAGCGGGTAGAGAATGCCCTGGGTGCGGAGCTGTTTATCCGCACAACGCGACATTTACGCCTTTCAAGTGCAGGTGAACGGTATATACCGCAATGCGAGCAGGCCCTGCTCATGCTGGAACAGGCCAAACAGCAGATTAAAGATGATCTTGATATTGTGGATGGAGAACTTCGAATCGCCTTGTCATCGGATCTGGGCAGGAATCTGGTTACTCCATGGCTGGACGAATTTATGGAGACTTATCCCGAAGTGCGTTTGAGGCTGAATCTCAGTGACAGTAATATCGATTTTTACCGAGACTCGGTTGATATTGCGTTACGCTATGGATCGCCTAATGATGCGAATCTCTATGGCTTTAAACTCTGCAATGTCCCGCGAGTGCTCTGCGCTTCACAAAAATACCTTGATGAGAACGGCACCCCCACTCACCCCTACGATCTTGCAGGACACAACGGACTCCTCTATCAGCTTTACGACATTATTCACGATGTATGGAAATTCTCCCATCAGGGAGAAGAGTACAAGATCAGGATGACCAGCAACCGTGCCGCTAATGACGGTGATATTGTACGGCGCTGGTGCGTTGCCGGTAAAGGCCTGGCTGTAAAATCCTGTCTTGATATGTCCGCCGATTTGTTATCTGGAAATGTTATCAACATCATGCCGGAGTTCAAGCCCACACCAACTGAGCTTTGGCTTATATTCCCCAGCAGGCAGATGATTACTCCGGCTGCCCGGATACTCAGGGAGTCGATAAAAAAGAAATGTACTGATATTCTGAAGCAGCTTGTAGCGAGAGGTATTTTAGACGAGAACGTTCTTCACTGAAGAACTGTCTGCTCCAGACGTTCAGGAGTCTGCATTTACCTGATTGCGAATGAAATACACCTCAGATATTGACTGCACGTTCATAATGTGATCTCGACATTTTAAGATCTCATCCCCTCTTTGTCAGCTTAATAAGATAAGTTCACAGCAAGTCTGCAATAGTCATCATTCCACGTTCACGCTTGCGGTGATGAGCAATCATTTGCTAATTCAAGTATTTGACCTGTTACCTCGGCGATATTGTAGAGAGATGTCAATTGCTGTTCCGGAATTAGTTGACCAGAGCCGGGTAAACGCTGGCGAATTTGCTCTAATATATCTTTTATCTGGTAATTATCTGTTGGTTTTCCTGAAATGACAGCCTGACTTGTCTGCTGTAATACTTCAATTATCTCTTGAGCCAAATGAGCTGTCTCAGAGTTCAGTGCTTTTCGTTGATCACGGTGCACCCCAAAAGCGGAAATGTACGCTAACAGTGCATGATTAAGGTACGTAAGAGTAAAAGCGTGCTCTCTGAATCGTTGTCTGTTCCGGGGTTCAAACTGCATATCCTGCCAGGCAAGTACCAGAGCATTATCTGCACGATGTGCCTCTCTGCGGGTAATCCTGTATGGCAGATCATCTTCTCCTGTTGATTGACGATATTCCTCCAAAATTGCCTGAAAGTATGAGGTATTTTTGGCAATTGCCTCAGTGATAAGAGCAGGTAATCTTTTGTACTGCCAATTAGGCCAAAGAAAACGCACGGAGATAATAGCCAGCACCGAACCAATCACCGTATCAAGCAGTCGGGGAACCATGACAGCCAAACCTTTA
>JBFHGS010000300.1:0-5438 GCA_041582995.1 Desulfopila sp. | reverse complement strand
TCTCCAACTACCGGATGAGTCACCCATGCAGATGCCTATATCTTCCGCTGTAAGAACTTTATCACAATCGACCTGTACTTTCTTTCGCCCCCGGATAGCATTTGCAATTGGTACTGGTTCCATTTTGGAATTTTTTAGAGCGACCATATTACCGTATTTCCCGTCTTCGACCATTCGCACGGCGGCTGCTCCGAAACGTAATGCAAGAAGTCGATCAAAAGTGGTGGGCGAACCACCACGCTGGAGATGCCCCAGGACCAGCGAGCGCGTATCTTTATCAGTGCGTTTACGAATTTCGTCAGCAACATACTCGCCGACTCCACCAAGGATAACTTCTTCACGTCCAAGTTCACCCGCACCCTTATTGAAGACAGTTCCATCCTTAGTGACAGCACCCTCTGCGACCACAACTATTGAGTAGTGTTTACCATGCAGTTCATTGTCAGAAATTTTGGCACACACATCTTCCATGTCAAAGGGAATTTCAGGTATCAGGATGACATCAGCTCCTCCAGAGATACCCGAGTAAAGAGCGATCCAGCCTGAATCGCGACCCATGACCTCAACCACCATCACCCTGTTATGGGACTTTGCAGTTGAATGCAATTTATCCAGCGCTTCTGTTGCTGTAGATACAGCAGTATCAAAACCAAATGTACGGTCAGTCTCCTCAAGATCATTATCAATAGTTTTAGGAACCCCGATTACGTTCATACCTTTTTGCGCAAAACGATTGGCAATCTCAAGACTACCATCACCGCCTATTGCTATGTGACAATCAAATCCCATTCTATGGAAGTTTTTGAGTATTTTATCTGAGGTATCTATAATCTGTATCTCACCTACAAGATTTTTGACAGGTCTTGAGAAAGGATTCCCCTTATTGGTTGACCCAAGAATCGTTCCGCCTGTTGAATAGATCTCTGCGACATCTTTTGTTGTGAGCCTTACCATATCATCGATATCGAGAAACCCCCCATACCCGTCTCTACTGCCATATACTTCCCAACCACGTTTATAACAGGAGTGAACAACAGCAAATATAACTGCATTGAGACCCGGGGCATCCCCGCCTCCAGTTGAGATCACAATCTTTTTCATATCAACACCTTTTTGTACTGAGAAATCCTCCCGAATAAGCGAGAGAATGGTAAAGTTCATCCCACCGGACCAAACCGGGAACGTGCTGAGCACATTATGTACTTTTCGTATTTCAAGCTACAAAAGACTACATTTTAACTTGAGGTAATTGTCATATTTCTAAAACCTTACCATCATGCTTTTTGGCGACGCAAGTAAAAAGGTGGCAGGACAAATGGTTGAGACCGAGTAGCAAATAAGCTTTTGCTTTAATTTGTACGACTACTGATGGTATTTCTAGCACTCTCGGATTGACTTATCGGTAGCATCACCTTATTTTGTGTGGGAACAGAAACAACTTCTTCCAAGAAGTTCAACCCGAAACAGTTCAGTGGCAAATGTAAGTCATTGATACGAGGAGGCAACATGTCTGACTTTAGTGTAACAGACTTAGCTGTAGAAAAACTCAAAGAGTATATGGAGCAGAATAATATCGATTCTGCACTCCGTGTCGCCCTCATGCAGGGTGGCTGAGCAGGACCCTCTTTGGGATTGGCTCTGGATGAGCCAAAAGATAACGACAAAGTATACGAGAATGATACTCTGAAATTCCTGGTTGAGGAAAGTCTCCTCACCACTTGTGGATCCATTACTGTGGATTTCATCGATGCCGGCCCTCGTTCAGGTTTCGGAATTACCTCAGCCAATCCTATTGGCGGCGGTGGTTGCAGCTCCGGTTCGTGCGATTCGGGAAGCTGCGGTTGATTTTATAGATGACTCGATTCAATTTCGAGCATCTTATAGAAGCACCTTAAAGGCGAACTCATATTGAGTTCGCCTTTTTTTATTGTCGCCCCTAAGTCAACTGTCAAAAACTTGACTCGCTGTTCGAGCAGACTTAATTTCTCACCAAAAGCTGATAACCACCTGAGATTTATTCATTCGCCTAAGCAGGTTATCACATGCGGCCCAGACGCCCAAAGGAGAGAACAATGCAATTCGACAAGTTTACCCTCAAATCCCAGGAAGCCATCCAGGCATCACAGCAACTCGCTAAAGATAACTCTCAACAGGAAATCCGACCAGCGCACCTGGCCAAAGCAATACTCGAGCAACGCGAAGGGGTTGTTGTACCGGTATTAAAGAAGATGGATATAGATCCATCTCTTATCCTGATGGACTGTAATACCATTATAGATAGTGTCCCCAAAGTATCTGGCAGCGGGGCCAGCCAGATATTTGCCTCCACAGAATTGCAAAAAATTCTGGATGCAGCATTCTCAACAGCTAGTTCGATGCAGGATGACTTTGTCAGCCAGGAGCATCTTTTCCTCGCCATTATAAAAAATAAAAAAGATGAAATTTCACATGCCCTCTCAAAGCGTGGCGTAGTCGAAAAACGTTTCCTTGAAGCTCTTCAGACAATTCGCGGAGATCATCGCGTAACAGATCAATACCCTGAAGAAAAATACCAGGCTCTGGAGAAGTACGGTCTTAACCTTACCAATCGTGCCAAACAGGGAAAACTTGACCCTGTAATTGGTAGAGATGACGAGATACGTCGTATTATCCAGGTCCTTTCAAGGAGAACGAAAAACAACCCGATTCTGATCGGAGAGCCTGGCGTTGGTAAAACCGCAATTGTCGAGGGACTTGCCCAGCGAATTGTCAATGGTGACATCCCCGCCACTCTGCGTGATAAACAGGTTATTACTCTTGATCTGGGATCACTGGTAGCCGGAGCCAAATATCGTGGCGAATTTGAAGACAGGTTGAAAGCAGTACTCAAAGAAGTTGAAAAAAAGACAGGTGAAATAATACTCTTTATAGACGAGATCCATACCCTTGTTGGCGCAGGTGCTGCAGAAGGTTCAATGGACGCTTCCAATATGCTCAAACCTGCACTGGCTCGTGGAGAATTACACTGTGTTGGCGCCACAACTCTGGATGAATACCGCAAGTATATTGAAAAAGACAGCGCGCTTGAGCGGCGGTTCCAACCGGTATTGGTTCAGGAACCAACTATTGACGACACTATAGCTATACTACGTGGCATCAAGGAAAAATATGAGATTCACCATGGCGTTCGCATTCAGGACTCAGCAACTGTTGCAGCTGTTACCCTTTCCAGCAGATACATAACAGATCGTTTTCTCCCGGATAAGGCCATTGACCTCATCGACGAAGCAGCATCAAGACTGCGCATAGAGATTGATTCTATGCCTTCAGAAATTGATGAACTTGATCGACAGAGAATTAAGCTTGAGATTGAGCAGGAGGCGCTAAAAAAGGAAAAGGACTCTGCATCAAAAGCTCGCCTCGATGATGTTAAGAAAAAGCTGGCAAATATCGCAGACCAGTTGAACGGCATGAAAGGCCAGTGGTCGCTTGAGCGTGAAACTATTCAAAGCATTCGCAAGATTAAAGGCGCAATTGAAGAAATGCACAGCGAAGAGCAGGTTGCTGAACGCCGTGGTGACCTAAGCAAAGTTGCGGAAATCCGCTATGGAAAAATTGTACAACTCGAAAAAGACCTTGAAGCTGCGAATATGAAATTGCGTGAAATTCAAGCTGACCACATGATGCTGAAAGAAGAGGTAAGTTCTGAAGATATCGCAATCGTAGTAGCAAAATGGACAGGAATACCAACCGACAAACTCCTTGAAGGTGAAAAACAGAAACTCATACACGCTGAAACTGAGCTTAAAAAAAGGGTCATTGGGCAACAGGATGCAATTCTTTCTGTCGCCAATGCTGTACGGCGCGCCCGTGCAGGTTTGCAGGATCCCGATCGTCCTTTAGGTTCATTTATTTTTCTAGGACCAACAGGTGTAGGAAAAACAGAACTTGCCCGTTCACTTGCCGACTTTCTTTTTGACAGTGAACAGGCGATGATACGTGTAGATATGAGTGAATTTATGGAGAAGCATTCTGTCGCTAGACTCATCGGCGCTCCTCCAGGATATGTCGGATACGACGAAGGCGGCTACCTTACTGAATCTGTCCGCAGACGCCCATATTCAGTAATCCTTCTTGACGAAATAGAAAAAGCTCATCCTGATGTTTTTAATGTGTTGCTGCAGGTTCTTGATGACGGGCGAATGACCGATGGCAAGGGTCGCACCGTCGATTTCAAGAATACGATCCTTATAATGACTTCAAACCTGGGAAGCTCGCTCATAATGAAAATGACAGAAGAGCATGCTGACGAGAAAGAAATAAGGAATCAGATTGATGAAATATTACACAATCAATTCAAACCAGAATTTCTTAATCGTGTTGACGAAACGATACTTTTCCATTCACTGAGTAGAGACAATATGGTCGAAATTATAGATATCCAACTTCGACGCCTGGTTGAGAGACTCAAGGAGAAGAATATAACCCTCCACATCAGGGAAAATGCAAAAATGTTCCTGGTTGAGAAAGGCTACGATCCAGCATTTGGGGCAAGACCTTTAAAAAGATCTATCCAACGTTATCTTGAAAACCCACTGGCAATGGAAATCCTCGAAGGGAAATTTATCGAAAATGATCACATCTTTGCAGAATCTGATGGACTTTCCATTAAGTTCTTTAACGGTAAAGAGCATTAATAATCCCATTCATTACCATATGCGTATACATCGGGCATTCTCCTTTACCTTTTGACATGAATGTGTTTGCATTGCTCCATCAGAATGTGACTGATAATGGAAACTAACCCACTTCTTTCAACATAACAAAGAGCGGATATATGAGCAAAACAGTTGATGACATCTCAATTAACTACGAAGAAGACGGAATTCTTGTTGTAAAAGAGACAGGAAAAGAAATTCTGTCTAAAGGCGCCTGGACAACCATGCTATTTCGCTATCAGAATTGGGATAAGGCTAAAGAGGAGTATGGTAAAGAGATGTTCACCATCCGTCGTTACCAGAAACGCCAAGGGGAGTATCTCCCAAAATCCAAGTTCAACATATCCAGCAAAGAACAGGCTGTGAAGATTATAGAGATCCTGCAGAAATGGACAGCTGAGTAATACATGAGAGCCTCATATGATATATGCATATTGTTTGGGGCTCTCCCATCTATATTTATCTTGCATCTCCGTTACACCCGGCTTGTTATCACCAGTTAAGACATTGTATATTGGTATAACCTCACTCGTGAGTGATCACACTATGACTATCTTCCACCTTTGCAATGCCTCAGAAGACAGAATTACAGCTTGACATAACACCCCTGATCCTGTATTTTGCCCCGTCTTCGCAACAACGGACACGAACACTCGTCGGCTCAGAGCCACGCAGCTGTTTCCCCGGTTGAAGCAAAGACATACAGCAGAACAAAGTGGTTGACGAAAACGGTCAGACACT
>JBFHGS010000299.1:0-5440 GCA_041582995.1 Desulfopila sp. | reverse complement strand
GGGAATCAGGATTGCAGGAAGCGGAGTCACAGCAACATATTTGCGCAATCACGGAATATCTGTTTTCAATCAGAATCAGCTCGACCTGGTGTTTGACTATCTGTGTGAAAAGCGTGGAATGAAAAAGAATTAACTAAGGAGTTAACTAAGGAGAACCACACCGGCTACCCATGCAGGTTGTGGCGTGTTTTTACCTGGTTCGGTAGAGAAGAGGTTGCTGGACCAGCCTGCCGATTTCATCAGTTCACCAACATTGACACCGAATCCTGACATAGATGGGCGCGCCTGATCTGGATAACGACAGCCACCTTCACCTGACAGGACTCGGCATGTGTCATAGTTGCCGCAAAAGCTGATCTTGCAGGAGCCACCGGAAAATCCAGAAGCATTTGTAAATCCAAGACGTTTTGCTTCTATTTCAACTGCAGCGGTAATTTCGTGCAGCAGGCGCATGACCTCAGGACGTCCCTCGCCGTGTAGTGATTCTGCATCTATTTCAATCCGTATGGCGATAGCGGAACTGGAATTGAGTGCAAGCATTTTGAAGCCGGCAGGTCCGGAAATATGAGGCGGGCAACTCATAGACATCCCAAAGTGCGGGCATTTGGGTTGCCGGCAATAGGCGGCCAGGCTCTTCTCAACGTGAATGTCGCGGGGGGACAACTCCGCAGCTGCTGTCGCTCCATTGTCGGTGGCAAAACGAATAAGCAGGTCTATCTTGTTCTGGGTGGCCAATGTATGCATTTTATCGTCCAAATATATGTAATGTTATCGTTTGTCAGGGAGTATGGAAAATCCGGGCTACGGTTTTCTGAGGATAGCCCTGATCTTTAGCAGAAGACTACGATTGAAATTCTCCATAAGCGAAGATTTTAAATTCCAACAATGCCAGAAAAGTTCAACTTCAATGCAGCTGTCTGGTTTCAAATTGATGATCTTTCCCGACGCTTCCAGCTCCTGACTCTGCTGTTCTGGTAGAATCCCGTAACATTTGCCTTCAGACACGAAACGGCCGTATGCTTCGGTTGATGGGATAAAAAAAGTAGGCGGATTTTCCGGTTCTTTATCGAGCAGCAAAGCAAACATTCTATTGTTCAAGTCATCTTTCCGGTTATAGCGGGCCATCGGAGCTCTGTTAAAAGCTTCGGCAGATAGTCCGTTTGCAAACCATTTCTCTGCAAACGCTTTAGTCGAAAATATCCCGTAGTTAACCTTCCCGAGAGGGGTTGAACTGCAACCCTGCAAAGGCTTTTTGCGTGTAGTGATGCAACCCCAGACTTTTCCCTCCTGCAGTAACTCATGAGTTCTGTCCTGGTCGTCAACGTAGAGATCGAGAACTATATTATTTTCCTGAAGAAGATCGTTGATCGCAGAAAAAAACCAGGTTGCCAGGGTGTCCGCATTAACCGCGATGGCAAGAGAGGTAAAAGATGCTTTCTGATCAGCCATTGTCGTGAGGTGCAAGTCATCTTCTAACTGTTTCACCTGACGGTAATGCACCAGTAGTGGCAACCCTGCCTCGGATGGTTCTGGTGGAGATGTACGTTTTAATAAAACCTGTCCATATTGATCTTCAAGTTGTTTGACGCGCTGAGAGACTGCGGATTGGGTAAGATGCAGTTTTCTCGAAGCCTTTTCAAAACCGCCTTCCAGTATGACCATTGCAAACGCTTCAATGAGTTTGTAATCAAGCATGTTATTAACAGGGCTAATGGATGTTTAAATAATTTAATTTTCCTTTAATAGTTGTGCATACTATAGTTGCGTCTCAAATTCAACTTCAGGAGACAGTGATGATTGCGTATTTTCAGGGAATGGGGACAGGGGCCGGTTTGATTATAGCCATAGGTGCACAAAATGCTTTTGTTTTGTCGCAGGGAGTCAGGAAACAACATAACTGGCTAGTTGCTCTTGTATGCAGTCTATGTGATTCAATCCTGATATTTCTCGGGGCAATAGGGGTTGGTAAAGCAGTAGCGGAGAGTCCTGTGTTGAGGGAGATTGCGGGATGGGGCGGGGCCGCATTCCTTGTGTATTATGGTGTGCGGTCACTGCAGGCTGCTTTTTCAGCAGAAGAATTAGAGATTAATTGTCAGGGGTATGCATCGAGAAAGGCGGTACTCGCGGCAACTCTTGCCGTTACCCTGTTAAATCCTCATGTATATCTCGATACTCTGGTGTTATTAGGCAGCATCAGCGGGCAGTTTTCGGGAAATGGCAGATATTTTTTTGCATTTGGAGCAAGTTCGGCCTCGTTTATCTGGTTTTTCACGTTAAGTCTGGGCGGGATATTGCTTGCGCCATTTTTTCAGAATAAAACAGCATGGAAGGTTCTTGATCTGCTGGTATGTGCGACCATGTGGGTGATTGCTGTGCAGATAGTACCGCTGTAATAACTTTGCAAAAGCGAATCTAACGTGCCAGCCTCTGTTCAGACATGCCTCCGCCAGGTAGTCGGTATCTGAGAATGCCATTGACAGCCTGTGTTGCTGAAGCAGGTGAAACCTGCATGGTAACAATAGTGACTCCTGGAGAGACACCTTTGAATAACCATTTTACAACCCCTGACTTGCTATTGATCTTTCTTGCTTTTGGGGAAGTGCTCAAAATCTGTGTCCCCGGCGGAACATATTGCTCCAGGATAAGGTTTTGGGGTGCTGGTGATGCGATAGTAAGTTGCAGTTTTATTGTGTCACCGGAGACTGAAATGTAGCGCCCGGTTGCGGGTTCGGCACTGGATATAGTGGCGGTGATTGCGGTTATGAAGCAACTCAGTAGTGACAATAGCAAGAGTGTCTTCAGGGCGGAAGATCTTAAACGCTTAACGAACATTGTTTTCTCTCTTTTCCAGGGGCTTATTTATGGGAGAATCTCATATACCTTTTTTTCAGGATCCCAGCGGTAGCCGGAGCCCAGCCAGATTTCCTCAATAAGGTCAATATCTATACCAAGTTTTTCCAAGTCACCATACTGGTCGTAAACCGTAAGGATCTCTTTGTCGTTTATGACATTATCTCCATCGCTATCCGCCCAGTGGTGAAGGCTGAGTTCTATCGTATTGTTGCCCTCTATTGTGACTGGATTTTCTGAATCATTGCTGGCAGCGGCAGATCCGATAAAAACATCATTTATATTGAGCGGCTTGGAAAGTGTGGCGATATAGGTGAACAATGTTCTACCCTCGGCTTTGTGTAACCACTTCAGTGTATTGTTTTTCTGTCCTGATGGCGCTAAAGGCGGATCGGTATTTTTTACGACTACATGTTCAGGAAGGTTCTCTTTCAGAATGATTGCAACGACAGCCTCGGGTGGACCGATTACTTCAATGGAAACCGGGAAAGGTGTATCGGCTGTGCATCGTTCAGGCAGCATTCTTTTTGCAGAGATTTTGAGTGGCTGACCATGCATGATAAAAAACCATGTGATTGCGGCAATCAGAACACCTATAGTTGCAGAAAGCAGAAGGAGCGGCCAGATTTTCGAGAATGACCTCGTTTTATCTGTAGAAGGAGGTGGTTCAGTTACAGGCTGGTTTTGGGCAGGCTCTTCATCCTGGAATTCTTCCAGAATTTCGTTCAGTTCTACCTCGAGTGCTTCAGCGAGTCGCAGGGCGTTCTCTTTCTTGATAGTTGGGTAGCGTTTGTTTTCCCAGCGAGAAATGGTATCGGTGGTGACTTGTACGACAGTTGCAACATACAGCTGGGTTAACCCTTTTTGTTCCCTAAGGAATTTAACCTTGGTGCCGTCGATTTTCACCATCGCCATGACGCCCTGGTGGCTTGTGTCTGTCATAAGTGCATTCGTTGATTTTGAAAATAAATGTCTATCGGTTACTCTGACTATACCAATAGAAAGAAGTGCAGGAAAGTCCTGAATATACAATTCACCCGAGATGTGTAAAAGATAGGTGAAAATAAGGTCGACATCGGGTCAATGTCGCACTGTGTCGGTATATGTCTGATGCATCTGGAAGTGTATTGTTCTATTGTGTATTCACGAGCAGCTCATTTTATAAAAGTGTATCCAAGGAGGAACGTATGAAATACATGATGTGCATAGGGATTGCTCTGTGTCTTCTTGTGACAAATCAGCTCGCATTTGCCGCAAGTGCTAAATGCGTCGTAGTCAAAAAAGAAGGAAACGTATTGATAATGGATTGTGGAGATCAGTCCAAAGGCTTTCAGGAAAAATCCAAAGTGAAAATCAAAACTGATCGGGAGAAAGGTTAGACTTCTTTTCAACAAAAGAACGTCAGAACGTTTCTTTTGCAGCGAAGTTATACTGATAGTTCTTTGAATTCAGCCCTGTCGGACTAGATTTGAATATTCCTTCCCGCCTATTGCCTGAATAGGAAGTTAAAAAGCTAGGGAATGGAGGCTATCATGACCAGTCAAAGCGGATAGTATTATCCATTGGCGCAACTCTGGAGATACGAAGTTTGACGATATTTCCGGGAGTTGGTTTGAATCCTGGAGGGGTGGCAAGATCCACGTCCATCAGTATGTCGGTAAGCAGCATGTTGACTCTTTTGGGGCCGGAGTCTATCACGAGAGCGTTAATCAGATGTCCCTTTCGCTCCTGCAGATATTTCAGCAGCCAGTAGCGATGACGCTGCTGTTTCACATTATTGGCAGCTGACAATGTTCTGGTAATAACTGAACCGAAGTCTTTGCACATTTCTTCAGAAAAACATGGTTCGAGACGCCGGGTAATGGAGTTTAGCTGGTGCTGCATCACAAGATCGAGCAGGCGTCGGATCGGTGAAGTAACCGTGGTATAATGAGAGACACCAAGCCCGCTGTGAGGGTTGGCAACAGTAAGCAGTTCTCCTCGCGGCAGTTGTTTCCGTTGCTTTATGTTCAGGAAGAGATCATCATCTTCACCGTGAACCAGTCGTTGTCTGAGTGGTGGTTGAGATCGGAACAGGCCGGGAACCATGCGGTCAGAGATATAGCGTGCAGCTTCGCTGTTGGCCAGAATCATCATCTCGGAGACCAGCGTACGCGAGGGTGTGTCGGTACGGCCAAGACTTACATGAACTTTACCACCCAGGTCAATGAAGATATTTACATCAGGGAAAGGCAGTAATAACGCACCGTTTTGAAGACGTCGTTCTCTAAGCTTTTTCTTGAGCATATTCAAGACACTGAGCTCTTCGTCGGTGTCTATGATTTTGTCAGCTTCTTCGTATGTGAGTCGTCGGGCTACTTTGATGATTGAAGGGCGAACTCTTACCCTTTTGACTTCTCCCTCTTTGGTGAGGAGAATCATGAAACTGAACGTTGCTCGTGTTTCGTTTTGAATCAGGCTGCAAATACCCTGTGAGAGGTGACGTGGCAGCATCGGGATCTGCCCTTCCGGAAAATATATCGAGGTACCCCGTTGCATTGCTTCCTGAAACAATGGGTCACCCGGGCGAACATAATGGGCGACATCAGAG
>JBFHGS010000298.1:0-5460 GCA_041582995.1 Desulfopila sp. | reverse complement strand
CTCGTATTGCCTGGCATCTATCAAGAATACATGATTTATCCAGATGAAGATGCGATTCAACAAAGCCTGGAATAACGAG
Organism: Desulfopila sp.; assembly: GCA_041582995.1. Taxonomy (GTDB): domain Bacteria; phylum Desulfobacterota; class Desulfobulbia; order Desulfobulbales; family Desulfocapsaceae; genus Desulfopila. Next base: position 5,381 of record JBFHGS010000298.1, on the reverse strand, counting down.
CTTCCCCCCAAGGTCTATGTCATTATTACCTGGTGATAAGAAGGGTTGCATAGCTACGACTAAGCCATCCCTAATCCCAATATCGAAAGGCTCGTCATGTCTTGCAGCTGTTACTGCATTTCGTAATGTTAAATCCATAAAAACAGACCTGCGTTGTAGTTGGATGTGGTTGTGATAGTAGAAGGCTTTCTGAGAATGCTCTTTTGCCTCATTTCATCATAAGGCATGAAAATTCTGCTCGCAGTATTGTGTGCATAGTTCTCTGTTTTTTATGTATGGGTATCAGATGGGGCCCGTGAGTATTCTATGCTGTGACTGTAAGCTTCTATGCAGCCATGCAGCATGCTAACAGTGGAGTGGCTATAATCAACTTTCGGGTTCCGTTAAGACTCAATGTCTGCACGTTAGTGAATGTTGCTATTTGCAAGATTGTGAAGGGTTGCTGCAAGCACATCGGTTCCTTTGCGAAGATCTTCGAAGTCAGACCATTCTTCCGGGCTATGGCTAATACCTTCTTTACACGGCACAAAGATCATGCCAATTGGAGCAAAATCTGCCACCATTACGGCATCGTGAAAAGCACCACTTACCATTGGTAAAGCAGTATAATCTAACTTGGCCACGGCTTCAGTTATTGCGCTCGTTACCATTGGTGAACATTGTACAGGTGCATCGTGGGTTATTATGTCTATATCAATGTGCAGGCCGCGTGATTTCACAATATTTTGTGCCTGTGCTGTAAGATCAGCAATCACCTTATCTTTGGTATGCAGGTTTCGATCACGGATATCTACCGAAAAAGTTACTTCTTTGGCTATAACGTTGGACGCGTTTGGATTAACTGTAACCTTGCCAACAGTGCCAACCAGGTATGGTTCACCACTACGGTAAATAAGAGACTCCAGATAAAGACATATCTCACTCATCGCCATAACAGGATCAAATCGCTCATATTTAGGTGTACCACCGGCATGCCCCTGCACACCCGAAATCCTCATCTGTATGGCAGTAAGACCACAGATAGTTTCCACTATTCCGATAGGCACTTTTTTTCTATCCAAAATAGGTGCTTGTTCAATATGCAACTCGACAAAGGCATGTACATCACCTTTTTTTCGTTCTATTTCCGCATAGGTGGAAAGGTCATAACCTAAATTAAGCAATATCTCATTAAGGCTTTTACCTTCATCATCCAGAATATTTGAGAGATTCTCTACGGGTAATTTACCTGCCATAGCATGACTGCCAATTCCCCAGATTCCAAATCGGGTGGGTTCTTCAGATGTAAAAACGATGACCTCAATATTGCGCGCATGATCATGGCCGGACTTTTTGATCACCCGTAAGGCTTCAATTCCTGCTACCACGCCTGCCATGCCATCAAATTTTCCGGCGTTATTAACTGTATCTATATGAGACCCTGTCCAAACCGGCGCCAGTTCCGAGCGTGTACCTGGTAAAACACCATGGATATTACCAATACAATCTTCCACTATTTGCAGTCCGGTTTCTTCCATCCTTTTTTTCACATAGTTTCTTGCACCGATTTCTTCATTGGTAAATAATATGCGAGTGGTGCCCTCACCGGGATTTGGAGTAGAATTGAAGTTGTTTATGTTGTCGATATCCTGTTCGATATTCACGCGAGATGCAGCTGGTAATTTCGTTATGTTGTTCATAATATTTTCTTTCTGAATGTGTTTGTCGATCATTTCAAAATGAAACAGATATCAGTTAGTACTTAAGTCTCGGGAGATACTCACCAAAGCCAGGTTCCACGCAAATATCCCCTCTGTTTGAAACGACTGTGCCTCGCACCACGGTCATAATTGGCCACCCTTTAAGCTCTCGTCCAAAATATGGTGACCAATCACACTTAGATTTTCTTTCGGCATCAGTGAACGTTTTTGTGAGCTCTAAATTAACGACAGTAAGATCGCAATCAGAACCAACCTGAATTGCGCCTTTTTGTGGGAAAAATCCATAAAGGTTTGCTGGATTAAAACTTGTAATCTCAACCACTTTTTCAAGACTGGTAAATCCTTTATTAACACCATCAAGGAGTACTGGCAGCATGACTTCAAGGCCTGGAATTCCATTGGGAGCTTCAAAAATATTTTGCAACCCAACCTCTTTTTCCGCCCGGGTAAAAGGGCAATGGTCAGAACCAATAGTATGGATATATCCTTTATTCAGGAGTTCCCAAAGTTTCAGGCGATTTTTCTCATCGCGCATTACTGGAGAGAATTTCAAAAAAGGGCCATGAACTAACATATCTTCACGAACAAAGGTAAGAAAATGCGGACAGGTTTCAGCAAATATGCTTACTCCCTCATGTTGTGCATCTCGTATAATTTCAAGTCCTTCCGCCGTACTTACATGGACAATTAACGCCCTGGCACCTGTTTCTTTGAGGAGCTCAATAGTACGTTTAATCGCAACTATTTCAACATGATCCGGGCGTGATTCATTATATGCCATCGGATCCGTACGCCCTTCTTTAAGCAATCTATTTTCGGCTTCTTTGATTAAGTTACCATCTTCACAGTGGATCATTGCAAGGCCGTTATGCTTTGCAATCTTTGAGAGAATTTCACGCATGCTATTATCATGGACAAAAGGAAATTCTTTTACCGAAAAGCACATAAACATTTTGATTGAAGTTGCTCCGGTTTGGTTCCAAAGATCCTCTATGTGATTTATATTGTCACTTGTACCTCCACCGTGAATACCGAAATCTACAATAGACTTTCCTCTATATGCGGCGAGATTTGTTTCATAACTGCCAATATCCAGTACAGCAGGATTGTTAACCGGATGTGAGATAGCAGTGGTAATACCACCGACAGCACAGGCAGCTGTGCCATGCATCATATCATCACGTTCTGTAAAACCTGGATCCTGGAAATGAATATGCCCATCAATGGCACCTGGTAAAACAATCTTTCCTTCAAGGTCAATCACCTCTGTAGCCTCAATATTTTGAGCTGAGGCAGAAATACAGGCAATTTTCCCTTCAATTGAACCGATACAACCCTTATACCTGCCTACATGTGTTACTATATTGGCATTAATGAATAATTTTTCTACGTTCATAGGACGTACCTCTGTCTTTATTGGCTATATGTAATATCAATACATTGAAAAGTTTGGGAAATTGCTTGATTGGCGACAAGCCGTTATCTATTTGCCATGATGTGCTTTCGGTGTATTTGCAGTGATCTTGAATATCAGTGCTATACAATTGGTACGTGAGATTGCCTGTTGAGAGATAGGTTTCAGCAATCTATCTGGTCAAGAAGAATTTCTTCTCCGCTCAGACGTTTTTTATACCCAATACCAATTGCAATAGTTTGCACTATACACATTGAAGCAGTTAGGGAACGGAACCCGTGCAGTACAGCATCATTGACCTGAATAACGTGTTGTGCATCGTGAGCAATAGTTCCAAGAGGATCATCAGTAATGGCTAGTATTGGGATATGAACTGCCTTTGCTTGCTGACAAAACTGAACAGTGGTGTCTGAATATGGAGGAAAACTCATAACTATGAGCAAGTCGTCCTGTTTCATCACTTCGAGTTGATCCTGAGCGAATCCTGCCATGCCTGTGATTAGAGTATTAGCAATTTTGAAGCGTAATAGCGCATAGTTAAGGTAGGACGCTAGAGGAAAAGAACGACGGAGGCCGAGGATATAGATATTGCGTGCTGAAAGTATCATATCTATGGCCTTTTCCAGGCAGATATTGTCGGAATTATCGCGAAGATAATCTAATGATATTGAATTTGCTTTGGCAAATGAGCCAAGCAGAGCACTGGTATTATAAGGGTCTACAATAGTCTCGGTGCCCTGATGGTTTCGAATACGTTCCGAGTGGCTTGGCTTGCTCATTTTAAAGAGAGGTTCCCGGAAAACCTTCTGCATTTCACTGAAACCTTTAAAATCCAATGCCTGGGCCAGGCGCACGTACATTGCCGTGCCAACTCCTGAAAGCTTTGAAATTTGTGTTAACGAATTAAAAGCGATATCATTAGGGTGATTAAGCGCATAATCCGCTGCATCCAATTGCCGGGAAGTGAGTGTTTCCCGGCAATTCAAAACTGCATCCTTAAATTCTTTCAGATTTGTTGGCTTCATAACTGATCTTTATGATGGATTAATAGATGCTTTTAGGCAAGTGCCTGATCTAAAGCGAATTTTAGACGGTCAAGTTCTTCATGGCTATTATAGTGAGCCATGGAGACCCGTACGACTCCATTTTGCTTTTGCAAATCCAGTTGGTTAATGAGTCGTTTTGCATAAAAATCGCCATAACGAATGCCAATATCATGCGTATCTACAGCATCAACAATATCCTTAGACATGTATCCGGAAACCACGAAGCTTACTGTCGGTAACCTACGACCATCATGCATTGTATTTTTGCCTATTATACGCACATCATCTCGACTGTTAAGATAGTCAAGCAAGTCTGTAGTTAGTGTATTTTCGTGTAATTCAAAAGCATTATATGCCGCCTGCATCATTTCCCGTACAGTGCCTGTGCAGCCAAGGTCCTTTGAGATTGCAGTTAAGTAATCAACTATGCCCATGCATCCGTATGAGAGTTCATAATTCACATTTCCAGGCTGTAGTTTGTAAGGCATAACATCTTTGCCGATGAAATAATGATTCAAGCTCGGAAGGTCTTTAAACAGTTCCTTCTTGCACCATAGAACGGCATAGTGAGGACCAAATGTTTTATAAAAACTGTATACATACATGTCTGCTTTACTGGCTTGCACGTCAACCAGGCGATGAGGTGCATAGGCAACACCATCAACACAGAATTTTGCTCCAGCGGCATGAACAATATCAGCAACATCGGCAACAGGTGTAACAGAACCAAGAATATTGGAAGCATGAGTCATGCTCACCCAACGTGTTTTTTTGCTTAAAATTTTCTTAAGATCAGCAAGTTCGAGTTCAAATGTTGCAGGATTTACCTCCCAGATTTTAACAACAGCGCCTTTCTTTTCTAAATTTAACCACGGGCCGACATTTGCCTCATGGTCAACGCTGGTGACGACGATTTCGTCACCCGGCTGTATATTTAGGCCTATAGATTCGCAAGCCAGGTGAAGAAGTAACGTGGTGGAACCTCCCATAATCACTTCTTCATCGTCTTGTGCGTTTATAAGAGAGGCAATGGATTTACGGGCCTCCCATACACGTTCCTGAGCAATTACTGAATCTCGATATGTTGCGCCGGTTTGTACGCTTGAAGCAAGAAGGTAGTTACTGATTCTATCAGCTACATTTCGAACTACTGCAGTGCCACCAGCATTATCAAAAAGTACATTACTGTGTTCAAGTGCAGGGAAATAAGATCGAACCTTT
>JBFHGS010000297.1:0-5472 GCA_041582995.1 Desulfopila sp. | reverse complement strand
GGCCGAAATACCGGCGCCATCATCGAGCACGACCAGTCGCCACTCACTGTGGTTAGAATTGTTGAACGTACAGGGCTCACTTTCCAATGTTTCCCCCTGTACCTGCAATGTATAAAAGACCGTTCTGCATTGTTCACGCCATTCGCTCTTATCATCACTGCGTGACTGAACCGATGCCTTGATAATAGAATTAGGTTCTGTAAAACGCAGGCGGATACTACGTGCTGGCAGCCGATAACCTGAACTGTAATCTATAGTGGTAAAACCATTCTCCCTGTTCTTCACACCATTATACAGCGAAACCCACTGCATGTTCTGCCGCGAAACAAGTGGTTGGGAAAATGCGGTAACTTTATTCACAGCAAGGGGGTTGCCCCCCTGCTCCCAGAGCAGTTTCAGATACCTCTCAGGCTTTCTCGGTAACTGAATATTGCGCTGTACTACCGTATTGCCCTCGTACTCAAGATGGACAAGGGTTGCTTTGTACACAAAAGGAGACCAGCGCTGCAAATCAGAAGATTGCTCTATACGTACCACTGAAGAGCTTTGCTTGCTGTCATCCTCCCAGAATATCTCAAGATGACCAACATTCTGCCGATGCTCACCGAGATCAAAAAGATACCCGATAGGTCTGGCCGCAGACTGTTGTTTATCCAGCCTGCTATCTATATCGATTATAGTTCCATCGGTATCACGGCGAACGGAAAGTGACATATTGTCAATACCGTTTACAGCCGTATACAACGGAAAAAACGGCACACTTTCTGCGGTTCGCGTTTTCTCATCATCTGCCTGTATCGAGCGGACCGCAAGGGGAACCTCTTCTCCGGCACCATTGAAAATGCTGATGTCACCAAGATCCGCCCTCCTGACAGTTCTATACACCTCATTAGGGATCGGTAATGAATACACCGCCCCCTCTTCCTGCACCTTGAGTATGTATCCATAAGCAAAGTCACGGCTGGTCAGAATATCTGAACCGAAAACAGATACGGCATGAATGAAACCGTTGAATACAAGCAGAAATCCTAAAAATAATTTCATTCCTGGTCCTCTTTTTTAGCCGGGGGCATTGGCGAAAAGTAACCTATTACAAGCATCAGAATACCCACCGATAAGAATGAGACAATACGTGCAACGGTGCCTGTACCTGAGAGATCGATCAGAAACAACTTAGCCACAACCAGGCCAAGTAATACAGCCCCGCAACACCAGACAAGCCTGCTACCGGATCGTGCTGCCCAGATGGTTACAGTCAGTGCAGTCAAACTCCATAATCCGGCGATCGCTGCCTGAAAAACAACCGAATGGTAAAGTGAGTCAAAATAGTATGGAATGCCGCTATAAAAGTGAACCCCGCGCGCCACAACACCATTCAGCCAGAGGAACGCCAGTCCTGCCACTATCCAGTAAATAGTCTGAACAGGCACAAAACGCGGCAGATAACATGTGCCTCTTCGACAGGCCAGAGCCCAGTCAAGCAACACAAAAGTCACAAAAATAACTGTTAACTCCAGTGGATTGATCACCGGGAGGTAACTGATAGCACCAGGGTCACCCGCTTCCTGCAAGGTCAATACACTCCAGACCGCCAGCAGACATGCAGGCACAAAAATAGCCGGGCCGTGATAATATTTCTGCCATACAGCAAACGGCCAGCGAATCTTGGCCGACCAGTTTATGAGCATGAATATTGCGGCTGCCGGGACTATCCCCCAGCTGATAATTACCCAGGTATCATTTAAAACAAGTTGGACATCTGCAAGCCATCTCGCCTCAAGACAAAGAATGAGCAGCAATAACCATAACGTCGCAGCATGCCAGTACCCGGCCAGCCGCTCAGGCCAGAGCGAATCGAACTGATGCAGCATTCTGTATTGCGAGAAGAAAGCGATCGCCCAGGCAAGCAGACCCCAGCCTGCCAACAAATGTGCCTGATATGAGAGGCTGAACAGCCCTATCAGACAGCTGAAAATCATCATCGGCAGCAAAACAAACTGGGCCACTGCGAGATGCCGCCATTCCGATTTTCTGGCGACAATAGACATCAACATGGTTGAAGCGCAACTAAACAGCAGAAATGCGTTGTGTTCCTTTAAAGCCGTGAAATGCCTGTCCGACTCGCGCAAACCTCCATAATACCACCAGCCCATGCCCCAGATAAGTAGCGGAATAGTCAGGTACCGTTCCCACTTACGCAGGATATTGAGGTGCTTGCTGAGATAATAGCTTGAGAAAAGAGCAGAACCTGAAATAAAAATACAGCCAAAAAAATAGCGATTGGCGAAAGGCGTTGCTCCAAATGGATAGAATGTACTCTCAATAAAGGTCCAAGCTGCGCCCAGCTGTAACAGGATAGCAAATACTCTGGCGAGTTGACGGTTCTGACGAACACCGACCCAGACCATTGCTGCGCCCTCAATCGCCCAGGCAGCAGTGGTCCAGTTACTATCGAGCGCCAGCGGAATAGTCAAACTGGCGTACACAACACCAAGTGCCATAAATGCTTCACATAACAGCCGCATTCCTTCAGCCAGACGTCGCCAGAGCAGAGTTGCCAGCAACAGATAAAAGAAACCGAGCGAAAATGCACTGAGAGCCATGCCATACTCGAAATCCTTCACCAGAGCATACTGTAAGCCGGAAACAACAAGCGGCAGACCGAAGACCAGCGGGCCATCTATAAAACCTTTCAGTTTCACAGGCTGCCTATGCGCAAACAGCACAGAAATTGCCACATAAAAGAGAAAAAACAAGATCAGAAAGGGTTCGGTCGATGTGAAATACTCAGGCCGATACCCCTGGCTGCCCCAGAGTGTACCGATGCCAAAGGTAAAAAAGAAACCTAACAGATTCAATTCCCGCCACGCCTTATACCAGGCGATTCCCAGGATACCCGCATTCAGTAGGGCATAATATGAAAAGAGCATGACATGGCTGCCACTGCCTGTCGACATCAGGACAGGTGCCAGAAATCCGCCAATAATACCGAAGACTGCCAGCATCTTCGAATCCTGCAATACTGCCAATGCTCCCGATATCGCAACCAGCCCCACCATTACCGTAAATGCAACTGGCATCGGCAGAAGTCCATAGAGCTTGGCAGCTCCGAAAACCACCAGATACAAAATACCGACACCGCCACCTTGCAGGCCAAGACCATATCCGTATGCGCGATCCCGCAGCCGCCAGCCAAGCCCCAGCATAGCCAGAGCACCGATAGCCGCACCGACGAGACGAAACTCGATAGGCACGAGGTCACGCTGTGCGGCGTACTTCACCAGAAAAGCAACACCAAAAAAGAGGATAATCAGCCCCATCTTCAACATGAGATTACCACCGGTGAGAAAACCGCGTATCACCTCGCTGCCGCTGTTCCCTGCACTCCCCAGTGATTGGAAAAGACCGTCGACCCAGGATGGAGCAGGCGCTTGCCCGGGTGAACTCTTTGGAGCTTTAAAAGGAGGAACTGATTCTTTATGGACGTCATCCGCAGCTTGTGGCATGACCTTGGCTGCTACGTGCGGCGCAGGTTCGGTTACTTCCTGTACTGGTGTAAAGCGAACTTCACCGGACCTCGCCTCCTTCTCACGCACTGTCGCAGGCTCTGCGGCCTGTTTCTGTTCAAGGAGAAGAATGCGTTTTTTCAGCGCAAGCAGTTCAGCCACAAGGTAGCCAATAAGGCCACCGAGAATACACCCTGCCCAACTAAGGCTGGCTGCTCCTGCTAAGGCCACCAGAAGTATAAGAATTACATGCATTGTTCATTTCCCCATATAGAATCAGCCGGTTGCAACACAACCAGTACACAACGTAATACACCGACATATATAAACAAAATGACAGCAATTGCCCGTTTTATTTATGGACGGATGAGTTGTGCAGCTTCCTCATCCCCCGGCTGGTCGCGTTTTTGCAGATAGTCGGCAATGCGTTTTTTATGCTCGTCACTTTTTTTCTGGGCAAGATCACTTTTACCGCTCATCCATTCCACCCGAACTGCGACTACCGCGCAGCTCGCCACAGCAGACGTTTCTGCAGTGATCAACTTGAAATCAGCAACATTTTCATGTGATGCCATCAAAGCATTCAAGGATGCAACCTTCTCGTCAATGTCTGCAACTATTTCTGCCTTGCCCCGGATAATCACCGAATGATAAAACTGATGCACAGAGCACACGGGTTGATCAGGAGCAAAGTCAGTGGCAAGATAGGCAAGTGGAATATCCACCTCGAAACACACCCTGTTGTCGCGCAGAATATTGTCGATCTTCTCGCCCTTTTTTGAGCAGTGAAAATAGATAGCACTGTTCCAATACACGTAGTTTACCGGCACTATATAGGGATAACCGTCCGCACCAGTGGTAGCCAGACGGCCAATGGTACAGCGCTTAAGTATTTCTGCAATTCCGGCCGGATCAGTCACTTCACACTGCTTTCTTCTCATTGCTTATGTTCCCCATTTTTTTCAGCAGATTGATTACTACAACAATTTCAAATGTCTTTGCCGGGCTCATCCGGCAATTCAAGTCCCACAACAGCTTTGATCGACTCTTTCCAGCGGATCAGAGGCTCGTTGCACAATTCATCATATATTTTCATAATTTTTACATCAGTCTGCCCGACACGGATGCGCTCAACATGGTGTAGGATTTCATCACTCTCCATCCTGACCCGTTGTTCAATCCTGTTCATCTTGCCAAGCCAGATCGAGTGACTGACACAGGGCAATAACTCACGTACCATCGCAACAACATCGCCGCTATCAAGCATCGGCTCTACGCTGACAGAAGTTTGAAATCCATGCTCAAAGGCATAGCAGAGACTCGTTCTGCGTTCATCATATGCAGGTGCACCCGGCTCCCAGAATGATAGCAACTTCGGGTCGCGCGCGGTCAGGGTGAAACGAAACAACAGTTTTTCCCTATAAGCAGTAAACTCACTGCACAGTTCACGAATACACTCCAGATGCGGCTTAGAGACCACCAGCACCTGGTTGCCTGCAGCCAGTAAATTGCCAATAACTGTGATACATGCCTGAAGGTTTTCAGGGAGAATGTCATGCGTGGTCGGAAACATGACCTGGCCGGAGTAAAGTGGCTGAGAAGCCGAGACATCAGCTTCACGAATCTGACAACTCCGCCACTCTTCCGCACTTACCTGCTGCCTTCTCACTACCGTATCGTAACGTGCATAGCAGTACAGACAGTCATGCGAGCAGCCAGTACAGCAATCAATATTGGCCACCGCCCATTCCCGGGTCCCGCGTATCGGTTTCATCTTCTCAACCATCACTTCTCACACACCTCAATCCCAATATCCCAGCAATTCCTCTATTCCCTTTCTGGCAAGACCCATCACCTGCAAAAACTCTTCCTCAGTAAACGGTGCGCCTTCAGCAGTCGACTGAATTTCGATCCAGCGACCGTCACCGCTCATAACAAAATTTGCATCGGTCTCAGCAGCGGAATC
>JBFHGS010000296.1:0-5505 GCA_041582995.1 Desulfopila sp. | reverse complement strand
TTTTCTGATTACCCCTAATGCTCAGCTTGTATGGTGAGGCGTTAGGGGTGAGGAGTAAGGAGTGTAGAAGCTTTCAATAATCAACCATGCGAAATCGCAGCAGATACAATGAGTTACTCAGCGCTTCGTTACCAATGCTGTTGACGCTTCGCGCCTCACTTCTAACACCTCACTTGTTCAGGCTGAGTTTCAGGGGTAATCGGATATCGAAAAGTACAGTCAATACATTAAATACCACGGACAAATAGCCCCCCGGCAGTCAGATAGATGGTAAGGATATCCCAAATATCAACCTTATTATCACAGTGTATATCATGAACTTACTTTGGTATTTATAAATAAATGCCCTGCTTTAGCACTCTCCAGAATATCTATTATTAAAAAATAGCATGTTATTTTACAGTTCCTTACTTGCTAAAGCCATGCAGGGTCCATATTGTTTTACCTGACACATTCAGTGTTATTGATACTTCCTCGTTTATGTAATTAAACTGAATATCTTATCTATTAGGGAGGGTATTATGAGCATGCGTGGTGAAAATATCTCCAAAGAATATCAAAAGATGGTTTGGGTTCACGACAAGAACGGTAAAGAGTATGCCTGTTATGCTGAAGATCTGAAAGGTAAGCTGAAAAAGAAAGAAGATCTTACCGATGAAGAGAAGTCTAAATGTATGGATTTGAACGAAGTTGTTGGTGACAGTTGGTAATAATCGCAGCATCGTCACACAAACGATATAGCCCCGACTGGTATTCCCCAGTCGGGGCTTTTTACTAGCGGTTGTCTTCAACGCTTCTCTCCAGCCATGTCCTTTATGTTTTGTTCAAAAGAAACATATCCTCGTCACTGGTAATAATTTCACACTCTCCATGTACTTGTGATACACTTCTGTTGTTAGGAATCAGCCGTTTCTGATCATAAGAACAAACAAAGGAGATGCATCATGAAAAAAGCAGGAATTATTTCAATGGCAAGTCTTTTAGTTTTAAGTGGATCAGCATTCGCAGCAGACCAGACCCTTATCAGTTCACAAACTGCTGCGCCAATCGTCCTTGACGGTATGGCTGACAAATCCTGGGATGCCGCTGCTTCTATCACTGTTACAGTTGACGAACTCCCGTATGAGCCAAACAATGGCTATACGGGAATGACCAAAACCGACGTCACCATAAAGTCTCTTTACGACGATAAAAACATATATTTCCTGATCACGTATAATGACCCGACCAAGAGCCTTGAACGTTTCCCATGGGTAAAGCAAGATGACGGGTCGTGGAAGAAATTATCGAATAAAGACGACACAGGACATGACAACACCTACTACGAAGACAAGTTTGCAATGTTCTGGAACATCAACACGAAAGGTTTTGAAGAAGAAGGGTGCATGATTGCCTGTCACCTCAATGAACCTAATGACACTTCTCCAGGTAGAAAATATACGGAAACAGCAGGCGAAACAATTGACATGTGGCACGCCAAATATGTGCGGTCGATGCCTATCGGTATGTTTGATGATCAGTATGTCGACAATACTACCGACCCTAAATTAAACAGCGGCTGGGGACGCAAGGGAGACACAGGAAAAGGCGGCTATAAAGACAATGACAATGCTGACAAAACAGCTCCGGCATTCATGAATCCTGATCCATCCGATGATGAAAAATACTACGTTATTTCAAGTAAAAAAGTGCCTTTTGTTGACACATTTAAAGCTGGGGACGTAGTTCCCGGTATTGAAATTGGCCCGATGTTAGGTGGCAGAGCAGATATATTAGCAAGTAATCATTATGAAAACGGCATGTGGACTCTCGAGGTTATGCGATCACTCAAGACTGAAGGAGAAAACGCAGACACCCAGGATGTGCAATTCATTGACAAGGCAAAAAGTTATCCTTTTGGTATCGCGGTATTTGATAACTCGCAGATAAACCATCTTTTTCATGTAGAAACGTTAGATCTGAAGTTTAAATAGCCCACTATCGAGTCCTCCACCGTGGGACTACCGGCTTACGACCACCAAAACTGCACGTTAGAGTGGTCGTAAGCATGTCGTGCACAAGCATCATATTGGCAATGCTATAGAGAAAAAACAGTCCGAAAGCATGTATGATAATTTAACTCTGGTTCAACTTTCAAAGCTTAATCAATTGAGCGAATCCAGACATCAGGTTCAAACGGGCCCTGCTTACAATATTCTATTCGGTATGGTTCTACAATCACGACACAGTATTTCGGATCATCCGGACCTGTAAACACAGATTTCAGTTTATCATCCCAGAAATTTTGGCGTTCACCTTCATCTGTGGATATTCTGGCGCGAGCTTGTATCTGCAGGTACGAACTGTTCTCTTCAATATTTGAAACACCACATGTCAGGTGAACCTCCGGATTATTCCGGATTTGTTCAACCTTGCGGGACTCCAGGATAGAAGCGAAACGGATGATAAGGTTTTCATCCGCCACCGCGACCACATAGCGGACCCACGGCACACCTTCCAGGGTAAGAGTCGCACATGCCGCAATCTGTGGATAGCTGATAATATCATAAATACGTTGTTTTAATTCTGACATACACCTCCCTCTGAGCTCGAATTACACCTTATATCTCCTAAAACCGATATGCCCGATACTACACCATAACTATAAGGTTATACAAGGTTCTCGGCTTAAGCTGCAGAAATTGCCCCATGCACAACTACCGGCATCATCATTTTTCAGAAAAGTGCTTATCCCGGCAGACGGAAAAGCCACCTGCCGGGATAAGCAATTCTTAGAGAGTGACTGCTTAATCTACACTTCGCCGACACTTGCAGCATAGATTGATGTTTCCTCTTCTCCGTCCACTTCAAGAAGTGAATTGAGGTCCGAATCAAAAAAAGCTGCAACCGGGCAAGCACCATAGCCGGTTGCAGCTGCCGCCAGTAGCAAATTCTGGCAGATATGGCCGGCATCAAGAAAGATATAGCGTAATCCACGATCCCCATATTTTGCCATGTTGCGTCTATACACAGCTGTCCACACGAAAACCAGAGGTGCAGCCCCTAGAAAATGCTGATTAAGGAAAGCCGGCACAATCTCGTCGCTATGATCTCCAGTCTGTAGAAGATCCAGTTCGAAATCAGAGACGTTGAAATGATATATACCAGGTTCCAGGTCATCAACCTGTTGTACCACGACATAGGTTTCAATCGGATACAGTGCTCCGGCGGAAGGTGCGATACAGATGGTCGCCGGCAACAGCTGTTACACCCTGACTGGCCCAAAGCATATAGGAGAGCGCTTGTAACGAAACCGGATTTTCGTTGTATCTCCGATGTGATCTGCGTTGTTGCAGCAAAGGAGTAATGCGAGCCTCTACAAGCGGCCATTCTCGCAGCAGGGGAATACGCTTTGCATCAGGATAGGTTTTATGGGGCGGTGCCGGGCTTATTTCCGGTCGCTTATAATTCCGGATATTTTCGCGTTCAAGCCTACTTATCTGCATGTACTGCATAGACTGCAAGTCTTGAAGTTTCGGCACCAGATCCCTCCATTCAGGTATCCTGTTCTTTACCGGCTAATTGGCCGCAAGCTGCGGAAATGTCTGAACCTCTACTGTTTCTGATAAAAACAGAATAATGCGCGTCCAGCAAGATCTTTTGAAAGGCAAGCATACGCTCGCGGGACGGGCTTTTATACGGAAGATCAGGACATTCGTTGTAAGGCAGGAGGTTTATCTTACATGGAATGCCACGTAATTTTTTTGCCAGGATCCGCGCATCTCTATCAGAATCATTTATCCCGGCGAGAAGGATGTATTCGAACATTATCCGTCGTCGCTTGGCCATCGGATAATCCCGGCAAGCCTGTAGCAGGTCATCGATTGAGTAGCGCATATTAACCGGCATCAGTTCATCCCGGGTAGTATCATCGACTGCATGCAGGGAAATTGCCAGATTGGCTTTAGCTTTTTCACCAAATTCACGCATCTTTGGAACAATACCGCAGGTGGAAACCGTTATCTTTCGTGAGGTTAGATCAAGCCCCTTAGGTTCTGTGAGAATAGAGAGAGAGGTGATAACATTTTTGAGATTATTGAGTGGCTCACCCATACCCATATAGACAAGGTTCGTCACACGATCAGGGCCGATTAATTCCTCCGCTGGCTGCTTGAGTAGATAATCACGTACTGCACATACCTGATTGACGATCTCAGACGGAGTAAGATTTCGTTTAAAGCCCATAGTACCTGTAAGACAAAAGGAACAGTGCATTGCGCAACCGACCTGCGATGAGATACAGAGTGTATTTCGGTCTGGTTCCGGAATAAGAACTGATTCAATCATCTGCCCATCATCGAGAGTAAAGCCAAACTTTACACAACCATCTGAAGATTTTTCGATGACAGTCTTATCAAAGCTGGAGATATACGCATGTTTTGCCAGCACCTCACGAAAAACCTTGGCTAAATCAGTCATCTGACTAAAGTCTGTAATCTCAGGCCGATATAACCAGGCCATTATCTGTTTGCCGCGAAATGCCGGTTGGCCAAGGCTTTCTACATAGGCAATTAATTGATCCTGATCAAAATTTTTCAGGTCTGTTTTCTGTATATCTGTCATAATCGTCGTAAACCTTCCGGCACAAGTTGCCGGGAACCGCTTGCTGCCTCATCAATCAAGGCCAGAATTTTCCCCCTGTCGCGGGGGAGTCTGCCCGAAATCGGCAGGTAGTTAGAAGCGTGATTGGCATGAAACTGCGTTTGGGTATCTATATGTTCAACCAGAAGACGTAATTCTGCTAGAATTCCATCCGGATCAGGAAGCTGAAACTGCCCCTGGCGATATAGTCGGCCAAGGCTGGTGTTGTCAAGTGGCATCAGGGTCAGTGCGGCAATTTGCTTTGGTGCCATTCTGCTCAGCACTTCAGCAGTCTGCAGTGCATGGTCATACGATCCCTGTTTTTCGCCAAGCCCGAGAAGCACTGTTACCGACAGGAAAATACCAGCTTCTTTTATCTGCCGCGCAACCTCTATCATACTCTCGACGCTCTCGCCTTTTTGCACCCTGTCGAGTATCTCATCACTGCCACTCTCCAAACCAAGGTAAACACGATCCAACCCTAAGTCTTTCAACTCGCGAAGCTGGGCCATCGTTTTACTGCGAATTGACCTGGCACTGCCATACAGCGAAATTCTTCTTACCCATGGCAGATGCTGATGAATATCGTGAAAAATCTGCCGTAACCGGGGGTAGGGGATAATGAGTGCATCACCATCTGCCAGGAAAACTTTGGATTGATTGCTGCAGTATTTTGAGGCGAAAACCAGATCATTCAGAATGATTGAGGGTTCTTTGATGCTAAAAGACTTTTCCTTATAGGCACCGCAAAATGTACATTTATTGTGAGAACATCCGGTAGTTACCTGAAGTATTATAGCGTGCGCCTCACTTGGTGGCCGGATTATCTGACCTATGTAATCCATCACTTCTCCTGAATTGGGATGCAAAAAATAGCTAAAGAGA
>JBFHGS010000295.1:0-5509 GCA_041582995.1 Desulfopila sp. | reverse complement strand
TTACATCGTGAAGGGTTGACATTGGTGATGGTAACCCATGAAAAGGAAGTCGCCCAGTATGCCACAAGATTAGTGGAATTGCGTGATGGGAAATTGCTCAAAGATGAACCAGTTGTAAGCCCCCGTAACGCCGAGGCAGACCTGGCAAGGGTATGTTCATGAAAGTACACAAGCTGATTATAGTCGCCTTAAAATCTATTGCACGTAACAAGATGCGCAGCCTGTTAACGATGCTTGGCGTCATTATTGGAGTTGGTTCGGTTATCACAATGGTTGCCTTAGGAGAAGGGTCACAAAAAGATATCGAGAGTGATGTTGCCTCACTGGGGACAAACCTGCTGATGGTACGACCAGGAAGCGCTACGTCTGGAGGAGTTCGCGGTGGAGCCGGCTCCCGGCCAAGCCTCTCGATGAATGATGTGAGCCGCCTGAAAAAAAGTGCAACGTTACTGAGATGGGTATCTGCCGAAGTGCGTGCAAACGGTCAGGTGATTGCCGGTAACAACAATTGGAACACCACAATCACAGGCGTTGCCCCGGAATATCTTACGATCCGAAACTATCAGATAGCTGCAGGTTCATTCTTTACCCATCGGGATTGCACAACACGAGCAAAGGTTGCGGTTCTCGGCAAGACAGTAGCCGATGAACTTTTCCCAAGCGAGAGTCCTGTAGGAGCACGTCTACGTATCCGGAATGTACCCTTTACTGTTATCGGTGTCCTGGCGGAGAAAGGCCAATCTTCTATGGGAAATGATCAGGATGATATCATCCTGGCTCCCGACAGCACGGTACTTTTTCGCTTGAGTGACGGCAAGTTCGTCCATGATATTTCCGCAAGTGCGGTAAGCAGTGAGCAAATGGATGCCGCCAAAGTAGAACTCACAGCCCTGTTACGAAGTGAACACCGGTTAACCGATCAAGATGAAGATGACTTTGTGGTCCGGGACCAGACTGAAATAATCGAAATCGCAACGCAGGTGACCGGCACCTTGACCCTCCTTCTGAGTTCCGTGGCAGGTGTTTCATTACTGGTTGGAGGAATCGGCATCATGAATATCATGCTTGTCTCAGTTACCGAGCGCACTCGTGAGATCGGCATTCGTCTGGCTATCGGCGCACGACCGTTTGACATACTCGCTCAATTTCTTGTTGAAGCCGCTATCCTCAGTCTCTTCGGAGGCGTAATCGGCATTTTCTCTGGACTTGGTGCTGCCTGGACAGTCGGTACGCTGCTCGGAGTCAGTGCGGTCATAAACCCCACTGTTGTCTTGATCGCTGTTCTATTCACCAGTGCTGTTGGGGTATTCTTCGGTTTTTACCCTGCTCGCAAAGCTGCCAACCTCAATCCTATAGAAGCCTTGCGTTATGAATAACTGATCTTGTCATAACCGACCAGACCATGCCTAAGTTCACAGGTTCTGAACTGGCGAAGCTTTTTTAAAACGAAGACCTGATATTCCAATAATCCTCTGTACTGGTTACAGCGGTTTTATCGATAGGTTGAAGGCTGAAAAAATCGGTATAAAAGCATATGTTATGAAACCGGCAACATTACATAAGATATCCAGAATCATTCGCCAGGTACTGGATGGTGATACATCAGCCTCCTGAAAAATTACTCCGGAGAATTTCATAAATATTTGAACACATCGGCGATCCTGGCTATTGCTAATAATTGATAAATGACAGGAATGCTGAATCCCGGGTCAGACACACCAACATACTACAAACTATGACTTCATGGCCAAGAAAGAGGTAATGTTTTTAGTAAAGTGTTTCAATATTTTGTGTGCTTAATTTCCTCTGGAATTGCGGATAAGATTCCAGACCAGCTCATGCAGCGTGCTCTTGTCATTCCGGAATATGGTAGTCGCTTCACAGTGGGCTGACCCTCCTCCTGTAAACACAATAACAAAAAGGATCAATAAGTTTCAGGTTTGATTCCAGTATTAAACCCTATCTGTTGCAACTTAAGCAGGACGTCACTCAGTCAAAGTTCAGTATTCATGCTCAATTACAGAGCAGTTACTCTATCAGAATATACAACCTTCTCACCCTTTGATATAGATTGGGCCTTTTAAAACACGAGCATTTGCTGCTTTGGCCATCTGTTTGAGCATCGAACCAAACATCAGGGAATGGGATGGAGCGATAACCCACCAGTAAAGTTGCCCCCAGATTCCTCGCGGTTCAAAACTCGGGGTCATCCTTAGTTCGGTTGTGCCGTCAGATAACACCTGGATGTGAAATTCCAGTAAAGCCTTGCCTGGAGCGAGCATCTCAGCTTTCAAAAGAAGGCACCGGTCATCTATTGCAACCACACGCCAGAAATCAAGACAGTCCCCAACAGCTATTGAGTTGACATGACGGCGGCCCCGTGACAAACCCGGGCCGCCAAGCAGCTTGTCAATAAACCCACGTATCTTCCAAAGGAACGTTCCAAAATACCAACCGGTATTGCCGCCAATGCTTTTGACCACGTTCCAGGTCAGCTCGGGCGAACCGTCCAGGATAATAAAAAAACTATCCCGATAAACTTTCGTCTCAGATTGTCTCACGCTCAACCCCCATTCCGGAAGTTGGGTTGAGCCAGCGTCAAAACAGCTGGAGACAACCTCGTTCCGGTACGTTTCCGAAAGAGCTTTGGTAATAGCCTCGCGGCAGGTGAGAAGTTTTTGCGGGATGATATCCTGAAGCTGGTTCTCCTGGCAGAGAATTTCATCTTGCATACGTTCAATCAGGGGCCGGATCAGAGCTGCAGATACCGGTGTGACAAGGTTCATCCAGCCAATGGAAATTCGATGGATACGCAAAGGGAGCACCACGACGATACGTTCGGGTAACTGCGCTTCGTCGGCATATATGCGGAAAAGCTTCCGCCAGGTAAGAATTTCCGGCCCGCCGATCTGGTAAATCTGTCCTGCAGTTTCCGGATGAAACAGGCATCCTGCCAGGTATTCGATCACATTGGAGATGGCGATGGGTTGGCATTTGGTATCCATCCAGCGAGGGGCAAACATAATTCGCAGATAACCGCAGAAGGCGCGGATCATTTCAAATGAGGCACCTCCTGAGCCGAGGACTAAAGGAACTCTCAATTGCGTCACTTTGGCACCGCCAAGGGACAGAATTTCCCCAACCTCATATCGTGAGCTCAATTGAGCTGAAAGGTGTATCTGGTGACCTAACCCGCTGAAGTGGATAAACCAGTTCATGCCGGAGTTCCTCGCGGCTTTGACTGCCGAATAGGCGATCTGCCGGTCAAGGGTGGCAAAATCGCTTTCGCCTGGCCGTATTGATTGGATGAGATAGAAAACTGCCAGGCAGCCTTGCATTGCATCAGTTAGCATCGCCGTATCAAGAGCGTCGGCTACGATAATTTCCACGTTGGGGTGATCGCCCCATGGTCTTGCTTTTATTTTTTGGTCAGAACGTCCGACTGCGCGAACTTTCCATCCCTGTTCGAGAAGAAGCGGCACCAGCCTTCCACCTACGTAGCCTGTGGCTCCTAGAACCAGCACAGGTTTATTTCTCAAATCCATTTCTTATCCTCGTTCCATGCCGGGTGGAAGGTAATATCTTTTCTTGGCAGAATAGTAGGTCTTTGACCCCTGTAAGTATCCTGCCGATCTAAATCTCTACAGAGGTTATTAAGAAGAACGCCAATTGTCACACATTTTCTTAAAGAGATGCATTGCAATTACAGAAATATAAGCAATATATGTGTGCCGGCATCAGAGGATCTCCACGTATGGGGGGCACAACGTTATTCCTGATACGTTAGTTTGTGATCATGCTTAAAACCTGCCTTGGCATGAGACAGTTGCTACACTTTGGGCTTTTGTGTGGGGCCCGTATGGCAACGTGCTCATGACAAGGCTCACGTCGGACACAACAAAGATAATGAGGGTGAGTAACAAACCAACACAACGGGAAAAGAAAGAAGTTGTTACGTATAACGACTGAGCATCAATAGTACCAATAAGATCCTGAATTGGTTGCGTAGGTAATGCTGAAAAGGTTGCCTTCTGAAGCTTTCTCTCCTTATAGACAAAATGCTCTCTAACTACATTGTTTTTGAACATTCAATAGCTTCAGAAGGGCAGGCCATAATGCAGCTACCGCATTCGTCGCATCGTTCACTGTTCACTTTATAAGGCTCACCTTCTACAATAGCCTTAAAGGTGCAAACTTTATAACATTCCCCACATGCAAGACATTTATCTGGATCAATACGTACCCCGGCTTCGTTGACACTCTCACCGCCGAAAGCGAATCGCTTACGTAGTATTTTATGATCACGGTTCTCAAGCTCGAAATCATAGTCGAACAGCTCACCCTTTCCCCTGAACATGCAAAAAAGTTTCATTGCAGGATAACGCGCTGCCTCTTCCATGGTATATCGATACATATCGCTGCTTGCTGCTTTTTCCTGTATTTCATCGCTGGAAACTTCGCGGGTTTCGCCGGTAATACGTAAGAAAAATCCTGGGGGCCAATAGGGCTGGCCATCGTTATTTTTTCCTTCTTTTCTTCCTGATGGATATATCCCGCACATGGAAATATGCGGATTACTTTTCAATTGGCGGTAGAAGGGTTTCACATTCATTGTCAGAAAGTAAATACCATCATCATCACCTCCACAGATGCTGATTATTCGGCTGTGCATAGCGCCTTCATCAAGAGTTGTAATTGTTAAACTCCCAATTTCCGCTATTGCTGAGTATATTTCTTGTAAAGTCATGTTGTGATGTCGTATTGAGTTAGGTTTGTTACTTCGTTTCCATCTGTGACATTAATTGTTGGATTTGCAAAATTTTTTGCGGGTCCATCGGTTTGTTTAAACCAACAACAAAGAGAAAAATAAGGAAGACAGAAAGGATTACACCGAGAATTATCATTTTCGTGTTTTTCAGATAGCTCTTGATAGGGTTGAAATTCAGATATACATGAAAACAACCGGCAAGAATCATGATTATTCCGAATACTTTATGAACAGGGTGCATTTGTAGTTGAAAGCTGAAGCTATTCAGGATAATCATCAATAATCCTGAACAGCTAAGTGCAATAAAAGATATTGCCAGTGCGATTGATACACATTGTCTCATCATTTTGGTTTTTTCCATTTTTTCACTTTATCCCGTTAAATTTTAATTCAGTAGCTACTAAACCAGCTGGCAGATAGAATAACTGGTAAATGCTTTATGTGTCCGGTATTGTGTTAATAATGGTGCTGGTTTAGTCGATTCTGAGTGTCAAAATGCTCACCGGAGTAATAAAAAAGACAGGTTATTCCGACTGTGAATTTATGGGAGCTGAGCTCAAAATGAATACCCTCTCACGATATCAACCTGTTTCGATCCCCCTCATCTCACGGTTCATCCTGAACGCTTTTGACCAACTCTTCTCAATCAAGATGCAGCATCAATCAAAGCACTAGTGAAATATCCCGGTAAGAATCCCAGACATTTCATTCCGAAATAATCGAGAGATTTGCTATCAAACA
>JBFHGS010000294.1:0-5649 GCA_041582995.1 Desulfopila sp. | reverse complement strand
TTCGGCAACACTATTATCCCATCAATTGCCTCTCGAAGTCTTCGCTTATCGCGACTCATGCTGCTTGTCCTTCGGTTTTCTTTGAGAAACTGTTGAAAATCATTGCTGCAATACTGACTCCCACGATCAGAATGAAAAATAGGGCCTGGTGAGGGCCTGCGACGCCAGATCGCCATTTGCAATGCATTAATAACAAGGTC
This sequence comes from Desulfopila sp., assembly GCA_041582995.1. Classification (GTDB taxonomy): domain Bacteria; phylum Desulfobacterota; class Desulfobulbia; order Desulfobulbales; family Desulfocapsaceae; genus Desulfopila. The sequence continues at coordinate 5,449 of JBFHGS010000294.1, read as the reverse complement.
TTTTGGCATATGACTTTTCAGTGACCGGCCCATTACTTTCCGAGAATATAAGTCTATAACGACTGCGAGATACAGCCAGCCTTCTGTAGTCCAAATGTATGTAATGTCAGAACAGTAAGCAGCGTCAGGTTGGGATTCAGCAAAATTGCCTTCCAATACATTAGGGGCAACAGGAAGTTTATGTGTACTGTCGGTTGTAGCCTTGAATTTCTTTTTCTGTTGTGCTTCCACATTTGCCAAGTGCATCAGCGTAGCAGCCTTGGTTCGGCCACATCTCTCACCTTTAGCTGTTAACTCTGCTGATATGCTCTGTGCCCCATATGTGCCTCTGACTTCTTTATGTATCTTTTTTACCGCAGGAATTAACCGATCATGTTCTTTTTCTCGATCAGATTTGTCTCTCGAACTCCAAGAATAAAATCCACAACGGCTTACATTCATTAATTGGCATAGCAGGGAGATGGGAAAGACTTTCTTCCCGGTATCAATGAATTGATACCTCACCCTTGTTCCTTTGCAGGTAAGCGAGGTACGAGACTCCGAAGAAGGCCGCTGCCTTTTTTAAGATCTCTCGTTCCATCTTGAGCTGCCTGTTCTCTTTTTTAAGGCGTTTGAGTTCAGCCTGCATAGCCACCAGGCTTCCAGGTGATGTGCATTCATTTTCAGTCTGTTCTGATTCCTGCTCAAGATCAAAACGTAAGACATGCTCACTGTTGAGACCGATATTGGGGACGAAGTCGTAGCCAGGGCTCAACATCCAGCCATGCCCGTCGTTTAGTGCGAGTAATTAAGGGAAATGTTGGAAAAATAAGAATTCCAGTGAGTTATAGGGAAAAACGAGGCATATGCATTGGGGAACAATTGACTGAAATCTGCCTTGTAGGATGTGAGATGACAGTCTATTTCGAGTAAGTGTTTTTCACAAAATACGAATTCAGTAAATATTTTTCATGGTCTGAAAGTGCTTTTCATGGCATCATAGGTTAAATGTCTAGAAAAGGAATTCATGAAAATGTCAATATGTAATCGAAATTCACAAGGTGGAGCCGTTTTTCATGGGTTTTCCAACCCTGAAAAAGGTTCCACTCTGGCTGGTTACGCTGGTCTGATTGAAGCGTATGCGCTCAAGGTGCCTATGCCTGATAGCCTTTGTATTATAGGGACGAGGCATAAAAAATATGTAGATGGGCGTTGGAGGGTGTTTACGCCCCGCCATAAACCGGATGACACGATTTATGGTCATCTGACATTTGCTTTGAAGTATGAAGGTATTGATTTGGCAGTGCTCAATGCCTTGTTTCAGGCGGTTGAAGTGCAAGAGATTGAACCTATAATTCGATTTGAGCCAACCGGGATCTATAGCCGGAAAATCTGGTTCTTGTGGGAATGGCTACGCGGGGAACAGTTAGATCTGGAAGACGTTCCAAAATGCAACTTCGTTTCTCTGGTTAATAGCAAGCTGCAGTATGAAGGCAAATCTGTTGTGTCGAGACGCCACCGTGTTCGGAACAACCTTCCTGGAACAAGGAATTTTTGCCCTTTGATCAGAAAGACAAAGAAGCTTGAGCAATACCTGGGGAAAAAGCTTTCTGAAGAAGCTGTTGAAAATATCGGCCAAACCCATCCTGATCTTTTAAGTCGGGCTGCCGCCTTTCTTCTTCTGAAAGATTCCAAAGCGTCCTATACCATTGAAGGGGAAACCCCGCCGCATAGCCGGATTGAGCGATGGGGCAGAATTATTGGCGAGGCAGGAAGTCGTCCACTCAGTCTCGAAGAGCTCGAGTTTTTGCAGAACCAGGTGATAGCAGATAGCCGCTTTATTGAGCCAGGATTGCGGAAGGAAGGTGGTTTTGTCGGTGTGTATGACCGGGTATCAGGTATGCCCATGCCGGACCATATCTCGGCCCGTCCGGATGATCTTGAACGGCTCATGTCCGGACTGATCGAAACGTACCAGCTGTTGCGAGAAGATGAATTTGATGCAATCCTCATGGCCGCGGTCATCGCGTTTGGCTTTGTATTTATTCATCCATTTGAAGATGGCAATGGCCGGATCCACCGCTATCTCTTTCACCACGTTCTGGCTGAGAAAGGCTTTGTACCGAAAGGACTTATATTTCCAGTATCCGCGGTTATCCTTGACCGTATTGATGAATATCGAAAAATCCTGGAGCAGTATTCAAAACCACGGCTTGATTTGATCGAGTGGCGGCCAACAGAGAAGAATAATGTAGAAGTGCTCAACGAGACGCTCGACCTCTATCGCTATTTTGATGCAACGAAGCAGGCAGAGTTCTTGTTTGAATGTGTTGAGGAGACGGTTTCCCGAACACTGCCTGAAGAAGTAGCGTATCTTCGAAAGTACGATCTTCTCAACGATTTCATAAAAAACTATATCGACATGCCGGACAGGCTCGTTGATTTGCTCATACGTTTTTTATCCCAAAATGGCGGCAAACTCGCAAAGCGTAAACGAACAAAAGAGTTTGAAGAGTTGACTGAGAAAGAAATTCAGGCCATTGAGACGAAATATCAAGAGATTTTCGGTGATCATTAGTGATCAGGCTCCTCAATACTCATTCGGCTTTGTCTTGGGTTGATGGGGGAGAGGGGGATCACGGACTTGATAGAATATTTGTGGAGCGGCTTCTCAGTATAGTCCGACAATGCAGGGATTTCAGTAACTACAGAGTCACGTGATGCGAACAGGGCAACCGGTAACGAGTCAAAATTGTGATTTATGAATGCATCCAACGGTAATGAGTCTTAAAGTATTGACTGTATCGGTTTGTGTGATACAGATGCAGAGAGAGACCATTATTGATGGAACTGGTGAATAATTTAGGTTTTGCTCTAGCAGAGAGAAAACGCATGATTACGTCTGTAATTACGTCCAGGCGGTATAAGATTTTGAAAATATAAGTATTTAGCAGGATTTCTGATCCTGGTGTCGCAGGTTCGATTCCTGCCAGGGTCACCATATATTTCAAGGGTTACAGGCGATTGTCTGTACCCCTTTTTTCGTCCCTGTGTAATTCCTGTGTAGTTGTGTCAGAATTCTTCTCTTTTTGTAACTGCTCTTTAAAAGCTATTGTTGATTAATATATAGTAATTAGCAGCTATGCTATAGCTTAGTATTTATACAAAGGCTTATGTTTCAAATTCTGAATATGTTTTTTATGTATCAGTCCTGATATAACAAATAATTGTGGCTGTAATGGGTAGGTGGTTATGATATCTGTTGTTTACATGTTAGCCCTGTAATGCACGAAAAAATCTTCCAGCTTTCATTGTGTTGCAGTGGCTTGATCAAGTGCTCATCATTATTAAGAAATACTACATGGATAGATTTAAGGGACATGGACACCTGTAGTGGCGCAAAAACACAGATAAACTGTGCTTTAAGATTTCATTTTTTGAAAAAATGGACACCTGATGTGGATACTTTAAAAAACGTTATTTTAGCATGTTAGGATGAATAAGATGCATGTGTGGACAGCTAAAAATGATACAAATGGTGATCTTAGGAAAAAGATTTCAAGCGCAGAAAATGAATTCACACATTACAAAAAATGAGCTCTAGATTTTTACGGATGAATTCGAATTTTCTTTTACGGTGGTGTTGGCTCTTTTGGCGGATGTTCTTTTTTCTGCAATTGCCTATGCGGCATGAACCAATTTATCCGCCGGGTTAATATTTCAATTTTGTGGAGAAGAACAAACATGAGTTTCAATAGAATGACGAATATTTCGCTCAAAAGTAAATTGCTTCTGGGTTTCTTGCTTTCATCGTTAATCACCTTAATTGTAGGAGCGCAAGGGTTTATAACAATAGCCAGAATGATAGATACCACAGAAGATTTGATGAGCAATGATGTAGAGTTGCTTCTAAATGCTGACCAACTTTTAGCGTTAGGGCTGACTCACAGGCGCTATGAGAAGGATTTCTTTCTCAATGTTGGCGATTTAGAAAAACAAGCTGGCTATATCGAAAATTTTAAAAAAACCAGCGGAACAACTAAGGAGTTGCTTAACTCAGTCAAGAAGCAGATAGATGAAGACCCTCACCTGACGGATCAGCTGAAGTCTGAGTTCGGCGAGACAGTCAATGCTTATGGAAAATATGTTACTGGGTTTCTCTCGGTGGTTGATCTTGTGAGAAGCGATCCAGCTGTTACATCACAGGCGGCCAATAAGCTTATGTCCCCTCATAAAGATGCAATATATACCTTTGAAAATGGTCTTGAAACACTTTATGAAGAGGCTAAAGGAATGACGGGAAAAGTAGTAGGCGAAATGCACTCAAAAGGTGCCACCTCAGAAAAACTAATAGCTATATTTTCCCTTATTGGTGTGGTCATAGGAATTGCTTTAGGCTTTATTATTACTGCCATGATCACGAAGCCAATTGCTGAGGCAGTATCATTTGCTGCTCGTGTTTCTACAGGGGACTTTAGTCGTACTATTGTACATTCCAGAAAAGATGAAGCTGGATCACTTCTTGACGCACTGAACAAGATGTCCAACCAGTTGAAGGTGACCTTCCAGGAAATGGCTAATGGGATAGTGAACCTGAGTGATGAATCTTCCCGGCTTGCCAAAGTTTCAGAGGAAATGGGGGATCAAGCCGAAAGTAGTTCAATGAAAGCTAAGTCGGTTTCAGTTGCCATAGAAGAAATGACGACTAATCTAACAGCGGTCGCAGCAGCCATGGAACAATCTGCAACAAATACCTCAATGGTAGCAGCCGCAACAGAAGAAATGTCTTCAACCATAACTGAGATTTCAGGAAATGCAGACAAAGCGAGAACAATTGCTGCTGGTGCTGTCCAGCAGGCAGCAAGTGCGACGTCTTCTATGGACAATCTTGGCAAAGCTGCAAGGGATATTAGCCAGGTTACAGAGACAATAACTGAAATATCCGAACAAACAAATCTCCTTGCCCTCAATGCAACTATTGAGGCCGCAAGAGCAGGGGAAGCAGGGAAAGGGTTTGCAGTTGTCGCAAATGAAATTAAAGAACTCGCAAAGCAGACTGCTATTGCAACGATGGATATAAAGGCAAAAATTGAGGATGTTCAGAAAACTACCAATTTCACTGTAGGGCAGATCGATGCAATTTCCCATGTCATCTCAGAAATAAATAATATTGTCAATGAGATGGCAACAGCCGTTGAAGAACAATCAAGTGCAACCTCCGAGATAACAACAAATGTTAATCAAGCTTCACAAGGGATACAGGAGGTTAACGAAAATGTTAGTCAAATAACTACAGTGTCTCAATCTATTACCGCTGACATTGCCGGAGTCAATGAATCTTCCGCAACAATGACCAGTAGCGCTACCTCGGTGCAGCAAACATCACAACAACTAGCAGGTCTGGCAACCAACCTCAAAAAACTTATCTCACAGTTTAACATTGCCTAAATATTTCTGAGACAGTTTTTTT
>JBFHGS010000293.1:0-5709 GCA_041582995.1 Desulfopila sp. | reverse complement strand
TTCACCTCTTTTCGTTGTATGGGTAGTGGTGATCACTAATCTACGAGCCTTTTGTGCCAGTTCCATGGCACCGCCTATTCCCGGCGCAAATTTGCCGGGGATAATCCAGTTAGCCAAATCCCCAAATTCAGACACTTCCAGCGCGCCAAGAAAGGTCAGATCCAGTCGTCCTCCGCGGACAAGGGTAAAACTGAGGGCTGAGTCGCTATAGGAAGCTCCGGGAACAGTCGAAATATAAGCACCTCCGGCATCGATAAGATTACGATCAGCATCAGCCGGGACTGCCACTTCACCAGCTCCGAAAATACCGTTTTCTGAGTGAATAGTGAGCGGCAGATCAGGAGGCAGAAACGAAGGGATCAGGGTCGGTATACCGATACCCAGGTTGACAACCTGTCCGGGTTGGATTTCCTGTGCTGCCCGGCGGGCAATTTTCTCTTTGGGATCAGCGTACATGATGTTGCAGCACTCCATATTCCGGTAAAAGTTTTCCGATCGGCACAACATGATCGACAAAGGCACCAGGTGTGTGTACCTGATCCGGAGCAATTTCTCCTATCTCCACTATTTTCTCAGCTTCGGCAATAACCAGGTCGGCCGCCGTTGCCATCAACGGATTGAAGTTCCGCGCACTTTTTTCATAGACCAGGTTACCGGCTTTGTCCGCAATGGCAGCATGTACAAGGGCAATATTTGCTCGTAAAGCAGGCTCTATCATACCTTCACGACCCGCTAGGCGAACCACATCCTCTTCTCGTCTAAGAATTGTATTGATACCGATATCGGTAATGATCGCCATCAACCCTGCCCCCCCAGCCCGTATCTTTTCTGCCAGAATTCCCTGAGGAAAAAATTTCACCTCTATTTCTTTATTATTCATCATGGTGATGGCGATACTGTTTAAGCCGAGGTGTGATGTTATCAGCTTATTTACTCGTCCAGCCTCAAGAAGCAGCGAAACGCCAAGCCCAGCCTCATTAGCTTCATTTTTGATGAGGGTCAGATCTGTTGCCCCGCTTTCGAGCACACCATTGATGAGTGTAAAAGGTGTACCTGGAACTCCGAAACCTCCGACCATAATCACTGAGCCACTCGCAATCATTTCCAGTGACTTGCTGACAGTTGATGTCTTATCTATCATTTAAGTACCTCTGCCAGAAATTGCCGGGTGCGACGCTCTTTCGGATTGCTGAACATTTCTCTAGGTGAAGCATCTTCCACCACAACACCGTCAGCCATAAAAATAACTCTGTCTCCGACTTTCTCGGCAAAACCCATCTCGTGGGTAACAACCAGCATGGTCATACCTTCACGGGCGAGATCTTCCATAACACGCAGTACATCGCCGACAAGTTCAGGATCAAGAGCTGAGGTAACTTCATCAAAGAGCATCACTTTTGGTTCCATGGCCAGAGCCCTAGCAATTGCTACACGCTGCTGCTGACCACCGGAAAGCATACTTGGATAAGAATCGGTCTTGTCACTCAGCCCGACCTTCTCCAGAAGAGAAAGCGCTTTGTTTCGAGCTTCAGCTTTATCCTGCTTCAACACCAGTACAGGTGCTTCCATCACGTTTTCCAGCACTGTCATATGTGGAAACAGATTGAACTGCTGAAATACCATCCCCACCTTGCAGCGGACATTGTTCAGGTGCTTCTCGAAGCCCTGCCGGTTTTTGGTTGTATCATTGATGAGCTCACCCTCAAGCAAAATCCTACCGGCTGTCGGCTCTTCTAAATGATTGATACAGCGTAGCAACGTTGACTTACCGGACCCACTCGGTCCAATAATCACAAGAACTTCCTGCGGAGCGACCTTGAGATCTACTCCGTTTAAAACATTGAGCTGTCCATAGCTCTTTCTTAAATCACAAATTTCCAGCATATGGTTCTCTTTCCGGGTTGATAAAGAAGTCCTCATGCTCTGGCCTCCTTTCTGGTGCGTCGTTCTACCCAAACTAGCAGCATACTTGCTGCCGAGGTCAGTACCGCATAGAGCACTGCGGCCATTATATACATTTCAAAAGGCTTATAGGTGGAGCCGATAAGCCGTTGTGCTGTCAGGGTCAACTCAACAACAGTAATAGTGGAGACAAGCGAAGTATCCTTGATCAGGATGACAAAGTTATTACCAAGCGGCGGAATGATGATACGTAATGCTTGCGGCAGGATAATCCTGCGCATTGCCTGAGCAGAACTCATTCCCAATGATCGTGCAGCCTCTGTCTGACCTTTGGCCACCGAGATAATGCCGCCACGTATCGTCTCAGCATTATAGGCACCTACATTCAAAGCCAGGCCAAAAACACCAGAGAGAAATGGTCCAAGATCTATACCGATTTGGGGAAAACCAAAATAGATGATGAACAGCTGCACCAAGAGCGGTGTTGAACGTATCAGCCAGATATACAACATTGCCGGCCAGCGCAGCAAAGGATTCCCTGCGAGCTTGCACAATGCAGCAGTCAGGCCGAAAACCAGGCCGAGTACCAGCGACAAAACTGAAATTTTCAGGGTAAGCAAGGCTCCTGAGAGCAGAAAAGGGAAATAATGAACGATGATGTTCCAGTCAAGCATAACAGGTGTCCTTTGGCGATCACAAGGGAGGGTGAGAACTTTTGCTGTTTGGGCCGAAATTTCGAAGTTGCCTTCGCCTGCGCTATTTTTTGATCACGCAGGCAAAGGTCGGGTAAAGAACTCAGCGAACGTCGAGGCCGAGCCATTTCATAGAGATATCATGATACGTACCATCTTCTTTCATCGAGGCGAGCGCACCGTCTATAGCACTTTTCAGCTCAAGATTACCCTTGCGCATGGCAATTCCCATTTTCTCTTCGAAGAGCAGGTCACCGGCAAGAGAGATCGGTACGCCTTTATCCTTGATAGCAAGAGCACCAACGATTTTATCTGAAATAAAACCATCAATACGACCGGTAGATACTTCAAGGATCATATCTGGAACGCCCTTATACGTGCGAATATCGGCATCGGCAATGTTATCCCTGACCCACTGTTCATACGTGGTGCCCAGCGTAACGCCTATCTTCTTGCCTTTCAGATCTGTAACAGACCTGAAGGGTGAATCTTTTTTAACAAACAATTGCGCTCCGGAACGGTAATAGGGGTCTGAAAAATCGATAGATTTCAACCGCTCATCAGTAATTGCCATGCTTCCGCAGATTAATTCGTATTTATTAGCAAGAAGTCCGGCAATGATACCGTCCCAGGCTGTAGTTAACGGTACGCCGGTAACAGCTATTCTTTTGGCGATTTCTGTACCGATTTCCACATCGAAGCCGGTCAGTTGATTTTTATCGTCAACAAAATTAAACGGCGGATACTGACCGCTCATAGCCATGGTGATCTTGCCTTTTTCTTTTACAACCTGAAGGTCGTCAGCATATGCTGCTCCTGTAAACAAAAATGCGGTTAGCAGACTGAGTGCCAATACGAATGTCCTTTTCATGTTCTCTCTCCTCGTTGTTTTGTGTTTCTTCTTTGTTGTCGGATCATGCAGACATGAGATAATGCTATCTTTTCCCAGCCAGTGATTGTGTAACACTGGCGAGGGTGTCATCTAACCGGGTCAGGATTTCATTCACCTGGGCCAAAGTGATAATAAGCGGTGGTGATATGAGTACGTGGTCTCCTGCCAACCCGTTAATGGATTTTCTGGGATAAATAATCAGGCCACGGGCAAATGCCTGTTGGGTCACCATATTGAAAACCTGATGTTCGTTGGAAAATGGAGTCCGGCTTTCTCTATCTTTAACGAATTCCAATGCGGTCAGGAGTCCCCTGCCACGAACCTCTCCGATTATATGATGTTTATCAGCCAGGTCCTGCAAGCCGCTGAGAAGCAATCTGCCCATTTCGGCTGAATTTTCGACTAGATGATCATCCAACATTCGCTCAAGCACCGTAAGTCCAACAGCGCAGGCCATAGGGTTACCCGCGTACGTGTGACCGTGAGGAAAGCCGCCGCCACGGAGAACAGATTCAACCAGATCATTCCCTGCCAACACTGCCCCCAGAGGGTAGTAACCTGAGGCCATCCCTTTAGAAAGGGCAACAATATCCGGCTGAAGATTCCAATGTTCGTAGGCAAATAATTTGCCTGTACGTCCGAAGCCAGTCATGACTTCATCCAGAATGAGCAGAATTCCGTAACGATCACATATTTCACGGATAATGGAAAAATATTCCTCCGGGGGCACAAGTGCTCCGGTACTGGCACCACCAATGGGTTCAGCAATAAAAGCAGCAACATTTTCGGGCCCCTGCTCCTGAATGGTTGTTTCCAGTGCCCTGGCACAAGCAAGACCGCATTGCGGATAGGTCATCTGGAAATTGCAACGATAGCAATATGGCGCAGGAATCTTCGGGCTGGCTTTGAGCATTGGCCTATATGGAATCTCAAGTGGTGCATAAGCGGTCAAGGCCAAGGCACCAAAAGTAGAACCATGATAAGACGGTGTTCTGCTTATGATTATATGACGACTGCCTTCACCCTTGCTGCAGAAATAACTACGACATAGTTTCACCGCCGATTCAACCGCTTCTGAACCTCCGGACACGTAGAAAACCCGGTCAAGCCTGGAGGCAGAATGTTGCACGAGCTTTTTGGCCAGATTTACGGCAGGTCGGTTCTCGAACTGCGTTCGGTAAGTGAAAAATGCGGATGCGGCCTGCTCATTAATGGTGGCAAGCACATTATCATCTCCATGCCCGATATTGCAGATGATTGCCCCTGAACAACCGTCGATATATTCTTTCCCTGATTCATCCCATATATAAATACCTTTTGCTCTCGACACCATCGGAGTGATAGATGTTGTCTGGTAAAACAAGGGGCTCGCTGCGTCATTGTTGCTCATTTACATTCTTCCTGGTTGTATTTTTTTCAGCTGCACTGGATTCGGTGCAATTAGACATTCCCGATTCTTCCTTCAACCGGAATCGTAGCTGATATTCTGGCAGCGAGGTCAATTATCAATGAGCCATATTGCTGCTGAACCTCTTCAGCATTACGTTGTAAAACAGAAAAATCGAATGATACTGCCCCTATCCCTCTTGATGTATGAGGATTTATCAACGGCGAGGCGATGGCAATGAGACCTGGCAGAAATTCTTCAACTGTCACCGCATATCCTTTTGATTTTGCCAGCAGCAATTGCTCTTTGAGAATTTCCCGGTCAATAATCGTATTTTTTGTTTTGGCAGTCAGTTGCAGTTGTTCCAACCGGGTTTTCAACTCTCCTTCAGGCAGCGTTGAAAGAAAAGCCTTACCGAGAGCTGTATTATGCAAACAGTTCCTGGTGAAATCAGGCAGACTGTAGGTCAGAGTGTCGGCAGCTTCACGATGATAGATACGCATCATGTCATCATCAACGCATAAGGCGACATCAATGGTCATGTTATATCGACTGTGTATATCGTCCACCAATGCCTTTATCAGCCTGTTATGGTCCGTTGCCCGCATCAGGTTGTGACAGAAGGCAAGACAGAAAATTGATGGCCTGACAAGCTTGGTAGACTCGTCCTTCTCGAGATACCCCATTTCTACCAGAGTATTGATATACCTGTACGTTGAAGTCATATTCAAACCACTTATCCTGGCTATATCAGTCTGACTGAGGACAGGGGTTTCCCGATTAAACAACGCCAGGATTTTTAATCCTTTTTCTAATGATTTTGAAAAATATGATGA
>JBFHGS010000292.1:0-5741 GCA_041582995.1 Desulfopila sp. | reverse complement strand
TGAGAGGCCAGTGTCCTAGGCCACTAGACGATGGGGCCTAATGGTCCGGTGTATATACCTGACTGCTGGAGGCTTGTCAATATCTGTTCGTAAAAAAAAGTTGTTCCCTCCGGCAATCGACAAATAAAATTGGTTTTCGGCTATTGAAGTGAAAAGGAGTGCTGGTCTCAACGTCTCTCGCCCCTGATATTTATTACCTGCCCATTTTCTCACTCTTGTCGCTGTCGGCCAAACAATGTTGTTTGTGCCCGCATATAGTCTCGTACTTCATGATTAAGAAATTGAGGCGCGCAGCGCCAGCCCCAATTCCCTTGTGGTACTCCAGGTGTGTTCATGCGACAGTCGTTACCAAACCCGAGAATATCCTGAAGGGGAAAGATCGAGAGGTTGCTGGTTGAGGAGAGGGCGAGGTATATCATGTCCTGATGTATTGCAGTTTCATCATGGAGTCTGCGATTTGCCATACGTTTCACAGTGTGACGCTGTTCTTCGTTGATCTCGTTGCTGAAAAACCAGCCTACAGTTGTGTCATTGTCGTGCGTGCCGGTGTACACCACGCAGTTTGAGGTTTCAAAGTTTTGCGGAAGAAAGTAATTGTCGGGATTACCGTCAAAGGCGAATTGCAGAACTTTCATGCCGGGAAAACCCAAAGCATCGCGTAACTTCAAGACTTCATCTGTTATGATGCCAAGATCCTCAGCGACAATGTCCAGGTGGCCAAGCCGTTTTTCAATTGTGTTGAAAAAGTCGATACCCGGTCCGGGGAGCCATACCCCGTCGATGGCAGTTTCGTTTTCTGCGGGGATTGCCCAGTATGATTCAAAAGCCCGGAAATGATCAATTCTGGCGATATCCACCAGCTCAAACACCGCAGTCAGACGTTCGACCCACCAGTTTTCAAGATGCTGTAAAACCTCTTTTGAGTCGCTGTCCCAGCGGTAGAGCGGATTACCCCAGCGTTGACCTGTTTCACTGAAATAATCCGGGGGCACACCGGAAACTGTAGTTGGCATGTGGGTAGACGGATCGAGATCATATATATTTTGATGAGCCCAGACATCGACGCTATCGAGTCCGACATAAATCGGTATATCGCCAAAGAGTAATATTTCGCGTTCCGCAGCCTTTTCCCGCAGTGCCGACCATTGGGTATAAAAAATAAATTGTTCAAAGCGATAGTAATCGATTGCGTCGTTAAGGAGCTCGTGTTGTTGTTGCATGGCTTTTGGTTTTCTAGCGGCAATTTCGCTCGGCCAGTGAAACCAGGGGCTATTTTTAAAATGATCTTTTAAAGCCATGAAGAGTGCATAGTCGTCAAGCCAGGTATGAGAAAGAAGAAAATCATCGTATCGGGGGTCCGGTTGTGTGCGGAAATGAGCGAAGGCTTCCCTTAAAAGGATTTTTTTAAAATCCCCGACAGCCTGGTAATCTGTAATATACGGAGAAAAGTCCAGATGGTCAGAGAGGCTGCTACTGCTTATCAGTCCATCTGCAGCAAGTCTGTCGGGAGAAATAAGTAGAGGCGAGCCCGCAAAGGCGGAATTGCTCATATACGGTGAATTATCAAACAGCGTGTTGGTCGGATTAAGAGGAAGGAATTGCCAGCAACTCTGGCCACTTTCGACGAGGAAGTCGAGAAAATCGTAGCTGGCGTTACCTATATCACCAATGCCATATGGTGATGGCAATGATGTTATGTGGGCCAGTATACCGCTGCGGCGTCTCTCGGATAGAATATTGTTGGTATTTTTTGTCATTTTATAGCACTCAAATTCAAATAAATTGTTATTCTGCAGCATTATGTGCATAGGTGCGAATGTGTTGTGAAAAATTCGATTCGCGTGACCTTGTATCCAGCACGATGAATGCTATAATGTGTAACTGTAATGCCTAGAAATTTGCGGGTGACTGTATAATGCAGCCAAGTGAGGCAAAGGGTGCTGTTGTGAATTCGGGTAATATGCAAACAGTTGACCAAGAGCGTAATTTAAAATATTGCAATCCTTGTGATGATGGGGTAAGCTTAGCTCTTTGACGTTTTTACGGCAACGGGAGCCTTTCCGTCGGCCTTTTTTTTTGCATTTAACCCAGTATTTCCAGCAATAGGTGCACGTTCATCATGGCAAGTGGTGATACCTATCCTCACGTACTCAGTGTACAGTAATCTGTCTTTTAAATTCAAGTAAATGGAGTGGTAGCCCTGTGCTGTCTGAAATCAAAGAAAATCTACTAAAAGCCGGAAAAGACGAAGGTTGTATTAGTTTCAATGATCTTAATGAGTTGTTGCCAGATGAAATTAAAGATCCTAATGCAATTGAAAAGATCTTTAATTTCCTCGGTGCTCACGACATTGAAATTGTTACTGAAGAAAAATCCGGCGAAAGAAGAACTCTCTCAGGAGAGGTCTGGGAAAAGAAGGATGACGATTCTCTGGATGATAATCTGGATGATCTCGAAATTTCTTCTACCGGCTCCGAAGACGAATCTCATGAAGCTGAGGAGACTACGACAACGTATCTCCGGGAAATGGGGCGTTTTGACCTGCTGACTCCAGAAGAAGAGGCGAAGTACAGCAAGACTATTCGCCAGGGATTCGAGAGTATTATTGAGGCTATTCGCGAGGAGACGTGTGACGTTAAGGAACTCGTGCTTCTGCGTGACCGCATTGATCTGTGGGAGAAGCGAGACCCTACTCTGAAGCCCAAGAAGCAGCAACTGAATCTTATGCGTTACAGCGTTACCAGTGCAGCGCAAAGATACTCAGACATTCGTGAGCTGTTTGAACTTCAGGCCAAAATAGAAGCATACAGTCGTTCAATTGAGGTTGCTAAGGATACAATGATCCGGGCAAACCTGAGACTGGTTGTTTCTATTGCCAAAAGGTATATGCATCAAGGGCTTACCCTTGCTGACCTCATTCAGGAAGGTAACCTTGGTTTGATGCGGGCAGTTTTTCGTTTTGACTACACCAAGGGAAATAAATTCTCGACTTATGCCAGTTGGTGGATTCGTCAGGCGATAACCAGAGCAATTCTCGATAAAACACGAACTATTCGTTTGCCGGTTCATTTCCTTGAATTGCGTAGTCAGTTTTTTAAAGCGTTTTATGCGCTGTATAAAGAACTCGGTCGTGAGCCTACACCGCTTGAGATTTCAAAAGCGACGAATCTGCCGATGGATAAGATTTTGTCCATACTTGAAGCTTCCCGTGAGCCGATTTCTCTTGAGACACCTGTGGGGGATGATGATTCTACTCTTGGTGATTTCCTTGAGAATCAGGAATCGCAGTCTCCGTATGATGCGGTTCAGAATCGTGAACTTGCCGGACGTGTTGAAGAAATCCTCTCAACCCTGAGCGATCGCGAAGAAAAAATTATTCGCCTGCGTTTCGGTATCGGCGAGAAAGCCGAATATACCCTTGAAGAAATTGGTAAACGCTTCAATGTTTCCCGTGAGCGTATCCGCCAGATTGAGAAGAAAGCTCTGAACAGACTGCGTCACTCCAGTAGAAGGGATAAGCTCAAATTCTTTATTGATTGAAACTCTTAAAAACATCTGCCAAAAGCCGGGAGCATTTACCCCGGCTTTTTTTATTGCCATGAGAAACTATATAGAAAAAGCAGGATTCGGTGCGATTCTCGAGAAGGTCGAGGCCAGAGAGAGACTTTCCGCCCAGGAAGGGCTGCAACTGTATAACAGCCCGGATATTCTCGCCCTTGGTTATCTGGCGAATATGGTACGAAACCGTATTAACGGTGATAATGCATACTATATTTATAATCAGCACATCAACTATTCGAACATCTGTACAAATCTCTGTAAGTTCTGTGCATTTGGTAAGGAAAAGGACGCCGACAAAGCGTACGAGATGTCCGTTGAGGATGTGAAGCAGAAAGTACGCGAAAGATTGAATGAGCCTATCACCGAGATTCATATGGTGGGTGGGATTCATCCGGATCTGCCTTTTGAGTATTATACTGAGGTGCTCAGGGGCATAAAGGAAGTTAAACCGGAAGTACATATTCAGGCCTTTACCTGCGTAGAGATTGCCCATCTGGCAAAACTTGCGGATAAACCTATTGCAGCCACACTGGACATTTTAAAAGAAGCCGGTCTCGGCTCTATCCCGGGTGGTGGCGCTGAAGTTTTCAGCACCCGCATTCGTGAATTGACCTGTGCCGACAAATTACCCGGCAAGGATTGGCTTGAAGTCGCTAAAATTGCACACAGGCAGGGACTTCATACCAACGCCACTATGCTTTACGGTCATATTGAGACTATGGAGGAGCGTATTGAGCATCTTTCTGCTCTGCGTGAAGCGCAGGATGAAACGAATGGCTTCCTGGCTTTTATTCCATTAGCTTTCCATCCGAAAAATACTGAAATGTCAAGTCTCTCCCGGACAACCGGAATTGATGATCTGAAGAACATTGCAGTTTCGCGACTCTTTCTCGATAACTTCCCGCATATCAAGGCGTACTGGGTTATGATTGGGCCAAAGCTTGCGCAGATTGCTCTTTCGTTTGGTGCCGACGATATGGACGGCACCGTAAAAGAAGAGCTTATAACTCATATGGCAGGTGCAGAAACTGAACAGGCCATGGGTAGCACCACATTGGTGAAATTGATAAAAGAAGCTGGGCGAAAGGCTATTGAGCGCGATACTCTTTACAATGTCATACATGCACATAAGTAGTACCCGGAGTCCTATTATGACCACTGAAAGTATACAGGCTGTCATAGCCAGAGTGACTGCTGGCGAAAGAATTACCGATGAAGATTTTATATTGCTTGAAGAACAGGCTGATTTGTATCAACTCGGATTTCTCGCCAATACGATTCGTGAGCGGTTGCATCCGGAAAAGCGCGTTACGTATGTCATAGACCGTAACATCAATTATACAGACATCTGTGTTTCAGCTTGTAAGTTTTGCGCGTTTTTCAAGGCTCCGGAAGAAAAGGGCGGTTATGTGCTCTCCTTTGACGAGCTTGCAGAAAAAATTCGGGAAACACAGGCGCTCGGAGGTACACAGATTCTACTGCAGGGTGGATTGCATCCGGACCTGCCGCTCGAATACTATGAAGACATGCTGCGTTTTATGAAGAAGACCGGCATCCATGTTCACGGTTTTTCTCCTCCTGAAGTGTGCCATTTTGGATCTGTTTCCGGTCTTGATTATAAAGAAGTTTTACAACGTCTTATCGCTGCCGGTCTTGACTCGATTCCCGGTGGTGGCGCTGAAATTTTGAATGATCGGGTTCGACAGGCGACTGCCCCCCGTAAATGCACTGCTGACGAGTGGATAGCTGTTATGGAGGAAGCGCATAATCAAGGGTTGCGTACCACTGCTACCATGATGTTCGGCCATATAGAAACGGCTGAGGAACGCTTGGAGCACCTCAGGCGTCTGCGGGAACTGCAGGATCGAACCGGTGGTTTCACCGCCTTTATTCCCTGGCCATTTCAGCCGGATAATACCGTGCTTGCAGATGTGGAAAAGGTTACTGCAATGGGATATCTGAAAATGCTCGCTTTATCAAGGATATATTTAGACAACTTCAGGAGCGTTCAAGCTTCCTGGGTGACCCAGGGACCTAAGATAGCACAGCTTTCGCTCTTTTTTGGAGCAAATGATTTTGGTAGTACCATGATTGAAGAAAATGTGGTTGCCGCCGCAGGTGTTAGTTTCCGGCTTTCTGAGCAGGAAATTCGCGGACTGGTTACCGATGCAGGATTCACC